>CAMLQG010000104.1 GCA_946482075.1 uncultured Erythrobacteraceae bacterium
TGCCGGAAAGCGTGGTTGGGAAGAACTAACCGTCATTGTGAGCAAAGCGAAGCAATCCAGAGCGTTTGCGCGCCGGGCTCTGGATTGCTTCGTCGCTCCGCTCCTCGCAATGACGAGTGATTACTCCGGATACACCGCTTCCACGAAATACAGCCCATGCGCCGGAGCATTGAGCCCCAACTCCTGCCGCTCACGCGCCGCCAGCGCCTGCGCGATCCGCTCTTCCTTCCAGCGGCCAAGCCCGACCAGCACCAGGCAGCCGACCATCGAGCGCACCTGATGGTGCAGGAAGCTGCGTGCCGCCGCTTCGATCAGCACCCGGTCGTCTTCACGCCGCACATCCAGCCGATCCAGCGTCTTCACCGGATCGCGCGCCTGGCAGTGGGCGGAGCGGAAGGTCGAGAAATCGTGCCGCCCGACCAGCGCCTGCGCCGCGCGGTGCATGGCTTCCGCATCGAGCGGCTGGTGGACCAGCCATTCGCGGTTCGCCTCCAGCGTCAGCGGCGCGCGGCGGTTGCGGATGCGGTAGAGATAGCGCCGGCCGATGCAGGAAAAGCGGGCATGCCAATCATCCGCCACTTCCTCGCAATGGGTCACGGCCACCGGGGCAGGGCGCATCTTCGCGTTCAGCGCTTCCTTGAGGCGGAACGGATCGAACGGTTTTGCGATCTCGATATGGGCGCGCATGGCGAGTGCGTGGACGCCGGCATCGGTGCGGCCGGCGGCGTGCATGGTGATGGTCTCGCCGGAGATCGCCCGCGCCGCATCTTCCACCGCCTGTTGCACGGACGGGCCATGCGCTTGGCGCTGCAGGCCCATGAAGGGCGTGCCGTCGAATTCCAGGGTGAGGGCGAAGCGGGTCATGGGTGGGCAGTAGAACAAGATCGACGGGAATTGAAATTTACTCGTCATCCCAGCGAAGGCTGGAATCGCTGTCGATGTCGTACCCAGCCGCAAGAGATCCAGCCTTCGCTGGGATGACGGCTTGCATTTATCCCGCCACCGTCCCTTCCGGGATCGCATGGCCGCGCAGCAAGGCGGCGGTTTCCATCGCGGGCTTGCCGGAGCGCTGGATCATCGTGGGGCGGATCGCGGCATGGCCGCAGGCGATGGTGAGCTGATCGTCCAGCACCGTACCGGGCTTTCCATCCCGCCCCACCACCTGGGCTTCCAGCACCCGATAGCGTTCCTGCTTGATCTCGAAAAAGGCTAAGGGCGCAAAGGCGCGCACCTGGCGTTCGACGAATTCCGCGTCGCGCGTAAAATCGAGCCGCGTTTCCGCCTTGTCGATCTTCGGCGCGTAGGTCGCCTGCGCATCGTCCTGTGCAATGGCGTGGTGCCCGGCGAGATCGATCAGCGTGCCGACCATCAGCTGCGCGCCCAGTTCCGCAAGCTCCGCGGTCAACTCTACCGCAGTCTTGCTGTCGATCGGTGTGCGCACCATGGCCAGCATCGGGCCGGTATCGAGGCCCTTTTCCATCTGCATGATCGTGACGCCCGTCACCGGATCGCCCGCCAGGATCGCGCGCTGGATCGGCGCTGCGCCGCGCCAGTAGGGCAGCAGCGAGGCATGGACGTTGAGGCAGCCATGCGCGGGCGCGTTCAGCACCGCCTCTGGCAGGATCAGCCCATAGGCTGCGACCACCGCGATATCGGCCCCAAGCGCGGCGAATTCGGCCTGGACTTGCGGGTCCTTCAGCGAGGCGGGATAGCGCACTTCGAGATGGCGGATTTCCGCTTCCCTCTGCACCGGGGATGGCTGCAGTTGCTTGCCCCGGCCCGCCGGGCGCGGCGGCTGGGTATAGACCGCCGCGATCTCATGCCCGGCCTCGTGCAGCGCCGCGAGCGTCGGCACGGCGAAATCGGGCGTGCCCATGAAGGTGATTTTCACTCGGCTTCCTTTTTCTTCTCGTCATTCCCGCTTTCGCGGGAATGACGAAAGGAGGGTGAATCTGGAGGCGCATCGACACGAACGGAAGGTTTCCATTTAGGCGTCACAGGCTCTAGGGAACGGCTCATGGCATCGCAAGAGATCGAGACGCTGGCCTCCGCGCTGGCGCGCCTGCCCGGCCTCGGCCCGCGTTCGGCGCGACGCGCGGTGCTGTGGCTGGTGAAGCGGCGTGAAACATCGCTCGTCCAGCTGCTCGAAGCGCTTTCCGCCGTGCGCGAGACGCTGGTGGAATGCAGCCGCTGCGGCAATGTCGACACGCGCGATCCCTGCGGCATCTGCATCGATCCCAGGCGCGATGCGCGCTCGCTCTGCGTGGTGGAGGATGTCGCCGATCTCTGGGCGCTGGACCGGGCGAAGCTGTTCACCGGCCATTACCACGTGCTGGGCGGAAGGCTGTCCGCGCTGGAAGGCGTGCGGCCGGAAGATCTGTCGATCGGCAAGCTGCTCGATCGCGTCCAGGCGGGCGGGATCGACGAGGTGGTGCTGGCGATGAACGCCACGCTCGAAGGGCAGACGACGGCCCATTACATCGCGGAACGGCTGGAAGGCCTGCCGGTGCGGATCACGCAGCTCGCCCACGGCCTGCCGGTGGGGGGCGAGCTCGATTATCTGGACGAGGGCACGCTGGCCCAGGCGCTGCGGGCGCGGCGGCCGGTGGGGTGAGTTTCCGCTAACGGATCATCGTGTCATCCGATCGGGATGCTCAATTCCTCATCGGTATATGGCCCAGGATCGTCTCGGTGTGGAGCGAGCATTTCCATTCGCCGTCCTGCTTCACCCAGGTGCTGCTGTCGGCGCAGTGCAGGTCCATCTTTTCGCCCCTCCAGTCGCCCGTCTGGTGGACCGTATAGGCGATCACGGCGGTATCGTCGTTCGGGAACAAAACGTCGCAATCGTCGAATTCGAAGGTTTTCAGCGTCCACTGGCCCTCGCGGGTCATCTCGCCATATTCCGTCGGCGTGATCTTCATCGTGCCGGCTGGGCCGGTCACCAGCGCTTCGTCCGCGATCAGGGCGGTTGCGGCATCGATGTCCTTGTCCTTCATCGACTGCCAGAAACGGGTTTCGAGCTGCTTGATCGTATCGGCCTGGGGCATGGGTTTCTCCTTCCTGAAATCCCTTCCGCCAGCGCCCAAACGCCCTGTGCCGCCGCGCGGTTCCTCGATAATCTTGACCATTGGCAGCGTCGCTCCTACCTCGCGTCCATGGCCATTCGCGAAATCCTGGAAGTGCCGGACCCCCGGCTCAAGACGATCTCCCAGCCCGTCGAGAAGTTCGATGCGGAGTTGAAGACGCTTGTCGATGACATGTTCGAGACGATGTACGGTGCTCCCGGTATCGGCCTCGCGGCGATTCAGGTGGGTGTGCCGCTGCGCGTCCTGGTGATCGATCTCCAGCCGGAAGATCCCGATGCGGAACCGGAAGTGTGTACCGCCCATGGCGATCATCACCACACCCACCAGCCCACGAAGAAGGAGCCGCGCGTTTTCGTGAATCCCGAGATTCTCGATCCGTCGGAAGATTTCATCACCTATCAGGAAGGCTGCCTGTCGGTCCCGGATATCTACGCCGATGTGGACCGTCCGGCCACTTGCCGCGTGCGCTGGCAGGATCTCGAAGGCAACCGCCACGAGGAGCAGATGGAAGGCCTGATGGCGATCTGCATCCAGCACGAGATGGACCATCTGCAGGGCGTGCTCTTCATCGACCACCTCTCGCGCCTGAAGCGCCAGATGGCGCTCAAGAAGCTTGAGAAGCTGCGCAAGGCGGCGTGAGCCGCCATCCCAGCAAGAACTAGCCCTCCTCCAGGGAAAATCACCGTCATCCCCGGCGAAGGCTGGGGTCTCGGTCGGCTGAGGGCGCCTAACGCAAGCGACCCCAGCCTTTCGCTGGATGACGATAAGTTTTGTGGGTCGCTTGTCTTGCCGAATTCCCTCCGTTAAGTTCCTGATTCGTTCCGTCAGCCTAGGATGAATCTTGAGCCTTCCCGTCATCATCGTGATCGTGCTGCTGCTCGGCCTGGGCGCCGGGCTCGCCTGCGGCTGGTTCTTCGGCTCCCGGCCGGCGGCGGACTGGCGCGCGCGGTTCGAAGCGCGCGATGGGGAAGCGCGGGAACTGGACGGCAAGTTCCGCCAGGCGATCGGCGAATTGGCGACGATGAGCGAACGCGCCGCGCGGGCAGATGGGCTTGCCGGTGAACTGGATCGCGTCCGAGGAGAACGCGAAGGGCTCCGCGCCGAACTCGCCACATTGAAAGCCAATGCCGCCCATTTCGAGGAGCAGAAGCAGGGCCTGCTGGCGGTGAGAGAGCAATTGCTCAAGGAATTCCGGCTCACCGGCAGCGAAGTGCTGGGCAAGGCGCAGGAGGAATTCCTGAAGAACGCCGCCGAGCGCTTCGGCCAGACCGAGAAGACCAACAAGGAAGCGGTCGCCGCGCTGTTGGAACCGGTCAACCAGCGGCTGAAGAGCTATGAGGAACAGGTTGCCTCGCTCGAAGCCAAGCGAGTGGACGCGTTCGGCCAGCTTTCCGGCCTGATCCAGTCGATGAAGGAAGGGCAGGAAGCGGTACGCACGGAAGCTGCACGGCTCGGCAATTCGCTGCGCAACGCTCCCAAGGCGCGGGGCCGATGGGGCGAGCAGCAGCTGAAGAACCTGCTCGAACAATGCGGCCTGTCCGAACACACCGATTTCGTCACCGAACATTCGATCGAAACGGAAGAAGGCCGCCTGCGGCCCGATGCGATCGTGCGGGTGCCCGGCAACAAGCTGCTGGTGATCGACGCCAAGGTGTCGCTCAATGCCTATCAGGACGCATTCGAAGCGGACGATGACGAGGCGCGCGAGCATTTCCTCGACCAGCATGCGGCGTCCATGCGCAACCACATCCAGACGCTCGCCAACAAGGGCTATCAGAGCCAGTTCGACGAAGCGCCGGACTATGTCGTGATGTTCGTGCCGGGCGAGCATTTCGTCGCCGCCGCGCTAGAGCATGACTCACGCCTGTGGGACTATGCGTTCGAACGTCGCGTTCTGCTGGCCACTCCGACCAATCTCGTCGCGATCGCGCGCACCGTAGCGCAGGTCTGGCGGCAGGACGGTCTCGCGCGCGAAGCGCAGGAGATCGGTCGCATCGGCGGCGAGCTTTACGATCGGCTTGCGGTCGCTGCGGAGCACCTCAAGCGCGTCGGCTCCGGCCTCGACGCGGCGGTCGGCAATTACAACAAGTTCGTCGGCAGCTTTGAACGCAACGTGCTCTCCGCCGGCCGGCGCCTGCGCGACAAGCATATCGAGATCGGCAAGCGTGAGATTGACGACGTGCCGCTGGTGGAAAGCTCGCCGCGCTATAATGAAGCGGTGGGAGAGCCGGGCGAGTGACCCTCCGCCGCCGTCATCTCAGCTTGCCTTGACGAACAGCGCTTCGGCCTGCGCGCATAGCCGGTCGCCGGCGTAAAGTTCGCCCTTGAGCAGGCATTTGCGGCCCTGCTGTTCGACCGGCCGCACCACCGCGCGCAGCGTCTCGCCGATCGGACTCGGCGCGCGATAGTCCACGCGGAGGTAGGCGGTGGCCCACCAGTCGTCGGATGTCTGGCTGGCGACCCAGCCGAGGATTTCGTCGAAGAACATGGACACGATCCCACCGTGGACGACGCCTTCCACGCCCGAGAAGTGCTCGGTGAAGCGGATTGTGGAAAGATAGGTTCCGTCCTGCTGCGGCATGATGGCGTATTCCGGAAGGATTTTGCTGCCGGCCTTGACGATATTGTCCACGATTGCCCCGTTACGTTCGAACACGGCGCGTGCTTAGCCTGCCTTGCCGACCCGTTCCAGTTCTGCCCGGTGGCCACTGGACGTGAGCGTCAGCCTGTCTCCCTCGCGGATGATTTCGGGCGCGGAGGAAAGCAGCGCGCTCAATGCCTGTTCCTGCGGCCAGACGGGGCCGTCGCAATACATCTCGGTCTGGGTGAGAGGTCCGGCGATCAGCCGCTTGCCTTCGACCCGCCATTTGCCGCCCATGCCGTTGCAGCCGGCATTGGCGCCCAAGCCGTCCTCGCGGAACTCGAGCCTGGCGTTGGGAGAGGCCGGCTTTTCCCCATCGATCGAGACGAAGCGCCGACTGGTCCCGGCATAGGCGGCGTGGCCTGTCGGAGTGGCGCTGGCGGTGCAGGCGGCGAGGGGGAGGGCAAGGCAAAGGGAGAGGAGGACACGCATGATGTGCATAGTGGCGTGGATGGACTGAGCGGAGGGTGAACGGGGTACTTTAAACTTCGTCATTCCCGCAAAGCGGGAATGACGAAATTAAGGGTTCGTGGAAACGGACTACTCCAATCCCGCCAGCACTTCATAGGCTAGCACTGCCCCCGCCACTGCCGCGTTGAGGCTGTCGGCGCGGCCTTTCATCGGCATCGTCACGCGCAGGTCGCAGGCCATCTCGTAATCTTCGGGCAGGCCGCGCGATTCGTTGCCGACCAGGATGAAGCAGGGGGCCCGATAAGGGGCACCGCGATAAGGCTGGGCATCGCGCAGGGATGCGGCGACCAGCTGGCCTTCTCCGCCGCGCAGCCAGGCGATGAAATCCTCCCACCGGGCCTGCGCGACGCGCTGGGTGAAGATCGCGCCCATGCTGGCCCGCACCGCTTCCACCGAGAAAGGATCGGCGCAATCGTCGAGCAGGATCAGCCCGCCCGCGCCCACCGCATCGCCGGTGCGCAGCATGGTGCCGAGATTGCCCGGATCGCGCAGCGCCTGCGCCACCAGCCAGATCGGGGCGGCCTTGCGGTCCAGCGCTTCGAGCGAGGTGTCGAATTCCGCGAAAGCGCCAGCCACGGCTTGCGGATTGTCCTTGCCGGTAATCTTGGCGAGCACGTCCTCGCTCGTCTCGATGACATCGCCGCCGGCCGCCAGCACATCGGCTTCCAGCGCGGCAAGCAGGGGATGCGGATCGCGGCTTTCGGCCAGCACCAGAATTTCCGGCAGGCGGCCGCCTTCGCGCGCGTCGGTCAGCAGGCGCAACCCTTCGGCCAGGAAACGGCCTTCGCGGCGGCGGTGCTTCTTCTCGCGCAGCGAGCGGAGATATTTGACCGTGGGGTTGGAAAATCCGGTGATCGTGCGGCGCATGGTTAGCCGGTAGAGCGGCGCGAAGGCTTCGACAAGCTCAGCCTGAGCGGGCCGACATGACATCCGCTCATCCTGAACCCGCCGGAAGGATCAATCCTCGCCGAAGCCGGCGGCGACCAGATCGACCAGCTTGTTCAGCGCGCTGTCCGCACCATCGCCCTTGACCTGGATTTCCACGACATCGCCCTTGGCGGCGCCCAGCATCATCAGACCAAGGATCGAACCGCCGGCCGCATGATTGCCGTCCTTGGCCACGCAGACGTCGACGCCGGACGGAAGCGCGCTCACCATGGCGACGAATTTCGCGCTTGCCCGCGCATGCAGGCCGCGCTGGTTGACGATCGTCACGAGTTGCTTGGCATCCGCCATCCGTTGTGCCCCCTCCAATCCCTCGTTTCTCAGGCGTCCTGGCCGAGAAACTCCGATGCCACGGTTATGTAGTTCTTTCCGGCATCGCGCGCGGCCGTTACCGCGCCTCTGATATCCATCGATTTGCGCGCCCCTGCGAGGCGGATGAGCATCGGCAGGTTGATGCCGGCGATCACTTCCACCTTGCCCGTTTCCATCAGCGAAATCGCGAGATTGGACGGCGTGCCCCCGAACAGGTCGGTCAGCACGATCGTCCCTTCGCCATTGTCCACTTCGCGAATGGCGCGGCGAATTTCGCTGCGGCGGCGTTCCATGTCGTCATTGGGGCCGATGCAGACCGTGGCCACAGCCTCCTGCTTGCCGACGACATGCTCCATCGCATGCACGAATTCTTCGGCGAGGCGGCCATGGGTCACCAGTATCATTCCGATCATGCGGACAAATGGCTCCATTTCGGACGGGTGGCGAATATATCAGTGCAGGCCATACAGGGCATGAACACGTTCATGTTTGCCGCGGCCCTTCTATCATCTCCGCAGCGCGCGAACCCAGGTTGCGGTGCAGCACAGTGAGGGAAAAACCTTCGTCGCGCAAGGCCCGTGCAAGCTCCTCGGCCATGAAAACCGAACGATGCCGCCCGCCTGTGCAGCCAAAGGCGATGTTCACATAGCTCTTTCCCTGCGCCCTGTAGCGTGGAAGCAACAGCAGCAGGAGGTCGCGAATGCGGGAAAAGGCTTCGCCGAAAGCCGCGTCCTGGCGGATATGGTCCGCCACGGCGGCGTCCTTTCCGGTCAGTTCGCGCAATTCCGGCACCCAGTGCGGATTGTCCAGGAAACGCATGTCGAACAGCAGATCGGCGACCGGCGGCATGCCGCGAGAGAAGCCGAAGCTGCTGATCGTGATTGTCATGTCCCGCGGTGCTGCATCCGCGAAACGATCGCGCACTGCCTGCTGCAGATCGTTGGTCGTGAAATCGGAACTGGAGATCACCGCATCCGCCCAGCGGCGCAGCGGGGCGAGCAATTCGCGTTCGGCGGCGATCCCCGCGGAGACGGGCAGATCCTGCGCCAGCGGATGGCGTCTGCGGGTCTCGTTGAAACGGCGTTCCAGTTCGCGATCGTCGCAATCGAGAAACAGGGTGGTGATCACCAGATCCTCGCGCGCGGAGAGTTCCTTGACGGTGGCGACGATATCGGCCGGATCGAACCCGCGGGTGCGGGCATCGAAGCCGATCGCCAGCGGCGCGCCGAACGGGGCGCGTTCAGGCAGGTCCTGAAACAGCAAGCGATCGAGCAGGCGCACCGGGAAATTATCGATCGCTTCCCACCCGAGATCTTCCAGCACGCGCAGCGCGGTGGTCTTGCCTGCCCCCAGCAAGCCGGTCACCAGCAGGATATGCTGCCTCTTATCGGCGGAATCGTGCCCCATGGCGGCGTGCTGTGCGCTTCTCCCGGGCGAAAGGGAAGGGGCTTGGTTCATTGTGTCCCATGAAGCGCCAGCGCCCATTCGGCGCGCAGCGCCAGGGCGGGACTGCCCGGCCAGAGCCGGATCAGAGGTACGGCCATGCCCAGCAGATCGGCGCGTTCGGCCGCCTCGACGTAGCGCGGCGCGTCTTCGGCCAGGCGGATCAGGAGGGATACCGGCGCTTCCGTTGCGGGCACGGTCACCAACCCTACGTTGCGGATCTCGATCAGCCCTGCGATGTTGGGCGGGGCATTGGCCCAAAGTCTCCCACTGCGCAGTTCCAGCGTGACTCCATCATCGCCTACTAGCGTGGCACCCCGATCGATCAGGGCGAGCGCGAGGCTGGATTTGCCGCTGCCGGGCGGCCCTTCGATCAGCAGCGCCCGCCCGTCGATCGCCACGCAACTTGCCTGATGGACCATCGCGTTCATGACCGGGCCGCGATCGGCAGGCTGAGGCGGAGGCAACCGCCGGGCACGCCGTCCGGCCGGCTTTCGGCGACGAGACTGCCGTCATGCGCTTCCGCGATGGTGCGCCCGATCGCGAGGCCCAGCCCGCTGTGATCGCCGAAGCGCTCTGCTTCCGGGCGCACCGAATGGAAGCGGGTGAAGACCTTTTCCCGCTCGCTTTCGGGAATGCCCGGCCCCGTGTCGCAGACCAGCGTTTCGACGTGGGAGTCGCCGATGGACAGGACCACGGCGATCTCCCCATCGGGAGGGGAGAAGGATGCCGCATTGTCGAGCAGATTCTCGATCACGCGTTCTATCCGCGCGGGCACGCCCATGACGATGGCCGGGAGAGCGCTGTCGCGTCGGAGCGTGATCCTGTGGGGTTCCCGTTCGCCGCGCCGTTCGCGCGCTCCGATGACATTGGCGAGCAGCGCGGCCATGTCCACCGGTTCGAACGTGGCGCGGCTCAGTTCCGCGTCGATCCGGCTGGCGTCGGAAATCTCGGTGACCAAGCGGTCGATGCGGTGCAGGTCGTGCAGCGCGATATCCATCAGCTGCATGCGAAGCTGCGGATCTTCGACCTTGTCGAGCGATTCGAGCGCGCTGCGCAGCGAGGCGAGTGGGTTCTTGATCTCGTGGGCGACATCCGCCGCGAAGCTGTCCACTGCGTCGATCCGGTGGCGCAAGGCTTCGGTCATGTCGGAGATCGCGCGGGCCAGCATGCCGATTTCGTCGCGGCGTTCCTGCATTCGCGGCACTTCGACATGGCGATCGCGGCCCAATCGCACGCCCACGGCCGACCGGACGAGGACTCGCAACGGCTGAACGATGGTGCGCGCGAGGAACAGGGAAAGCTGGATCGAGATCACCAGCGCGATCCCGATG
>CAMLQG010000105.1 GCA_946482075.1 uncultured Erythrobacteraceae bacterium
GCATCCGCGAATTCGGCATGGCCGCCGCGATGAACGGCATGGCGCTGCATGGCGGCGTGGTGCCTTATGGCGGGACCTTCCTGGTGTTCTCCGACTATTGCCGCAACGCGATCCGCCTGTCGGCGCTGCAGGAAACCCGCGTCGTCTATGTGATGACGCATGATTCCATCGGGCTGGGCGAAGATGGGCCGACCCATCAGCCGATCGAGCATGTCGCCTCGCTGCGCGCGATCCCGAACCTGCTGGTGATGCGCCCGGCCGATGCGATGGAAACGGCCGAGTGCTGGGAGATCGCACTGAAGCAGAGCCACACGCCGTCTGTCCTGGCATTGAGCCGCCAGAACCTGCCGGCGCTGCGCGACGATGCGAGCGTCAATCTTTGCGAGAAGGGCGCCTATCGCCTGGTCGGCGCAAGCGCCTCGCGCCGCGTGGTGCTGCTTGCCACCGGTTCCGAAGTCGAACTGGCGAAGAACGTCGCCGCCGCCCTCGAGGAAAAGGGCATCGGTGCCGATGTGGTGTCGATGCCGTGTTGGGAGCTTTTCGACGCGCAGCCAAAAGCCTATCAGGACGATATAATGCCGTCCGACGCGCTGCTGGTTTCGATCGAAGCGGGCACGACGATGGGCTGGCACAAATATGTGGGGCGGGAGGGGCTGACGATTGGCCTGGATCGCTTTGGCCTGTCCGCACCGGCGGAAGAGCTGTTCGCGCATTTCGGCTTTTCGACAGACGCGATTGTCCCGCAAATCCTTGCTAAACTAAACGCTTAACAGGAGTTTTTACATGGCGACGAAAGTTGCGATCAACGGTTTTGGACGGATTGGCCGGCTTGTCGCTCGCGCAATCCTTGAACGCCCCGATTGCGGGCTCGAACTGGTCGCGATCAACGATCTCGCCGATGCAAAATCCAACGCGCTGCTGTTCCAGTATGATTCGGTCCACGGCCGTTTCGCAGGCACCGTGGAAGCGGGTGCCGACAATATCACGGTCGATGGCAAGTCCATCGCGGTCACGGCCGAACGCGATCCGGGCAAGCTGCCGCATGGCGCGATGGGTGTCGATCTCGTGCTGGAATGCACCGGCTTCTTCCAGTCAAAGAAGGCGTCCGAACCGCATCTCGCCGCCGGCGCCAAGCGCGTTCTGATCTCGGCCCCGGCCGATGGCGTGGACAAGACGATCGTCTTCGGCGTCAACCAGGATACGCTGACGGCCGACGATATCGTCGTTTCCAACGCCAGCTGCACTACCAACTGCCTCGCGCCGGTGGCCAAGGTGCTGCACGAGGCGATCGGCATCGAACGCGGCTTCATGACCACGATCCACAGCTACACCAACGACCAGCGCATGCTCGACCAGATCCACAGCGATCTGCGCCGTGCCCGCGCCGGCGCGCTCAACATGATCCCGACCACCACCGGTGCGGCCCGCGCGGTCGGCCGGGTGCTGCCGGAGCTGAAGGGCAAGCTCGATGGCAGCTCCGTGCGCGTGCCGACGCCGAATGTCAGCCTGATCGACCTCGTGTTCACGCCTTCGCGCGACACCAGCAAGGAAGAGGTCAACGCAGCGCTGAAGGCGGCTGCGGAAGGCGCGATGAAGGGTGTCCTGGCCTATACGGAACAGCCGCTGGTCAGCTCCGACTTCAACCATCAGCCCCCCAGCTCCACGGTGGACTCGCTCGAAACCGCGGTGCTCGAAGGCAAGCTTGCCCGCGTGGTGAGCTGGTACGACAATGAGTGGGGCTTCTCCAACCGGATGCTCGACACCGCCGGGGTGATCGCGAGCTTCCTGTAAGATGCAGGGCCGCCTCGCAGGCATTGCGCGCCATGGTCGGCCGCGCGGGGATATGGAGGTGCTCGAACGCGTCTCCGTCTCCCCCGAGGCGGGTCTGGCGGGCGATTTCCGCGGGGCGGTCAAGCCGGGCAAGCTGCCCCGCCGGCAGATCTCGCTGATCGAGGCGGAAAGCTGGAACGCCGCGCTGGCCGATTTGGGCGGCGAGAGCATCGACTGGTGGCATCGCCGGGCCAATCTGCTGCTGGAAGGCATCCGCCTGCCGCGGGAAGAAGGTTTTCGCCTGCGTATCGGGAAGCAGTTGCTGATCGAAATAACTCAGGAATGCGATCCGTGCAGCCGCATGGAGGAAGTGCGGCTGGGCCTGAAAGGCGCGCTGCTGTCCGACCGGCGCGGCGGGTTCCTCGGCTTCGTGGTCGAAGGTGGCGAGATCGCCGTGGGTGACGAGATAAGGATCGAGGAATGAGCGGTTTCCGCACGCTTGACGATTTGGGTGATCTGACGGGCAAGGTCGCGCTGGTTCGCGTCGATCTCAACCTGCCGATGCAGGATGGGCATGTTACCGACCTCACCCGCGTGCACGCCTCGGCTCCCACGATCCTGGAACTGGCGGACAAGGGCGCGAAAGTCCTGATCCTCGCGCATTTCGGGCGGCCCAAGGGCGAACGCCACTCGACCATGTCGCTGAGCCTGGTGCTGGGTGCGGTGGAGAACGTGCTCGGCCGCGAAGTGATGTTCGTGCCGGAAGTCTGCGGCCCGGTGGCGGAGCAGGCGATCGGCATCCTGCGCGCGGGTGATATCGCGATCCTGGAGAACACGCGCTTCTGGCCGGGTGAGGAAAAGAACGATCCCGATTTCGTGAAGGCGATCGCGGCCAATGCCGATCTCTATGTGAACGACGCCTTCTCCGCCGCGCATCGCGCGCATGCTTCGACCGAGGGCCTTGCCCATGTGCTGCCGGCCTATGCGGGCCGATCGATGCAGGCGGAACTCGAAGCGCTGGAAAAGGCGCTGGGCGCGCCCGAAAAGCCAGTCGCGGCCGTGGTCGGCGGGGCGAAGGTGTCGAGCAAGCTCGATGTGCTGCAGAACCTGGTCGGCCAGGTCGATCACCTGATCATCGGCGGCGGCATGGCGAACACCTTCCTCGCCGCGCGCGGCGTCGATGTGGGCAAGTCGCTGTGCGAGCATGATCTGACGGGCACCGCGGAGGAAATCCTCGAGAAGGCGGATAAATCCGGCTGCACCGTGCATCTTCCCTACGACGTCGTGGTGTCCAAGGAATTCGCCGCGAACCCACCGAGCCTGCGGACTTCGAACGTACACGAAGTCGCGGCTGACGAGATGATCCTCGATGTCGGCCCCCGCGCCGTGGAAGCGCTGGCGGATGTGCTCAAAATCTGCCGCACGCTGGTGTGGAACGGCCCGATGGGCGCGTTCGAGACCGAACCTTTCGATGCCGCGACCGTCGCGCTTGCTCGCACTGCGGCCGCCTTGACGCGCGAAGGATCGCTCGTTTCGATCGCCGGCGGCGGCGATACGGTCGCAGCGCTCAATCACGCGGGCGTGGCGCAGGATTTCTCTTATATTTCAACTGCTGGAGGCGCTTTTCTCGAATGGATGGAAGGTAAGCCGCTGCCAGGAGTGACTGTGCTTCGCGCATGATTTTCATCAACCAACTCCACAACTCCACAGCCGAAGGAACTCACATGAACCAGCAGGATATGACCCAGAAGATCGCCGACGGCCGTGGCTTCATCGCCGCTTTGGACCAGAGCGGCGGCTCCACGCCCAAGGCGCTGCGCGGCTACGGAATCGAGGAAAGCGAGTATTCAGGCGATGAGGAAATGTTCGGCCTGATCCACAAGATGCGCAGCCGCATCATCACTTCGCCTGCCTTCTCAGGCGAAAAGGTGATCGGCGCGATCCTGTTCGAACGCACGATGGACGGTTTGATCGACGGCAAGACCGTCCCCGGCGTCCTGATCGAGCGCGGGGTGGTGCCCTTCATCAAGATCGACAAGGGCCTGGAAGACGAGGCGAACGGCGTGCAGCTGATGAAGCCCATGCCGGAGCTCGACGCGCTGCTTGGCCGCTCCAAGGCGCTGGGCGTATTCGGCACCAAGGAACGCTCGGTCGTCAACCTCGCCGATCGCGAAGGCATCGCCGCGATCGTGAAACAGCAGTTCGAGGTGGGCAAGCAGGTCCTGTCCCACGGGATGATGCCGATCATCGAGCCCGAAGTGAACATCAAGAGCCCGGAACGCGCCGAAGCCGACCAGATCCTGCTCGAGGAAATCCTCAAGGAGCTCGACGCGCTGACCGGTGACGCCAAGGTCATGCTCAAGCTGTCGATCCCGGCCAGGGCCGGCCTGTTCGACCCCTTGGTCGACCATCCCCGCGTGCTGCGCGTCGTGGCGCTTTCGGGCGGTTTTGCGCGGCCCGAAGCCTGCGCCGAGCTTGCCAAGAACCGCGGCATGATCGCCAGCTTCAGCCGCGCGCTGCTGGAAGATCTGCGCGCGCAGATGAGCGATGCGGAATTCGACGGTTCGCTCCAGGGCGCGATCGACGAGATCCACGCCGCATCGACGGACAAGGTCGCGGCCTAGATCCCGCCGGCAAAGGTGAAGCCGAAGCGATATTCCTCCGGATAGATATTCCGGCCGGATTTCGCTTCGGGTTGAACTTCGACCAGCGTCAGCTTGCCGTCGGCCACCTGGATAGGCTGGCCCAGCGTCATCTCGTGCGTCCGCGTGCCGGAGCCGAGCTCGACCTTCGCGCTGATCCGCACGCGCCCGGCCCAGACGCATTGCACGTCCTGCGGACAACGGCTGTCTTCCAGCAATTCGAGGGGCGTTACTTTCGGTCCATCGACGCGGACGGTCTCGGAAATGCCGGCCCGTGCGATGCCGTCATTCTTCACGCTGTAGCTGACGCAGCCGCTCAACGTGGCGACGGCGAAGATCGCGGAGGCGATTGCTGTTCTCATGCGCAGGCAATTGCGGATCACCGGTTTTGTTCCGGAAGCTTGGATTCCCCCGCGCGGATCGGTAGGAGCCGCGCTCTATGTCGGATTGTCAACTCTATCTCATATCGCCGCTCGATGTCGGAGGGGATTTTCCTGCTCGGCTTGCCCGTGCGCTCGATGCAGGTCCCGTCGCCGCGTTCCAGTTCCGCATTAAAGGGATTGACGAGCATCGCGCGGTCGATCTCGCGGCTCCATTGCAGGCGATCTGTGCGGAACGCGAGATCGCGTTCATCGTGAATGACAGCATCCCGCTCGCCAGGCGCATCCGGGCGGATGGCGTCCATCTCGGCCAGAAGGACGGCGATGTTCGCGAAGCCAGGGAAGCGCTGGGACGTGAAGCCCAGATCGGCGTGACCTGCCATGCCAGCCGCCATCTGGCGATGGAAGCGGGCGAACTCGGGGCGGATTACGTCGCTTTCGGTGCGTTCTTCCCCAGCGACACGAAGGTTACGGAGCATCACGCGGAGCTCGACCTGCTCAGCTGGTGGCAGGAGTTGTTCGAGATTCCCTGCGTCGCAATCGGCGGGATAACGCCGGCCAATGCCCGGCCGCTGATCGATGCCGGCGCGGATTTCCTCGCCGTGTCCGGAGCAGTGTGGTCCGCCGATGAAGTAGAGGCGGTGCGACAATTCACCGAAATACTGCGCTGAGGCAGGTCATCCTGCCGTTCGGTACCTTGCTGTTCGCGGTGCCAGCCGCTAAGTCGCCCGGCGCGCAATCAACAGCATGCTAAATCGAAAGCTTCCCTCATGAAAATCAGCGGCGTGGACATCCGTCCCGGTAACATCATCGAATATGAAGGCGGAATCTGGAAAGTCGCCAAGATCCAGCATACCCAGCCCGGCAAGGGCGGGGCCTATATGCAGGTGGAGATGAAGAATCTCGTCGATGGCCGGAAGAACAACGTTCGCTTCCGCAGCGCCGACACGGTGGAGCGCGTCCGGCTCGATACCAAGGATTTTCAGTATCTCTACGAGGAAGGCGCCAACCTCGTCTTCATGGACAAGGATACGTACGAGCAGATCAACCTTGCGGGCGATCTTCTCGGCGATGCGAAGGCGTTCCTGACCGATGGCATGGACGTGACGCTGGAACTTTACGATGAAACGCCAATTAGCGTGCAGCTGCCGGAACAGGTCGAAGCGACCATCGTCGAGGCGGATGCCGTTGTGAAGGGGCAGACCGCCAGTTCGAGCTACAAGCCGGCGATTCTGGAAAACGGGGTGAGAGTGATGGTCCCTCCGCATATCGAAAGCGGGACACGGATCGTCGTTGATGTCTATGCACGTGAATATGTGAGAAAGGCAGACTGACTATGCGCAAACTCGTTGTTGTTGCATCCGCTATCGCGGCCTTGACCGCCCCCTTGGCCGCCCATGCGGCCGATCCCAAGGACAAGAAGGCCAAGCCGCCGGTTGCCACCCCACCTGCGGGCCAGCCCAGCCAGGCCGACGTCAAGAAGGGCGTCATCATCGTGAAGTCGTTCGTGACCGCGCTCAATTCCGACAAGGTCGATAATGAGCGCAAGGGCCGCTATATCGCGTGCCTCTACAACAATCCGGTGAAGAACATCGCCGCGGCGGCGAACAAGGTCATCGCGGGCAACCCCAAGCTCGACGGCGAGAACCCGACGCATGTCTTCCTCGCGGCATCGGCCGCGTGCAAGGCGCTGCCGGAAGCGCCGCCGGCGGCGTCGCTCCAAGGTTCCAAGCCTTCCGGCAATTCCAAACCTTCCGGCAATTCCAAACCTTCCGGCAAGCAGCCCGAAGGTCGGTAACGCCATCGGTCGCGGCTCCCCGCCGCGGCGGGGCGAGCAGGAGATATAATGGCACTGTCGGGTCTAGTTCGGATAATGGAGCGCGCCGCGAGGCGCGCTGGCGGACGCTTGCGTCGGGATTTCGGGGAAATCGAACATCTCCAGGTCTCGCGCAAGGGTCCGGCCGATTTCGTCTCGAAGGCGGATCGCGCTGCGGAGCGGACGTTGTATGACGAACTGCTTCAAGCGCGGCCCGACTGGGGCTTCCTGCTGGAAGAGGCAGGCGAGATCGCCGGCGATCCGACCAAGCCGCGCTGGGTCATCGATCCACTCGACGGCACCAGCAATTTCCTTCACGGCATCCCGCATTTCGCGATCTCGATCGCCGTGCAGGAACCGCGGCTCGACGGCAAGGGTTGGGGCGATGTCATTGCAGGGCTCGTCTACCAGCCGATCCTGGACGAAACCTACTGGGCGGAAAAGACGCGTGGGGCATGGTTGCAGGATGCGCGGCTGCGCGTATCGGCAAGGCGCCATCTGGACGAAGCGCTGATCGCCACCGGCATTCCCTTCGCAGGCGCGGGCGACAGTGTCGAATGGAGCAAGATCTACGCCGCTATCGGTCCGAAAGTGGCGGGTATCCGCCGTTTCGGTTCCGCCGCGCTTGACCTCGCTTGGGTGGCCGCCGGCCGTTATGACGGGTTCTGGGAAAGCAATCTCAAGCCTTGGGATACGGCTGCGGGATGCCTGTTGGTGCGCGAAGCGGGCGGGTTCGTGACCGATTGGCGCGGTCGTTCGGAGCCGATCTGCGACCAGCAGATTCTCGCCGGCAACGATCCCCTGCATTCACGCCTGCACAAGCTTTTGGCCGGCGCGATCACCGGCTGATCCTTCTCGCCTCAAGCGGACGCTTGAAGCCGGGTGTGCGGGACGCTAGAGCCCTGCGCGACAGGCTGGCCCCTGTGGTGGAATTGGTAGACGCGCTCGACTCAAAATCGAGTTTCTTCGGAAGTGCCCGTTCGAGTCGGGCCAGGGGCACCATCGCGACACTCTGACTGCGGCCGTCGATACTCCATGCCGCGGTTCAGCAGGCGCTTATCTTCCGCCGACTATACTCAGGCTGCAATGCCCTCCCGGTTTTCGCAACGCGATGGGGTCGGCGGGTTGACGCCGCCTGGGGGATCAGCAACGCACCAGTGTGAAATGAACAATGATTTAGGGTCGGGAGAGCGGAAGTTGCAGGCTGAAAACGAATGGCGAAGGGGCTGGCGCGTCCTTGCTGGGGCAAGCATCGGCACTGGGGTCAGCTATGGCCTGTTTCTTCTGACGGCGGGGCTTTTCATCATCCCCATGCAGGAAGAGTTCAAATGGACGCGCAGCGAAGTGTCCATCGGGCCGATGATCGGACTCCTCTGTGCGGCATTGGCCCCGTTTGCTGGCACGTTCATCGACCGATACGGAGCGCGAAACCTCGCGATATTCGGGCTTGTCGGTCTCGCGATCATCTATGCCCTGCTTGCGGTTGCTCCTGCGAGCCATGTTTATCTCTACGGTATCGGTATTCTCATGGCGGTCGTCGGGACCGTCTCCAGCGGGATCATCTACTGCTCCGGCGTGGTCACCTGGTTCTCACGCAATTCCGGCCTGGCGATCGGGATCACGATGAGCGGCATCTCGATCGCAACCGCAGTCGCGCTGCCGATGCTGGCGAGCCTGATCGAGCAGCAAGGCTGGCGGGCGGGATATGTCGCGCTCGGCGCGGCGGCGCTGTTCATCGGCCTGCCCGCTGTGGTCGCGTGGTTCCGCGAAGCGCCGCGTCCGACCGCGCCTGCTGGCGGCGGCGCGAACGCACCCGCAGCATCGAAGGAAGGCCGCAGTTTCGGCGAAGCCTTGCGCGATCCGCGACTGTGGCTGTGCATGGCCTGCTTCGGCGGTGCGGCTCTCCCGATCGGCGGTTTCATGAGCCAGATGCAGCCCATGCTGCGCGGACACGGCTTCAGCACGGAAGCGGCCGCCGCGGCGGGATCGGTCTTCGCTCTCGCGATCGGATTCGGACGTCTGGCTGGTGGCGCCTTGCTCGACCGTATGTATCCTCCGCTGGTCACGGCCACGCTGCTCGTTCTGCCTGCGCTCGGCTCTTTGCTGGTAAGCCCGCTTCTGGGCAGTGATGCCGTGTGGATTGTCGCGGCGGTGGCCGTGTTCCTGGTCGGCATGGGGCAGGGCGCCGAAGCCGACTTCATAGCCTTCTACACGCTGCGCATCTTCGGCCGCCGAGCTTTCGCCACGATCTACGCGACGATCGGGATCACGGTGGGCGGAGGAATGGCCTTGGGCGGGCTCCTTTTCGCCGGTATTTTCGACCTCACCGGCAATTATGACCTCGCGACCTATATCGCGGCCGGGATATTCCTCCTCTCGGCTCTGATCGCGCTGGTGATCAAGGTTCCTGGGCATGAGGAAACGCCGCAAGGAGTGCAGCCGCAACCTGCGGAATAGGCGCGCTTTCCTATAAGGCTTCAATCTGTCATGCAGGCTGCATGGTTCGTCGCATTGCCTGCATCGCCGCCGCGCTGTTCACTGGGGCCGTCTCTCCCGCTCATGCGGAGGAACTGCGCGATGCAGTAACCGGTGAAATGCCGGCGCTGATGACGCTGTATCGCGATCTGCATGCTCATCCGGAATTGAGCATGCAGGAAGTCAACACCGCGAAAAAGCTGGCTCTGCGAATGCGGAAACTGGGCTTCACCGTGACCGAAGGCGTGGGCAAGACGGGGGTTGTTGCAGTACTGCGCAACGGGGCCGGTCCGACCGTGCTGCTGCGCGCGGACATGGACGGACTGCCGGTGGTGGAGCAGACCGGGTTGCCCTATGCCTCCCGGGAAATCGGAACGCCGGCCTCCGGCGTCCAGACCGGCGTCATGCACGCCTGCGGGCACGACACCCATATGACAGCCTGGATCGGAACCGCGACCCTGCTGGCAGCCCGTAAGGCGCGATGGAGCGGTACGCTCGTCATGGTCGCGCAACCGGGCGAGGAAACCGGCGAAGGTGCTGCCGCAATGCTGGCCGACGGGCTGTTCAAACGCTTTCCCAAGCCGGACTTTACTCTCGCTTTCCATGATGCGGCGCAATTCCCGGCCGGAATGATCGGTTACTCGCCGGGTTATGCGCTTGCCAATGTGGACAGCGTGGATCTCCTGGTACCGGGCGTGGGCGGGCACGGAGCTTATCCGCATACCACGAAGGACCCCATCGTCCTGGCGAGTTCGATCGTCATGCGCTTGCAGACGCTGGTAAGCCGGGAGCAGGACCCGCAGGAGCCCGCCGTCGTGACGGTCGGCAGCTTCCATGCCGGGGCCAAGCACAATGTCATATCTGACGAGGCGCGACTGCAACTGACCGTTCGCAGCTACAGCGACGGGTCGCGCAAGCACCTGCTGGATGGGATCGGGCGGATCGCGCGGGGCGAGGCAATCGCTGCGGGCATGCCGGAAGACCGAATGCCCAAAGTCACTGTGGAGGAACACTATACTCCGGCGACCTACAATGATCCAGAATTCACCAAGGAGATCGCCGGCCGCTTCGTCGAGAGGTTCGGCTCGGATCGCGTGCAGGAAGTGCCGCCCGTGATGGGCGGCGAGGATTTCGGGCGTTT
>CAMLQG010000106.1 GCA_946482075.1 uncultured Erythrobacteraceae bacterium
TCCACCAGCACGTCGCTCGCGCTTGCCAGCGCCGCCGGATCGCCGCCCTTGTCGATCCCCCCCGCCAGCGAGTGCCCGGCCGCTTCGACCGCCTGGACCAGCGCGTGGCCCATCCGCCCTTCGCTGCCGATGATTCCGATTCTCGCCACGTTCGCTCCGGTCTTGTCATGCTGAACTTGTTTCAGCATCCATCGTGCCCCACACACCGACCTGCGATTGGGGCAAAATGGACCCTGAAACAAGTTCGGGGTGACGACAAGTGGAAGGCAGGATGCAGCTTCGAAACATCGTGATCCTGACAGGCGCGGGCATCAGCGCGGAAAGCGGGATCGACACGTTTCGCGGCGCGGGCGGCTTGTGGGAGAATCATCGGGTGGAGGATGTCGCCACGCCCGAGGCGTTCGAACGCGATCCCGAGCTGGTCCTCCGCTTCTACGACATGCGGCGCGAACAGATCCAGGCGAAGGAACCCAATCTCGCCCACGAGGCGCTGGCGGTGCTCGACAGGGAATGGCCGGGCGATCTGCTGATCGTAACGCAGAATGTGGACGATCTGCACGAACGCGCCGCGGCGCGGCTCGGCGTGGGGCGCCCGCGCGTGCTCCATATGCATGGCGAGCATCTCAACGCCTGGTGCACCGCCTGCGACGAGCGATCGCGCTGGACCGGCACGCTGATCGAACGACCCGCCTGCCCGGCCTGCGGCGAAGCCAGTCTGCGCCCGGACGTCGTGTGGTTCGGGGAGATGCCCTATCACATGGAAGCGATCTACGACGCGCTGCGGAGCGCGGATCTGTTCGTCTCCATCGGCACGTCGGGCGCGGTCTATCCCGCCGCCGGTTTCGTGCGCGAGGCGCGGGAGCTCGGTGCCAGGACGCTCGAGCTGAACCTGGAGCCGAGCCAGGGTTCGATCTGGTTCCGCGAAAGCCGCCTTGGCCCTGCGAGCGAGATCGTCCCGCAATGGGTGGCGGAGATGTTGGAGGGCTGACCGACCCCAGGACCCGTTCGTCCTTCGGCAGGCTCAGGACGAACGGTCGCCGGTGTCATTATCTGAACATCCCCGGCACTCCGGGTCCTTGGCGATCCGGATCGGGCGCAGTTCGGGCTTCATTCCGTCGAGCAGGAACAGTCTGCCCCAATGCGGATCGCCGAGTGCGGAGATGCCCTGCAGCAGCACGCGGATCGCATGCATGGCGGCGAAAGTGGCAACCCAGCCGGCCATCGCTCCCAGCATTCCGTCATCGGCGCAGCTGTCGCAATCCTCCGCGTCGAAAGCATCGCCCACGAAGCAGCGATAGCAGGCCTGCTCCGCCCGGTGTCCGGCGAAAGCGGCAACCTGGCCCTGGAAGCGACCGACCGCTGCGCTGACGAGCGGGATACCGGCAGCCACGCAGGCATCCGACACCGCCAGCCGCGTCGCGAAATTGTCGCAGCCGTCGAGCACGAGCGAGGCGCCTGCGATCAGCGCAGCCGCATTGGCGATGGTGATCCGTCCGGTCACGGCGGTGCAGGCGATCGCGGGATCGAAATCCGCCACCCACTGCGCGGCGCGTTCCGCCTTGGAATGGCCGATATCGGCCGTAGCGTAGATCGTCTGGCGCTGGAGATTCGATTCCTCCACCCGGTCGTCATCGATCAGGGTGAGGTGGCCGATGCCGGCGGCGGCGAGATATTGGAGCGCCGGCGATCCGATCCCGCCCAAGCCCACCAGCACGACATGTGCTTTCGCCAGCGCCATCTGCCCCGCCCCGCCGATCTCGGGCAGGACGATATGGCGGGCGAAACGTTCCAGGCGGTCGGGCGGCAGGCTCATCCCGCCCGCTTAGAGCCCGATGGCCGATCACTCAATCGCTTGGTGCGACCCGCGTCTCCACCTGGCCGCGATAGGTGGTGATCGCCTCGGGCATCTCGCTGCGGATGAAGGCGAGCAGGGCCTCGCGCACGTCGCAGCGCAGGTCGAAAGCCTTCGATGCATCATGCGCGGTCATCAGCGCGCGCAATTCGATCGCTTCGGATTTGGTGTCGGTCACCTGCGCGTTCCAGAAACGGCCGTCCCACAGGGGATGGGCCGTGATGATGTCCTTCAGTTCCTCGCGCAGCCGGGCGATGTCGGCTGACGGATCGAGATACCAGAAGACGCTGCCCATCAGGTCGCTCGTCTGGCGGGTCCAGTTCTGGAAGCTCGATTCGAGGAATTTGGAGACCGGCACGATCAGCCGGCGCTCGTCCCACAGCTTGATGACGACATAGGTGAGGCGGATCTCCTCGATCCGGCCCCATTCGTCTTCCACGATCACCACGTCGTCGATCCGGATCGGTTCGGTAAAAGCCATCTGGATGCCGGCGATCAGGTTCTTGAGCGCGGGCTGGGCCGCCGCGCCTATCGCAAGTCCTGCCAGCCCGGCGGACGCGATCAGCGTGACTCCGATATTGCGCACGCTCGGTATGCTCATCAGCATCATGCAGAACGTGACCAGCAGGATCATGAAGACCGAGATGCGGTAGAGGATGCCGGAACGGGTGCGCCGCCGCCGGGCCCGCAGATTGTCGGCCACCGCGATGTCGGAGCGCAGCTGGACGATGTCGTAGCCTGCGCCGGTCGCCGCGACCGCCAGCCAGCCGATCAGTGCGGGGATCAGCAGCCCCGCGACCAGCGCCCAGATTCTCTGCCCCGCGGGAGCGAGCGCCAGCGCCGGTTGGACGAAGGACAGTGCCAGCGCCACGGCGAGCCAGCGGCTGGGCGCTTTCAGCCGCCGTAGCAGGATGTCGTCGATGGCCGATGCACTGCGTGCGGCAGCGCCGAGCAGGATGCGCAGCGCCAGCGCATGGACGGCCAGCGCGAGAAGGATCGCTGCTGCGATCACCAGCGAGCTGGACAACCAGATGGGCAGGCCGGCGACAATTCCGTCCATTCACGCTCTCCGCTTCAGGTAGCCTGTTGCAACGCAGCAAATTCGGATCGGGTTCCGGCGGATTTTCCGGGATCTTCTCCTGGTTGCCATGTTTTCCGTGTCTTGGGAGCGGTTCGCAGCCGATCGCATGCCACCTCATCCCGCCGAAACCGGTCGAAGCGACTGCGTGTTTTCCGGTTGGCCGCTGCAGTACAACAAGGCCAGGAAGAAGCGTTGTCACCCCATATCCGGGACGACGCGCGCGCCCATGCGGCTTTCGCCTCGCCGGAGGCGGGAGGTTCCGCTATCGTCCGGAGGGACTGGCGCCAATGCCGCCCGCGCGTGGTTTCGAGCGGCTGAGCCCGCGTCCTATTCGCCGAACACGACGTTGCCTGCCGCATCCATGCGGAATGTGGGATTCCACGCGATCTCCCAGGCATGCCCGTCCGGATCGGCGGCATATCCGCGAAATCCGCCATGAGGAGGCGCATCGGCTGCCCGCAGCAGGGTCCCGCCGGCGGCCACCAGCCGTTCGAGCAACGGTTCCACCTCGGATCGCGCGTGCAGGTTCTGGGCAAGCGCAAAAGCCCCGGGGGACCCCAGGCCGAAACGCTGCATGTCTTCCTCCAGCGAGCCCAGCAGGAAGGTGCCGAGCACTATGCCGTTGAGCTGGTAGAAGATGATTTCGGCATTTTCGAAGACCGGGGTCCAACCGAATCCCTGGGTGTAGAAGCGGCGCGATCGAACCAGATCGCTGGTGCCGAGCGTGATGACGGAAACGCTTTGCATGATCCACAAGCTCCGTTCGCCGAGACGGAAATCGTGCCGGCGTTCAAGGCCATGGGGCTCGCATCAAGGCGGCCAGGACCCGCTATATGCGGGCGACGGGCCAACCGCACCGTCCTATCCTTTTCTGACGCGTCGATTCCTACCAGTCAGGACGCCATGTTGGCAGCCCTGTCGGCAACCCCGGCAAAAAACGGGGCAGGCGGTGGAAGGATCAGGATTCCAGCTGGCGGAGCAGGCTGCGCACGTCGCCGTCCATGTCGGCGTCGCGCTGGCGCAGATCCTCGATCAGCCGCACCGCGTGGATCACGGTGGAATGATCGCGTCCGCCGAACTTGCGGCCGATCTCCGGGTAGGAGCGCGGCGTCAGCACCTTGGCGAGATACATCGCCACCTGGCGCGGGCGCACGACCGCGCGGGCGCGGCGCTTGCTCGACATTTCGGCGCGGTCCACGCGATAGAACTGGCAGACGGTGCGCTGGATCTCGTCGATCGTGATCCTTCGGCGATTGGCCGAAAGGATGTCGGTGAGCTGTTCCTCGGCGAGCTGGAGCGAGACTTCCTGCCCCGTCAACTGGGCATAGGCGATCAGCTTGTTGAGGCCGCCCACCAGTTCGCGGACATTGCGATTGATCGTACGGGCCAGGAATTCGATCACGTCGCCGGGCACTTCGAGCGGGGCGAACTTGGTCAGCTTGCTTTCCAGGATCGTGCGCCGCAGCTCGATATCGGCAGGCTGGATATCCGCCACGAGACCCATCGACAGGCGGGAAAGCAGGCGCTGCTCCACGCCGTCGAGCGCCTGAGGCGCGCGGTCCGCGGCGAAGACCAGCCGCTTGCCTTCGGCCAGCAGCGCGTCGATCGTATAGAGCAGTTCTTCCTGCGCGCTCGCCTTGCCGATGATGAACTGGATGTCGTCCACCAGCAGCAGGTCGAAGCCGCGCAGCCGGGCCTTGAACTCGATCATCTGGTTCTGGCGCAGCGCCTGGACGAACTCGATCATGAAGCGTTCGGCGGAGCAGTAGAAGATGCGCGCGCGGGGGTGGGCCGCTAGATAGGCATGCCCGATCGCGTGCAGCAGGTGCGTCTTCCCCTGGCCGGTCGCGGCCTTGAGATAGAGAGGCGAGAATTGCGGCGTCTCGACTTTCGCCATCCGTTCCGCCGCGTTGAAGGCGAGGACGTTGGACTTGCCGGTGACGAAGGCCGTGAACGTCTGGGTCGGATCGAGCCCGATCGAAGTGGTGAAGCCCTGCGCGCCGATCGTGCCGGCGGACAGGCCCAGCGGGCCGCCGAGCCCGCCATTGTCGGCGCTGTCATTGGCGGGGCGCGCATCGGGGCCATGGCCGCCGGCATAGCCGGAATCGCCCCGCAGGCGCAGTTCGTGCATCTGGCGGCGGCCGGGATGGACGCTGATGCGGACCTGGCGCACTTCGGAGCGTGCGATTTTCCAGGCGAGCGAAAGCCGGTCCGCGAAACGGTCGGCGACCCAGTTCGCGGAGAATTCCGTCGGCAGGAACAGATCCAGCGTGCCCGAATCCTTGCAGAAGGAACCGAGCTGGATCGGCTTGATCCACTGGCTGTGAAGCTGATGGCCGAGGTCCTTCCGGAGGCCCTGGCTGATGTCCGCCCAATCGGCTGCAAGGTTCACGGCGTCTTGATCGTCCATGATGCCCTTGTCCATCCCCCGTTTCTTCTCGTTGGTCACGCGTTCACCCCCCGATGTTATGCGTGTCATGTTCGAAATCGCCCCTTGAAACCAAAGAATCCAATCATCGCCGGAGCTCAGGACGCCGGGCAACGCTTCGCCGATGTCCGGTGCCGCGTTTGGGCCGAACATTGTGAACCACTTCCGGAGATCATGAGCGCCGTCGGACCGTTGGCCCTGAGCGAGTGACGATGTTTATTGAGGGATGAGGGGCGAGGAGCAAGAGGCGAGACTGAAAAAAATCTGAAATAATTCTGTTGACTCACGTCCGTCCAAGGATTTGCCGTTACAGCCCTGATTACTTTGAAGTTTCTTTATGAACTTCCGCGAATCGCGGGATTTAGCCACATTTGTGACACGTAGTTTCCCTTATGCCGCAACGCACAAAAGGCTGGCGCGATCCGCACCAGCCTTCGAGGATGTCATGAAGGGGTAAAATACCCCTCGAAGGAACGAATCAGAGTGCTGCGACTCGCTTCGTGAGACGAGCCATCTTGCGCGAGGCCGTGTTCTTGTGGAGCACGCCGCGGGCGACGCCACGGGCCAGTTCGGGCTGCGCGTCCTTGAGAGCTGCTTCGGCGGCCTGCTTGTCACCGGTGGTGAGAGCAGTCTCGACCTTCTTCACGAAGCTGCGGATGCGGCTGATGCGCGCACCGTTGATTTCCGCGCGGCGGTCGTTGCGGCGGATGCGCTTGCGGGCTTGCGGCGTATTGGCCATGTCTGTCCTTCGTTGAGGCGGCCTCCTGGCAGCGCCCTATCCTTCAAAACTGCTGCGATTACGCGGTTTCGGGCCGTGACCCGCCCCGCGAGAAGGGCGGCCCTTACCCAAGCGCCCCCGAATCGTCAAGCAATCTGGTCACTTCTGGCAGCTGGGACAGAGCCAGGTGCTCCGTCCGCCCTGCACGGTCCGGCGGATCGCCGTCCCGCAACGGGTGCAGGGCTCGCCTTCGCGGCCATAGACGTGGAAGCGCGTCGCGAAATAGCCGAGCTGGCCATCGGGGCGTGCATAGTCGCGCAGGGTCGATCCGCCATCCGCGATCGATTCGTGCAGGACCGCGCGGATTTCCGGCACCAGCCGTTCCAATAGGGCGCGCGACACCCTGCCCGCCGCCTTGTGCGGATCGATGCCCGCGCGGAACAGGGCTTCGCAGACATAGATGTTGCCCAGCCCGGCCACGATGCGCTGGTCGAGCAGCAGCAGCTTGATCGCCTGCTTGCGTCCGGCGAAGGCGGCCTTGAGATGCGCTGCGGACAGATCGTCGCCCAGCGGTTCCGGCCCCATGGCTGCGAATTGCGGCCAGACGGCCAGAGCATCAGTCTCCAGCAGATCGACCGAACCGAACCGGCGGGCATCGTTGAGCGCAAAACGATGGCCATGGGTCTCCAGCACGAGATGGTCGTGCTTGCCCAGATCCTCGGGATCGATCCGCCAGCGCCCGCTCATGCCCAGGTGGAACACCATGGTCTGCGCGCGGTCGGTATGGAGCAGGCCATACTTCGCTCTGCGCCCCAGCGCGGTGATCCGTGCACCGGTGAGCTGCTGGACCAGATCGGGCGGGAAAGGCCGCCGGAGGTCCGGACGGAAAAGCGAGACGCGCTCGATCCGTTCCCCTTCGAGGAAGCGGGCAAGCCCGCGCACGGTGGTTTCGACTTCGGGAAGCTCCGGCATGCAGGGTTCGATACCGAGGGATGGGCGCTGCGCCAACTTGTTTCAGGGCCCATTTCTCCCCATGCACGGGCGGACCCGGAGGCGGGACGGATTCTGGAGCCGAAGGCGTGCTTGCACAACAAGTTCAGGACGACGAAGGATCGAGAGTGGAAGACCAAGCAGATCGCGGCGGGCAGGCGCGCGCTTTCGCCATGCTGGGGCTGGTGATGCTGCTCTGGGCGGGCAATTCGATCGTCGGACGTGCGGTGCGGCTGGATATTCCGCCCTTCACTCTGGCGTTCGTGCGCTGGACCGGCGCCTTGCTGCTGATCCTGCCGTTCGCGATTCCGCCGGTCAGGAGGGACTGGCCCGCGATCCGGCGGGGCTGGAAGCCGATCCTGGCGCTGGGCCTGCTGGGCGTCGCGGCGTTCAACGCGTTCCTCTATTCGGGCCTGCGCCACACCACCGCGACCAATGCGCTGCTGCTCCAGGCCGCGATCCCGGCCCTTGTCGTCGCGCTCGACCGCGCGATCTTCGGCACGCGGCCGAAACTCCTCCAGGCAATCGGCGTCGCCATCTCGACGCTGGGCGTGGTCGCGATCGTCTTCCGGGGCGATCCGGCGGCCGCGCTCGACCTGCATTTCGGCATCGGAGACGCCCTGGTGCTGGCCGGCGTGGTGGTCTGGTCGCTCTACACCGTGCTTCTGCGCCTGCGGCCGGGCATCGCCCCGGTCAGCTTCGTGGCGCTGACATTCGCGATCGGGGTGTTGGCCATGGCGCCGCTGGCTTTCATGGAATGGCGGGCGGGCGAGATGATCCGCTGGAGCCCGCAGGTGATCGGGGCTTTCGCCTATGTCGCGGTGCTGCCGTCGCTTGTCGCTTATGTCCTCTACAATGCGGCGGTCGGCAAGCTCGGCCCCGGACGCGCCGGACAGGCGATCACGCTGATGCCGCTGTTCGGCGCGCTGCTCTCGGTCGCGCTGCTGGGCGAGGTGCTCCAGCCCTATCACCTGGCGGGCATGGCGCTGATCCTGGCCGGCATCGTGCTCGGCGCGCTGGCCCTGCGGCGGAAAGACGGCACTGGCGCGGGGGATGCGCCGCCGCTACAGCACCGCCCATGAGCGATACAGGTCAGGTCCCCTTCGGCTACGAGGACATCGCGGAAGACGAAAAGGTCGCCCGCGTGGGAGCCGTCTTCTCCAGCGTGGCGCGCAAATATGACGTGATGAACGATGCCATGTCCGGCGGCATGCACCGGTTGTGGAAAGACCGCTTCGTGCGCCGGGTGAAGCCGCGCGCGGGCGAAGCGATCCTCGATATGGCGGGCGGCACGGGCGACATCGCTTTCCGCCTCGCCGCACAGGGCGCGGACGTGACCGTGGCGGACATCAACCAGGACATGCTGGATGTAGGCATCGAACGCGCGATGGATCGCGGGATCGCCAACGATTCCGGGGGTCTCGTCTGGTCTTGCCAGAACGCGGAAGAGCTGGCCTATCCCGATCGCATTTTCGATGCCTACACCATCGCTTTCGGGATCCGCAACGTCACTCATATCGACAAGGCCCTGGCCGAAGCGCATCGCGTGCTGAAGCGCGGCGGGCGGTTCTTCTGCCTGGAATTCTCGACTACCGAATGGCCTGGCTTCAAGGAAGCCTACGACCTCTACTCGCACCGCCTGGTGCCCAAGATCGGCAAGGCCATCGCCGGTGACGAGGAGAGCTACCGTTATCTCATCGAATCGATCCGGCGTTTCCCGACCATGCCGCAATTCGAAAGCATGATCCGCAAGGCGGGCTTCACGCGCACGAAAGTGGAGCCGATCCTGGGCGGTCTGGTCGCGATCCATTCGGGCTGGAAAATCTGATGGGGGGACGAACGCATTCGCCCCTCCCCTTCAGGGGAGGGGGCGGGGTGGGGCCTGTCGGACGTATGCAGCGCCGGAGGCGACGCCCCGCCCCCTGCCCCTCCCCTGGAGGGGAGGGGAGTTCGTCTGCATGAACCGCTCGCCCACTCATATCTGGCGCCTGCTCAGATGGGGGCGCACGTTGGCCCGGCATGGTGCGCTGCGCGGGATCGAACGCAGCCCCGACACGCCGGTGCCGGTGCGCCGGCTGGTGCGCCTGGCGCGCCTCGGCACGTTCCAGCCCAAAGAGCCCGACTATGCCGGCGCGTTCCAGGCGATCGGGCCGGCCGCGATCAAGCTCGGCCAGACTCTGGCGACCCGGCCCGACATAGTGGGCGAAGCGGCGGCGCAGAATCTGCTCTCCCTGCAGGACAGCCTGCCGCCGCTCCCCTTCGACAGCATCCAGCGCGAGATCGAGCGCGGCTTCGAACGGCCGATCGCCGCGCTTTTCGCCGAGATCGATCCGCATCCCGTGGGATCGGCGTCCATCGCCCAGGTCCATCGCGCGGTCACGGCGGATGGGAAAGTGGTCGCAGTGAAAGTCCTGCGGCCCGGCATTCGCGAAAAGTTCGCGCGCGACATCCAGACCTATGAATGGGCCGCCGCCCATCTCGAAGGGCTGGGGGGCGAAGCGCGGCGGCTGCGTCCGCGCGCCACCATCGCGAACTTCAAGCGCTGGACCAATCGCGAGCTCGATCTGCGGCGAGAGGCGGCGTCCGCCAGCGAACTTGCCGATACGATGAAGGGATTCGAAGGCTATATCGTCCCCGCCATCGATTGGGACCGGACCAACGGCCGGGTGATGACGGTCGAATGGGTGGACGGCGTCAAGATCAGCGATATCGCCGCGCTGCGCGCGGCGGGGCACGATCTCCCGCAGCTCGCCAACCGGCTGGTGCTGGCCTTCCTCACGCAGGCGATCAGCGGCGGTTTCTTCCATGCCGACATGCACCAGGGCAATCTCTTCGTCCGGCCGGACGGGACGATCGTGGCGATCGATTTCGGGATCATGGGCCGGATCGATCGGCGCGCGCGGCAATGGCTGGCGGAAATCCTCTATGGCCTCACCACCGGCGATTATCGTCGCGTGGCCGAAATCCATTTCGAAGCGCAATATGTCCCGGCCTATCACTCGGTCGACGAGTTCGCGACCGCGCTGCGCGCAGTGGGCGAGCCGATGCGCGGCAAGCCGGTCAGCGAACTGAGCGTGGGCCAGATGTTCGACGGG
>CAMLQG010000107.1 GCA_946482075.1 uncultured Erythrobacteraceae bacterium
CGCCGCCCATTCCGACGCGATCTTCCTCGACGCCAAGCTCTTCGCGCGGGTGAAGGCACTGTACGACCAGCGCTCCGGGCTGCCGGCCGGGAGCGAGGAAGCCCGCCTGCTCGACGTGACTTATGAACGGTTCGTCAACGCCGGCGCGCAGCTGGCGGAAAAGGACAAGGCGACGCTCAAGTCCATCAACGAGCAGCTCTCAACCCTCGGCACCGAATTCTCCCAGAAGCTGACCCAGGCGAGCAAGGACGGCGCGCTGGTGGTGGACGCGAAGGCGGAACTCGCCGGCCTTTCGGACAGCGAGATCGAGACGGCCGCCAAGGAAGCGACCGAGCGCAAGCTCCAGGGCAAGTTCGTCCTCCCCCTCATCAATACCACGCAGCAGCCGATGCTCGCCAAGCTCACCAATCGCGAGACGCGCCGCCGGCTCTATGAAGCCAGTGTCACCCGCACCTCGCGCGGGGACAAGAACGACACCCGCGCGATCATCGTGAAGATGGCGGAACTCCGCGCCGACAAGGCTGCGCTGCTCGGCTATCCCGAATATGCGAGCTACGCGATGTACGACCGGATGCTGAAGAAGCCGGCCGATGCGATCACCTTCATGGAAAACCTCGTCCCTGCCGTCGCGAAGGCGCAAACGGCGGAAGCGGAGGAGCTGAACAAGGCGATCAAGGCGGACGGCGGCAATTTCACGGTCCAGCCCTGGGATTGGGATTTCTATTCCGAGAAGGTCCGCAAGGCGAAATACGACCTCGATGACAACGAAGTGAAACCCTATTTCGAAATGAACCGCGTGCTGGAAGACGGCGTGTTCTATGCCGCCACGCAAATCTACGGCCTGACCTTCCAGAAGCGGACGGACATCCCCACCTATCACCCGGACATCTCGGTCTACACCGTGATCGACCGCGACGGGAGCGAGCTGGCGCTGTTCTATTTCGATCCCTTCGCGCGACCCAACAAGCAGGGCGGCGCATGGATGAACAATTTCGTCGAGCAATCACATCTGCTCGGCCACAAGCCAGTAATCTATAACGTGCTGAACATCCCCAAGCCGCCCGCCGGCCAGCCGGTGCTCGTCAGCTTCGACGAGATGATCACCATGTTCCACGAATTCGGCCATGCGCTGCACGGGATGTTCGCGAACCAGAAATATCCCAGCCTGTCCGGCACCAACACGGCGCGGGATTTCGTCGAATTCCCCAGCCAGTACAACGAGCATTACGCGACCGAGCCGGTGATCCTGTCGCACTTCGCGAAACATTATAAGACAGGTGCGCCGATCCCCCAGGCACTGATGGACAAGATCGACGCGGCGAAGAAGTTCAACCAGGGCTATGCCTTCGGCGAAGTGCTGAGCGCGGCGCTGCTCGACATGAAATGGCATGCGCTGAAGCCCGGCAAGGTGCCGGATGCGGACACGTTCGAGAAGCAGTCGCTCGACAGCCTCGGCCTGCGCAGCGATCTCGTCCCGCCGCGCTATCACAGCGCCTATTTCCGCCATATCTGGGACAATGGCTATGGCGCGGGCTATTATTCCTATCTCTGGACCGAGATGATCGCGCATGATGCCTATGCGGTGCTGAAGGATAAGGGCATCGCGCTGACCCGCAAAGGCGGCGACCTGTTCCGCGACAAGATCTTGAGCCGAGGGAATACGATGGACTATGCGGCGCTATACCAGGCCTATGCCGGGCGACAGCCGACGGTGGAAGCCTTGCTGGAAGCGCGTGGGTTCGCGGAGGAGCCAGCGGGGAAATAGCCGATCAAGGGCTCCCTTTTTCCCGTTCGGGCTGAGCCTGTCGAAGCCCTGCTTTTCCCTTTCGAAGAGAAAAGCGGCCCTTCGACAGGCTCAGGGCGAACGGGTCGGGGCAAACCCTATCGCCCGCGCCCCCGCCTCGCCCAGCCACCGCACATCCACGCCCCATACCTGGCCGATCCGCTCGACCGAAAGCGCATCCCCGGGCGCGCCGTCGGCGGCGAGCGTGCCTTCCTTCAGCACCACCACGCGATCCGCATGGTTCATCGCCAGCCCGAGGTCGTGGAGAACCAGCACCACCCCTGCGCCTGCATCCGCCGCTTCGCGCAGGCGGGCCAGCAAGGCCAGTTGGTGGGCAAGGTCCAAAGCGGCCAAAGGCTCGTCCGCCAAGATCCAGTCGGGCTCTCCCGCCAGCACGCGGGCGAGCAGCACTCTCGCCCGCTCGCCACCGGACAGGCGCGAGACCGGGCGGTCGGCGAAGCGCATCAGATCAAGCGCCGCGAGCGCGGCTTCCACTGCGTCCTGCCCTGCCGCCGTGACGTCGGCATGCGGCATGCGTCCCAGGCCGACGAGCGTGCGTACGTCGAGATCCCAGGCGACCTGTCCGTCCTGCGGGAGATAGCCGATCGCTCGTGCCCGTTCCCGCGCCGGCAGGGTGGCGAGATCGCGATCCGCCAGCGAAACGCTCCCGCTATCCGGCACAAGCAGCCCCGCCAGGCATGACAGCAGCGTGGACTTGCCCGCGCCGTTCGGCCCGCAGATCGCGGTGATCCGGCCTTTCTCCAGCGTACAGTCCACCCCATGCAGAGCCGGATGATCGCCCAGCCTGACGGCGAGACCGCACGCGGACAGCGTCATGCCAGCCCCCGGCGCATGCGCAGCAGCAGATGGAGGAAGAAGGGTGCACCCAGCAGGCTGAGGCCGATACCGAGGCGAAGCTCAGTCACTAGCGGCAGGATACGGCACAGGCAATCGGCCACCAGTACCAGGAGAGCGCCGGCCACCGCACTTGGTAGCAGTAGGCTCGACGGGCGGCGGTCGGTCAGCGGACGCACGAGATGCGGCACCATCAGGCCGACGAAGCTGATGATGCCGGCCACCGCCACGCCTGCGCCTACAGTCAGCCCCACGCCCACGATCAGCCAGGCCTGGAGCTTGCGCGGATCGACCCCCAATGACCGTGCCGCCGCATTGCCGAGCGTGAGGGCATCGAGCCCCCCGCGCGTCTGCCATAGGCAGGCGAAACCCAGCAGGGTCAGTGGAGCGGACAGCCATACCTCGGGCCAGCCGCGATCGGTCAGCGCGCCCATCAGCCAGGTCACGATCTCCGACATGGCGAAAGCGTTGGGCGCGAAGCTGATGATGAGCGACGTCAGCGCACCCGACAGGCTCGCGATCATCAGCCCGGCCAGCGTGAACAGCGCGATCCCGCCGGTGCGCCCGGCGATCGCGGCCAGCAGCGCCATCGCGCCGGCAGCACCCGCCAGCGCAAAGAGCGGCAGCGCCCAGAGATGCATGGCAAGCCCCAGCCAGAGGCTCACCACCGCGCCCAGCGCCGCGCTCGGCCCGATGCCGAACAGGCCCGGGTCGGCCAGCGGATTGCGCAGATAGCCTTGCATCGCGGCGCCGGCAACACCTGCGCCTGCGCCCACGATGATCGCGAGAATCCCCCGCGGCAAACGGAGTTCGGCCAGGATCGCGACGGCATTGGGCGTGGTTGCGGGATCGAGCCATACGCGGCCTGCCAGCAGCGAGAGCGGCAGGGCGATGCAGAGGAGCACGGCGAAGAGGATGGTGGCGCGGGTCATCACCGAAGGAACCTTCGATCCGTTCGTCCTGAGCTTGTCGAAGGACCGCTTTTCCTTTCAACCGTCGCTGAAGAGAAGGACTGCCCTTCGACAAGCTCAGGACGAACGGGGCCAGGGTTCTCGAGCGACCTCCTGATCTCCCCCAACCGCCTTGCAGCCCGAATGATCGTAGGCCCGCCGCAGAACACCAGGGTCGGGTCGAGGTGATACCGCCGCGTCCCTTTGAGCCCGTTCAACGCCGGGTGATCCAGCATCCGCGTGTCGCCGCTTGCCGCGTCGCCCGCCGCCAGCACCACGGGCGGCGGATCGGCGAGCAGTTCCTCCAGCGGCAGGTAATCCGCCTGCCCCAGCCCACGCACGGCGCTCTGGTTGGTAAAGCCGGTGCGGCGCATCAGGTCGGAGATCAGCGCGTCGTCGCCCGGAACGATGCCGCCCGATTCCCATAGGATCGCGGGCACGGCCGCTCCCTCGGGCGGAGCGGCGGCGGCAAGCGCTGCCTCGATCCGCGCGATCAGCTTTTCGCCGCGTTCGGGATGTCCGGCCAACTGCGCAAGCTCGCGGATGCGCGCGAGGCTTTCCCCCACCGTATGCTCATTGGCGAAGCTGCGCACTTTCACGCCCAGCCGCTCCATCGCGCTGCGACCCGAAGGTGCGAGGAAGCTGCTGGTGATCACATAGTCCGGCCGTAAGGCGAGCACTTCCTCCACCGTACCGCTTGTGGAATGAAAGCGGCCCGCCAGGTTCACGTCCATGGAGCTCGACCGCGGATCGCGGCTGTAGTGCGACAGCGCCAGAATCTGCTCCGGATCAGCGAGTTCGGCCAGGATCGCATCGCTGCAGGGGTTCAGCGAGACGATGGTCGGGCGCTCCCGCAGCGAGGCCACGGGCGTCGCGGGCGCGCAGCCCGCGAGGGCGAGCAAACCCGCCGCGAGGAGCGCCCGCCCGATCACATCTTGAACCGCGCCCCGATATAGGCTGCGCGGCCCTGCGTGCCGTATTGAGATGCGATCACGTATTTCTCATTCCAGACATTCTCCACCCGGCCAAACACTTCGATCCGCTCGGTCACGGCGAAGCTCGCACGAATATCTCCCAGCACATAGGAGTCGAGACGCACAGTGTTGGACGCATTGTCCCACGCCTTGCCGACCCAGCGCAGATCAAGTCCCAGCGACAGGCCGAAGGTGCTGTCCCAGTCGAGCGAAGTGTTCAGCACATGCTTGGGCCGGCGGCCGAAATCATTGCCTTCATTCACATCGCCCGGCGTGCGGTTCTCGGTGTCGGTGAAGCTGTAGACCGCCGTCGCCCGCAGCCCTTCCATCAGCTTCGCGCCCGCCTCGATCTCGAAACCCTGCGCGCGCCCGCGTTCCTGGTTGAAGTAGAAGCCGAAAGGCCGCGTGGCGCAGAGCGGGTCGGTGCCCGAGAAGCAGCTGAAGAAATCGATCAGATTGGTCGAATCCCGCCGGAAGCCCGAGAGCGAGACATAGACCGGATCGCCGCGCAGCCCGTAGGAGATGCCGAGCTCATAGCCCTTGCTGCGTTCCGGCCGCAGCGCCTCGTTCCCGTATTGCGAGAGCAACTGGTAGAGCGTGGGCGCCTTGAAGCCTTCGCCATAGGCCGCGCGGACGCGCCAGCCGGGCGAGAATTCGAAGCTGCCATTGGCGCCGAAGGTCCATTCGCTGCCGAAAGTCGAATGATCGTCGATCCGCGCGCCGGCGGTCAGCGTCAGGCGCTCGCCATAATAGCCGATCAGCGCATGGGCGCTGCTGATCTCGGCCTTGCCGGCGTCCGGCGCGTTGGAAAAGCGCGTCCATTCGTGATCCGCACCGAAATCGAGCGCGAAATCGGACGGCAGCTTCACCCGGCCGAGCAGTTCGATCCGTTCGGACCGGCCGTCGATGCTGTAGGGGAAGTCCGGATCGTCGCCCACGCGTTCCGTGTCGGAAATCGCGAAACCGGCGTTCAGCGTCAGCGCTTCGGTTTCATAGAGCGCACCCACCCGGCCGGACCAGGATTGCAGCTCTTCATGGATGTCGGCATCGGCGAAAGTGTAGTTCGGGGGCGGGAAGCCGTCGAGATCGACCTTGCCCTTGGAATAGCGCGCATTGCCGGTAAGCGAGAGCGCATCCGTCAGGCGATAGCGCGCGCGGCCGCCGATATTGTACTGATGGTAGCCGTCATCCTCGGTGCCCACCCGCGCGGCGGAAAAGCCACCTCCATCGATGAAGCTGCCGGCGACGCCCGCTTCGAACCGTTCGCCGACATAGCCGGTGGAAGCGGTAGCGGTCACCTGATCGTCCCCGCCATATTCGATGCCGGCGGAGACGCCGTTTTCCAGCCGCGTGGTGACATTCATCACCCCACCCATCGCGTTCGAACCCCAGACGACGGAGTTCGGCCCGCGCAGCAATTCCACGCTGTCGATCGTACCGGAGGCAAGCTGGGCGAAGTCGAATTCCCCATTGGCATTGGCGGGATCGTTGCTGCGCACCCCGTCGATCAACACCAGCGTCTGCCCGCCCGGCGCGCCGCGCACGCCGACCAGCGTCAGACTGCCCAGGCCGCCCGTGCGCGTGGTGACCACGCCCGGCAGGCGACGCAGGATCCGGGTGATGTCCGGTCCCTGGATAGATTCGATCTCGTCCCGCCCGATGATTGCGACCGGCTGGCCGGTCTGCTCGATCGGTTGCGGCAAGCCGGTGGCGGTGACGGTGATGTCCACGCGGGCTTCATCGCTCGCGGGTGCGGCATCCTGCGCCAGCGCGGGCTGGGCGATGGCGGCCAGAACGGAACTCAGCGAAAATAGATATTTCTTCACGGGTGACCTCCCTAAGCAAGAACGATGTCGTTGCTGGCGAGAGGCTGGGCAGCACAGAGCGGTATTGCCCTGCGCGTCCATCCGGATCGCTGTCTTCGGTACATCCCGCCCGACGACTGAACGACCGCACATGGGCAGGTTTCCTGGCTCCCGGATCATCGCTTCCCGCCGGCCTTCCCGGCAGCCGTTAGAAGGGCTGGCCAGTGGCGTATTCGACGGGACGCTCCCCGGTCACAGTTGCGGGAGCAGCGCAGGTATCGAACCTGCTTCCCTCTTAGTCCGCCGAAGCGGACACCCATGACGTGGGGGCGGCTCTTAGGCATCTCGCACGTGCGAAGCAAGCGAGTTCAAGCCGTTCATCATACGGGTGATGCAAACACGCCACAGCGGCCGGCGCCGGGCAGCGATCCGATGTCGACCTTTAATCTCTCGTCGCGGGGTGTGCCGCTTCGGCACGGTCAAGATTCCGCGGATGCGAAGTCTGGGATTAGGACTTACGCGCGACAGCGCGATCTCAGCGATCAGAGATGAGGGTATCTTTTTGAGTCACTTCGCTTCCTTCCCGCACGAGCAGCGGCCGCGCGATTTCCACGCGCGGTTCACGCGGCGCCAGGGCGCGCGCGGCATCGCTGCCCGCCGGCGGATGAAGCGTAGCGGACGCCGCCTCGCGCTGCTCGCGGTGGCGGTCGCGCTGCCCGCCTTCGCCGCACCGGTCGACTGGAGCGGGAAGCAGCCGCATTTCGCCGAAGCCAGCGCCGCCCCCTCGCCCCAGTATTCGCGCGGGCACCTGGTCGACCGGACCGCAACCGATCCGAATCCCGAGAAAGCGGGCTTTCTTCAGATCCTCGACGCGCGCCTGCGCGAAAGTCTCTCCTCGGCCTCGCGCCTGATCGACATGCAGCCGTCCGGGATCGGCCCCGCCGCGCATCCGCTGGTGGCCGGCGGCAGCGCGCTCTCCCAAGGCCGTGCGCTGCAGTGCCTTACCCAGGCGATCTATTACGAAGCGGCGAGCGAAAGTGACGACGGCCAGCGCGCCGTGGCGCAGGTGGTGCTCAACCGCGTCACTCACCCCCAATATCCGCACAGCGTGTGCGGCGTGGTGTTCCAGGGTTCGTCGCGCAAGACCGGCTGCCAGTTCTCCTTCACCTGCGACGGATCGCTCGCACGGCAGCCTTCGGTCGCCGGCTGGGCTCGCGCGCGGCGGATCGCTGCCGATGCGCTGGCCGGCTACGTCTATCGCCCGGTGGGCCTGGCGACGCATTACCACACGATCTGGGTCAACCCGTACTGGGCGCCCACGCTGACGCAGGTCACGGTGATCGGAGCGCATCGCTTCTATCGCTGGAAAGGCGCGGCCGGCCTGCCAGGCGCTTTCACCTCGGTCTATCTCGGCGCGGAACCGGAACCCTTCCTGTGGGCTCCCAGATCGGACGAAAGCGCCACGAGCGCCGCTGCCGCGATCATCCCGCTGGCTCCGGCGGAGAACGTCCAGGCAATCGCCACCGCCGCCCGCACCCACGAGACGCCCGCGCCGAACTATTCGCCCGAGATCAAGGCACGCGGCGGCGATGCGCTCTATACCGGCAGCAGCTTGCCCACCGGCGGCGAAATCCGCCCCGAATTTGCTGGCAGCGGCGCGTGGATCGGCAAGCCTTGACAGGATCGGGTTGATTTTCCGGTCCTAAGGCAAATCTAGACTTATTTAATTTCAATAATTTACGTCAATAAGGTTAATGCCGGGGCTCGATCTCGAAACCATGCGCGCGAACGAAAGGTTCAGCGTTCCTTGGCTAGAGAGGCGGGAGACGCTTTCGAAGCGCGTGTCCCGATTTTGCGATTACTGGAAGAGCCATCATGACCATTCATTTTGCCGCTGCGCGCAAGGGCGCCTCTTCCCCGCTTGTCCGCGCTCTCGCCCGCCGCGCGATCGGTCCTGCCGCAAACGACAACAACCTCGAAGCCGGCAATGAAGTGCTGCTCCAGGCAGCGCTGCGCCATTTCTCGATCCATGGAATGAGCGCGGCATGGGAAGCGCGACGGGAAGCGCAGGCCGCCTTCTTCGCGGGCAATCGCGAGGCCTATGATCGGTGGCTTCAGCTTTGCCGCATTCTCGATCGCCGGATGGCCGATCAGCTGGCGCGGAATACGGCAGCTTCGGAAAACGAAGCTTAACGATATTTCGCCCGATTTTGACCCGAAAATCTAGGATAATCACCTGCTTGATACCCGGCGAGAGCCGTTGGATCACGTGCAATTGGTAAGCGCCGACTTAACCATTCGGTGACCATTTTTCTTTAGTGCAACAGGCGCGCATTTCAGGAGCGGTGCCATAAGCAGGTTGCAACGACTGATTGAGAGGATCGGCCAGAGCGACGCGATTGATGATCGTGTCCGCCGGATGATGGTCGAGACGCTCTATTCGCAGCCGTCCAGCCTCGTGATCGGCGCGATTTGCGGCATCATCACCACAGGCATCGGCGCCTATCTGAGCGACGATCCCTTGCTCATCGCCAGTTGCCTTCTCCTGACCGTCATCGCCGTCGCCCGCATCGCCAACGCCTTCTGGCTGGCGCGCAACCGCCTTGACGGCGACGAAGCCGATACGCAGCGGCTCGAACAGCTCTACGAAATCGGTGCTTTCAGTTTCGCCTTCACCGTGGGCATGATCGGCGCGATTTCGATCGGCCGGCATGCGGAGCCCGTGCTCCAGCTTCTGCTCGTATCGAACGCCATCACCTATGGCGTGGGGATTTCCGCACGCAATGCGGGCCGGGCGTTCATCGCCATCGGCCAGCTCTGCCTCGCGGTGGTACCCGTGGTGATCGTCGCCTTCTGGCAGGGGACCATGCCCTATGTCGTGCTGGCGACCTCGCTCGTGCTGGTCCTGCCCGCGATGATGGCGATCACCGTCAATGTGAACCGCGTGCTGCGCCAGTCCGTGGCGGATGCGGAAACCAGCGCCCAGTTGGCCGAAACGATGAAGCGCCTGGCACGCACAGACATCGTCACCGGCCTCGCCAACCGCGCGGGCCTCAACTACGAACTGATCGAGAAGCAGAAGGTCCTGCCGCGGCGCGGCCGCAAGCTGGCCCTGCTGTGGATGGATCTCGACCGCTTCAAGGAAGTGAACGACACGCTGGGCCATCCGGTGGGCGACAAGGTGCTGGCCGAAGTGGCGCAGCGCCTGCGCAGCCAGGCCCCCGCCAATGCCACGATCGCGCGGTTCGGCGGCGACGAATTCATCGTCGCCTTCGACGTGACGGACCGCCAGCACGCCGAACAGATGGCGGGGGGTATCCTGGACGATATCAGCCGGCCGTTCCGCGTGGACGGCGAAAGGCTCGAAGTCCGTTCCTCCATGGGCATCGCGCTGATGCCCGATGATGGCGAGGACGTGGACACGCTGATGCAGAGTGCGGACCTCGCGCTTTATCACGCCAAGGTCAACGGCCGGAACCAGTGCAACTTCTTCGACGCTTCGATGACCCGCGACCTCGTTCGCCGGCGCGAGATCGAGGCGGAACTGCGCGCCGCGCTCCAGCGCGACGAGCTGTCGATCTTCTTCCAGCCGATCGTGGATCTGGAAACCGGCCGCATCCGCACCTTCGAAGCGCTGGTTCGCTGGTTCCATCCGGAAAAG
>CAMLQG010000108.1 GCA_946482075.1 uncultured Erythrobacteraceae bacterium
CGCTGCGGATGGGGGAGGAGTAGGCGCCACGTCATCGCAGCGAAGGCTGGGCTATCCTTCGGCTGCGTCGTGCCCTATCCATTAAGATCCCAGCCTTCGCCGGCATGACGGATGGTGGGATGCAGGCTCAGCTCCTCGGCAGCGCATAGGCGACCAGATAGTCGCTCTCCTCCGTCGAGCCCACCGCGCCGCCGACGGTCACGGCGATGATCTGCCGCCCGCTTTTCGGCGCGAGATAGCTCATGGGCGTGGATTCCGTGCCGGCCGGCAGCTTGTCCCGCCACAGCGCAGCGCCGCTTCTGGTCGAATAGGCGCGGATATAGCCGTCCTGCGATCCTGCGAAGAAGCTCAATCCGCCCCGGGTCACCAGCATGCCGCCGTTCACCGGCATGCCCATCGGCAGCGAAATCCCGCTCGGGATGCCCCAGGGGCCGCTGTTGCGCGTAGTGCCCACGGGTTTCGACCACAGGAGCTTGCGGGTGTTCAGATCGATCGCGGAGACCCGGCCAAAAGGCGGCTCGGTGCAGGGCACGGCGAGCGGCGAGAAGAAGGGCGGGTTGCTGACGGCATAGGGAGTGCCGCGCTGCGGCGATCCCGCACCGGGGCCGATCTCCGGATGGCCCTTGCCGTCGCGCCGGTAGAATTGCTGTGCTTCCGTACTGTCCTTGGGGATCAGGCGATCGTAATTCGCGAGGTGCAGCGTGGCGGCGACCATGATGCCGGTATCCTCGTCGATCGAGACGCTGCCCCAGTTGTAGATGCCCGATGATCCGGGATTGCGCAGGATCGGCTTGAGGCCGATCGGCGTCATCGTCCCTTCATAGCGCGCCTGGCGGAACTTCACCCGGCACCAGAGCTGGTCGAGCGGCGTGATGCCCCACATGTCGGCTTCGGTCAGGTCCGCATCCATCAGCGACGGCATGCCGGTGGAGAATGGCTGGGTCGGCGCGACATGATCTTCGGGCACGGTCCCGCCTTGCGGCGTGGGCCGTTCCTCGACTTTCGTGAGCGGGACGCCGGTGCGCCGGTCCAGCACGAAGAGTTCGCCCCGCTTCGTCGCCTGCAGCACCGCGGGCACGCGGCCGCCGGCTGTGGGGAATTCGAACAGTACCGGCTGCGAACCCACATCATAGTCCCAGATATCGTGATGCACGGTCTGGAAGGCCCAGCGCAGCTTGCCGCTGTTCACGTCCAGCGCGACGATCGAGGCGGAGAAGCGGTCCTGCGCTTTGGTGCGGTGGCCGCCGAAATAGTCGGGCGTCGCATTGCCGGTGGGGAGGAAAAGGAGGCCGAGCTGCGGATCGACGCTCATCACGCTCCAGACGTTGGGCGTGCCCTTGACGTAGTGCTGGCCCGGGCCTGGCTCGGTGTTCACATCGGGATTGCCGGGATCCCACGCCCACACGAACTTGCCGCTGCGGGCGTCGAAGGCGCGCACCACGCCGGAAGGTTCGCCTACCTGCTGCCCGTCGAACACGCAGTTCGCGACGATCACCAGATCGCCGGAAACGAGCGGCGGGGAACTGGCGTAGAGATAGCCTTCCCTGTCGCCGCCCATACCCTGGGTGAGGTCGACCGTGCCCCCCTGGCCGAACCCGGCGCAGGGCTTGCCGGTGGCGGTGTCGAGCCCGATCAGCCGCGCATCGCGCGTGGATACGTAGACGGTCGCCCGGCATGGGCCGTCAGCCGGCGCGGCGGCGTTCTCGTAATAGGCGACGCCGCGGCATGAGCGGCCATAGGCTTTCGGACGGATCTGGGGATTATGGGCCCAGCGCTGCCTGCCGGTTTCCGCGTCCAGCGCGATCACGACGTTGTCGCTCGTGCAGAGATAGAGGCCGTCGCCGATCTTCAGCGGGGTCGCCTGGCCGAACTTGTGGCCCGCGCGATAGGTCCAGGCGACCTGCAACTTGCCGATATTGTCCTGATTGATCTCGGTGAACGGGGCGAAGCGCGTGCCCGTATCGGTGCGGCCGAAAGCGCGCCAATCGCTGTCCGTTCCAGCCGGAGTGGCCGGCCAGATGCCGCTTCCGGCCTGCGCCGGATGGAAGGTGGAGAGGAGGATCACGGCTGCCCCGGTCAGCCCTGCGAGCGAGGCGAGACCGCCAAGCGCAAGCCGCGCGCCGCCCTGCCGCCAGAGAGTGGAGAGGAGGAAGGGAAGGCCGAGGACGGCGGGTGCGACCAGCCGGGCGACGAGCTGCCACGGGTCGGTTCCGACCTCCCACAAGGACCAGGCCAGCGTTGCGGCGAGCAGGGCGCCGTAAAGCCACGCTCCCCGGCGGTCGCCGCGCCAGACCAGCAGGCCGGCTGCAATCGTGAGCAGGCCGGCGCCGGCGTAATAAAGCGAGCCGCCGAGCAGGGCGAGCTGGCCGCCCATGATGGCCAGATAAAGTCCGATCGCGCCCAGCAGCAGTGCGAATCCGCGCCAGGACCAGCCTGAAAAATGGCGTTCCCCCATGTTTCCGTTCCCTGCTTTCCGACCCTTCGCGCATGCCTGGCGCGAAAGTGCCGTCATTCCACGTCAAGCGACTGCGAAGCGGCTCGCATCCACCCAGGGCAGAACCGATTCATGGGTTTCGACGCCCATGAAGCGGCGGGTCGGCTTGTGGATGAACTTGTCCTCGTCTGCCTCGACGATCGGCGCGACATCGGGCGCGCCGATCAATTCGGTGGCCCTGGCCTGCGCTTCCTTGTCCGCGAAGGACACTTCGGTCGCCACGTCATAGGCGGCCTCCACGACGGATCCGTCCAGCGGATAAGGCGCGGGTCGCAGGAACAGCCGGCGATAGCGGCTGAGCGTGGGGCTGTACTTCACGCCCAGCGGCGCGTGGTGGTTCTCGTAATAATCGACGAACTGATCGAAAGTGAGATCGGGCCGGCGCTTGAGCAGCACGATGCTGCGGATGTCCTTGCTGCTGTCGCGCATACCGCCGCCCATCCAGGGAAGTACCGATTCATGTTCCTCGACGAAAGCGAGGCGGCTCCTGGTGAGGTCGAGGAAGCGGGTTTCATCCTCGCTCAACACTGCGTTCGCTTCGGGTTCCATCATCAGCGCCATGCCTGCGTCATAGGCCTGCCGATCTTCGAACCAGAGCTCCGTCAGCACGTCATATTCGGCTTCGACCACGCTGCCATCGAGCGGATAGGGCGAGGGGTGCAGGAAGTGACGCAGATATCGCACCATCTTCTTCTGATATTTGACGCCCAGCGGCGCGTGATTGTTCTCATAGTGATCGATGAACTGCTGAAGCGTGAGTTCAGGCTTGCGCTTGAGCAGAACCATGGCCTTGAACATGGCGATCCTTTCCTTTTTCGGTCTCGAGCCGAGATTGACGGATCGTAAGCGGCGTTGCGTCAGGCGCAAAGCGCGAAGATTGGGATCAGCGGGTTACTCGATTTATCTGTCGGTGAATGATCGCACGGCTTGCCGCTGTGAAGGCTATTTCCGGATGATGTCGCGCAGGAAGCCGCTCACCGCGCGATAGCCTTTTTCCTCGAGTTCCACATAATGCACGCGCTGGTCGCGTTCGGAGGATATGCGCCGCACGAGCCCGCGCTGTTCCAGGATGGAGATCCAGCGCAGCGCCGTGGTCGTCGGTGCCAGGGAAGCGATGCAGAGGCTTGTGGTGGGCACCCGCTGCTTGCGCGCATGATTGATGAACAGGTCAAGCAGCATGTCCCATGCGGGTTCACCGAAAAGATCGTCGTCCAGGAAACGATTGCGGCGACGGCGACCGTCATAGATCCGCTCGGCCAGATCGGCCAGCAGCGGTTCTTCCCGCTCGATCTCGCGCAGCGTGAGGAATTCGGCAAGCTCTTCGGGCGAAGCGGCGGTTGCTGCGCCGGTCGGATTCTCGTCCAGATCGGCTGCTATGCGCACCAGCCGGGTGGCAAGGTCGCGCAGTTCCGCCGCGGCGATAGTTGAGCCGGGTCGCACATTTTGCGGGCCTTCCGACGATCCCGCCGAGCCTTCGCCCTCATCGCCGTCGAAAAACACGCCGCTCATCGTTCTATCCCAGTTCCTCGACCGCCCCTGGCCAGGATGCATGCCGACTGTGCGATAACATCACGTAAATCGGCATTAGGAATATTCCGTATCTCATGGATGCCTCATACGGCTCATTGATCCTGCTTGTCATCTGGCGGTCTGACCCGTTTGGTGCATTCGTGAAGTGCCCGGTCGATGTGGATGGCCGCAATGTGCAGCGCATCGCCGTCGCATCGTCGCAAGGCGTCTTCGAGAAGAGTGATGATTTCGCGGATCGCGGCTTCGCGTGCCGCGTCCTGTCCGTCGGGCCCGCTGCCGGCGCCCGCCTTCCTCATCTTTCTCTCCGCTGCTGAACGAAAAATCGTTCGGGGCCCTCGGTCATCTGACCGGGCGAAACGCTGATCAGCGTTCTGATCTTCACTCTGCCCCCCCTCGAAGCTAGACAGAAATCGAGCGGCGCCGAGGCCCTAATTCGCGCCACGAGGTTTGAAACGACTGAAAGAAATCACGGTTCCCGATTTGCGGCACTGCAGTGGTCCCCGTGCGTCAAGGGAGCTGGCGCAGCCTTTCGCGGAAATGCTCCGCCACGCGGCGGACGCCATCCTCGGTCAGTTCCACATAGTGCAGGCGCTGGTCCCGCTCGCAGAAATAGCGATGGACGAGGCCCTTTCCCTCGAGCACGCCGATCCAGCGCAAGGCCGTTGTCGGGGGGACGCCGGACGCGATGCACAGGCTCGTCGTGGCCACGGTCTGGCCGCGCGCCCGGTTGATGAAAAGATCGAGCAGCATGTCCCATGCGGGTTCGCCGAAGAATTTCGCGTCGAACAGTTCCGCGCGGCGGCGGCGATCGCGATATTCATATTCCGCCATCTTGGGCAGCAGCGATTCCACCCAGCTTGCCGAAACGCTGTTGTTCGATCGGGACGTGCCTTCGCCCGCATTCGCGCGGCCTGCTTCTTCCACGGTGCGTTCGGCCATGCGCGAGAGCCATCGGCTCAGCTTGCGCAGTTCCTCGGCGCCGAGACCGTCACTGCCGGAGCCGCCGTCATCCGGGAGACCGTGCGACGTCATCCCGCGGCCGCTCCCCGATAGGCGGTTCCGGACGACGACGAAGCGTGGCCGGCCGCTGAAATCGTCAAAGCGCCCTGCTTCACGGAAATCCTGCCACCGGCCCGGCACGACGACTGCATGGACAGGCAGGAGCCCGGCCACTCTGCAACATCGAACCTCCGGATGAGGGAGCGGGTGTTATTGATCTTCATCGGCAATAATAGAATAGAAATTCTGTCCCGGCGGAAGTGGTTGTCCAATCAATTCGATCCGAATCCGAGAGAATTTCTGTGGTATCTTGCGCGGAGCCGGTCTGCAGGCACGGCGATGCCTGTCCTTGACCCTTGGTTTGCGCCCCTTGCCAGCGTATACCGGTGCCTGGTCGCAGTGGATGCTTATGGGTCTTGAATGGATCCTGCTCGAGATATCGAAAAAACGTGAAATCGGCGATCTGGCCAGTTTCGCGCAATCTGTTGCGGCCCAATTCGGCGTGGTGCGGTGGAGTTACCATCTTTCGCCGCCACTTTCGGCGCATTCGTCGCGCGATACGCAGATCGTTTCGCGCGGATTCCCCGAAAAATGGGTCGCCCTCTACAACAATGAGAATTTCAGGCGGCATTTGCCGGTGCCGGACCACATCATGAAGGCGGGACGCCCGATGCGTTGGAAGACGGCCGGCGACGAGGCCTATCGCACGCCCGAGGAAATGGAGCTGAGGGCCGAGTTGCGTGCCTGCGGGGTACCGGAAGGCGTTGGCGTCCCGGTTTACGGTCCGCGCAATCGCGACGCCTTCGTGTCCTTCGGTTTCGAAGATCCCGTGCGTCCGGAGGATGACGGCAAGATCCAGCAATTATGGGCGATCGCGCAGGCGTTCCATACGCGGGTCTGCAATGTCCTGGACGAAGCCGCCGATGCGAAAGTCGAGCTTTCGCCGCGCGAGCGGGAAGTGCTGCAATGGGTGGCTCTCGGCAAGTCGAGTCGAGACATCGGGGACATCCTCGGGATCTCGGCCGAGACCGTGAAGACCTATACGCGCCGCATCTTCGACAAGCTGGATGCGCATGACCGGCTCGGCGCGACGATCAAGGCGCTTCAGCTGGATCTCATCCATGTCTGATCGCACGCGCGGCCGGGCTTGCCAAATAGCTGTGAAGGGAACAGCGAACTTCACTTGGCGTTCACTTGCCGGCTGGCTATAGGCAGCGCATGCCCGTACTGCTCAAAGCCGCCCGCTCCTCGTTCAGGCCCGCCATTCTCGCTGGCGCCGCGCTCGCCATCGCTCTGACGGCCGGCTGCGGCGGCGCCCGCAACAAGAAGGATACGTCCTACGTCGCGCGCGACGTGGAGACGCTCTATGCCGCAGCCAAGGATCGGCTCGATCGCGGTTCGGTCCGCCAGGCAGCCGCGCTGTTCGACGAGGTGGAGCGTCAGCATCCCTATTCGCCCTGGGCCCGCCGCGCCCAGCTGATGAGCGCGTTCAGCTATTACGCCGCGCGCAATTACGACCAGGCGATCCAGTCGGCCCAGCGCTTCCTGTCGATCCATCCGGGCAACAAGGACGCGGCTTACGCCTATTACCTCGTCGCGCTATGCTATTACGAACAGATCAGCGACGTGGAACGCGACCAGAAGATCAGCGCCCAGGCGCTGCAGGCGCTGCAGGAAGTGGTGCGCCGCTATCCCGACAGCACCTATGCCGGCGATTCCCGTCTCAAGATCGATCTCGTACGCGATCACCTCGCCGGCAAGGAGATGGAAATCGGCCGCTTCTACGAGAACACCGGCAATGTCATCGCCTCGCGCGTCCGCTTTCAGACGGTGATCGAGAAATATGACGACACCAGCCACGCCGCCGAAGCGCTCTATCGGCTGACGGAAACCAGCCTGATGCTCGGCATTCCGGAAGAGGCGGTGAAATATACAGCGGTGCTGGGCGCCAACTATCCGGGCAGCAAGTGGTATGAACGCGCTTACGCGCTGGTGCAGAAGCACGCCCAGGGTGTCCAGGCGAGCTGATCCTTTCCTTTCGCGGTCTGTGTGCAACTCGCCCATGAGGCGGTGACGAGGTGGCTGGCTTGGGCTAGAACCCGTCCGGTCCCATGCTGAGCCAGCTGTCCATCCGCAACATCGTGTTGATCGAGGCGCTCGATCTCGCATTCGATTCCGGGCTTGGCGTGCTCACCGGCGAAACTGGCGCGGGCAAGTCGATCCTGCTCGATGCGCTGGGCCTTGTGCTCGGCAATCGCGCCGATGCGGGGCTGGTCCGCGCGGGCGAGGAGCAGGCGAGCGTGACCGCCAGCTTCGATTTCCCGACCCTGCCCGAAAGCCTGCGTGCCGCTTTGGCGGAAGCCGAAGTGGAGGTCGAACCGGGCGAGCCGCTGATCCTCAAGCGCCGCCTGAAGGCCGACGGCGGCAGCAAGGCGTCCGTGAACGATCAGGCGGTGGGCGTGGCGCTCCTGCGCGAACTCGCGCCGGCGCTGGTGGAGCTGCATGGCCAGCATGATGATCGCGGGCTGGTCAATCCACGCGGCCATCGCCAGCTGCTCGATCGCTATGCCGGCGCGGATGTCGCCGGCGTCGAGGATGCGTGGCGCATCTGGCGCGAGGCGGAGGACAGGCTCCGCGGAGCACGGTCGGCGATCGAGACGGCGCGTGCCGATCAGGACCTGCTCCTCGCGCATCTGGCCGAACTGACGGCGATCGAACCGGCGGAAGGCGAGGAGGAACAGCTCGCCGGCGCGCGCGCTTCCATGCAGAAGGGCGAGAAGCTGGCCGACGATCTGGAGGCTCTGCGCCAGCTCTGGGCCGGTTCGGATTCGGCGCTCGCCAGCCTGCGCGGCGCGGCGCGCAGGCTGGACCGGATCGCGGAGGAACACGCGCTGCTGGCTGAAGCTCTGGCCGCATTGGACCGTGCGGTGATCGAGGCGAGCGAAGCGGAAGACAAGATTGGTCAGGCGGCCGAAGCGCTGGCGCATGATCCGGCCGAACTCGATCGGATCGAGGCACGCCTGTTCGAACTGCGCGCGCTTGCCCGCAAGCATCACTGCCAGGTCGACGAGCTGCCTGAGCGGATACGCGCCATGCGCGCCGCGCTGGACGCGATCGAGGGTGGGGAAGCCGAGCTCGGCGATCTGGAAAAGGCCGAACGGGATGCCCACGGCGTCTATCGCGCGCGGGCCGAGGCGCTGCATGCCAACCGCGTCGCGGCGGCGCTGCGGCTGGATGAGGCGGTGGCGGCCGAACTCGCGCCCCTGAAGCTCGATGCCGCGCGCTTCCGCACCGCCGTGACCGAGCTGCCCGAGGAGCGCTGGAGCCAGCAGGGCATGGATGTGGTCGAATTCCTGATCGCGACCAATCCCGGCGCTGATTTCGCGCCGCTCGCCAAGATCGCCAGCGGCGGCGAGTTGTCGCGTTTCATCCTGGCGCTGAAAGTCGCGCTGGCGGAGCAGGGCGGAGCGGCGACCGTCATTTTCGACGAGATCGATCGCGGCGTCGGCGGCGCCGTCGCCAGCGCGATCGGCGAACGACTGGCGCGATTGGCGCAAGGCGGCCAGCTCCTCGCGGTGACGCATTCTCCCCAGGTCGCGGCGCGGGGCGATACGCATTACATGATCGCCAAATCCAGCGAAGGCACGGTGACGCGGACCTCGGTGATGTTGCTCGACCAGGCCGGCCGGCAGGAGGAGATCGCCCGCATGCTCTCCGGCGCGGAGATCACCGACGAGGCCAGGGCGCAGGCCGATCGCCTGCTGGAGCGGGCGTGAGCAGTGAACGCATCTTCAAAGCCCCCTCTTCTTCAGAGGAGGGGGTTGGGGGTGGTGAAGGCCCCACGCGCGCCACCATGCTCGAACGCGCCGCCACGATGCGCCGCGAACCCACGGAACCGGAAAAGCGCCTGTGGATAGCGTTGCGTGACAGCAGCCTCGACGGTTTCAAGTTCCGCCGGCAGGCGACGATCGGCGATCGGATCGTGGATTTCCTCTTTCCGGCGAAGGGACTAGTCGTCGAGGTTGATGGCGAGACGCATGATCGGGCCATGGACGTGCCACGTGACGAGGCGATGCTGCGTGATCGTGGTTTCATGCCTCTCCGGTTCACGAACGAGGACGTGATGCGCAATCTGGAGGGAGTTTTGCTGGTATTGCGTGAGACCCTTGATGCGCGGCCGGACCGTTGGCCCGGCACCACCCCCCAACCCCCTCCTCTGAAGAGGAGGGGGAGTTAAGTGCCCGCTCAATCATGACCGACCTCACCGAAGCCCAGGCCGCGAATGAGCTGATGCGGCTCGCCAGGCAGATCGCGCATCACAACCGGCTCTATCATGCCGAGGATGATCCCGAGATTTCCGACGCGGACTACGACGCGCTCGTCCGCCGCAATGCCGAGCTGGAAACGGCGTTCCCGCATCTGGTCCGGCCGGACAGCCCCTCGCAGCTCGTAGGGCATGAGGTCGCCGCCTCGCCTCTGTCGAAAGTGACGCACGAGGTTCGGATGATGAGCCTCGACAACGCCTTCGCGGATGAGGAAGTCGCGGATTTCGTGGCCCGCGTGCGGCGCTTCCTGGCGCTGCCGGACGATGCCGAAGTGGCCATGACGGCGGAGGACAAGATCGACGGGCTTTCCTGTTCGCTGCGCTATGAAGGCGGGCGGCTCGTGATGGCGGCCACGCGCGGAGACGGGCAGGTGGGCGAGAATGTCACTGCCAATGTCGCCCATATCGCGGACATTCCGCAGCAGCTGGCCGGCGAGGCGCCCGATCTCTTCGAGATTCGCGGCGAGGTTTACATGTCGCGCGAGGCCTTCCGCGCGCTCAACCGCGCGCAGGAGGAAGCCGGGGGCAAGATCTTCGCCAATCCGCGCAATGCCGCCGCCGGATCGCTGCGGCAGAAGGATGCCGCCGTCACCGCC
>CAMLQG010000109.1 GCA_946482075.1 uncultured Erythrobacteraceae bacterium
GCAGCGATATGTCCGTGGCCAGTTCCGTATGGTCTTCCGCGGTCAGGATGTCGATATGGACATTGGGCATGCGCGCCCGGAATCGCGCCAGGCGCGAGGCGAGCCAGTAGGACAGGACCACGCTGGGCGCCGAAATGCTGATATGGTGGCGCTCGACGCTCTGGCGCAGCCGTTCGGTCGCATCGGTGATCGCCAGCGTCGCCTGCCGCAAATCATGGTAGAATTCCCGCGCTTCCGGCGAGAGGCGCAATTCGCGCTTGTTGCGGACGAAAAGCGAGGTTCCGGTTTCCGCTTCGAGCATGCGGATGCGGTAGCTGACCGCGGCGACGCTGAGGTTCATGCTGCGCGCGGCGGCCCGCAATCCGCCAGCCTCGACGAGATTGATGAATGCTTCGATTCCGCGAAACGAGGCCATCCTCTGCGACATTTCGTACTATCCCGCTTGTTCTTATGCGCAAGATAGTGACAAAATTCCTTTGTCGGATCGACAAAAATTTTCTCTCTCCTCCGCATCTATTCGATGTGCGAGCTTTCTCCCGAAAACAACGAGATGGGGAGGATTGAGATGGTCTCGATGTCGTCGCGCATGCGCAAACTGTGGCTGGCGAGCGCTGCCGCGCCGCTTTTCGCCGGTTCGCCGGTCCTCGCGCAGGACGCTTCATCCCAATCGTCGCAGCAGGAAGCGCGCAATTCCGGAATGGGCGGCGGCGAGATCATCGTGACCGCGCGCAAGCGGGAGGAAAGCGCGATCGACGTTCCCGTGGCGCTCGTCGCCCTGGGGCGCGAAGATCTCGAACGCTATGCCAGCTCCGATCTCCAGGCGATCTCGACCCAGGTTCCAGGCCTCGTGGTGCAGCCCACGCCAGGCGGCGCGGGTGGCTCGATCGCGCTGCGCGGCGTGTCGAGCAGCCCCAGCAATCCCGCGATCGAACAGGCCGTCTCGATCAATATCGACGGCGTCCAGGTCAGTTCCGCCAATATTCTGCGCCTGGGCCAGATCGACCTGATGCAGATGGAAGTGCTGAAGGGGCCCCAGGCGCTGTTCTTCGGCAAGAACAGTCCGGGCGGCATCATCACCATGCGCACGGCCGATCCGGGCGACCATTTCGAAGTCAAGGCAATCGCCGGGTATGAGTTCAACGCGCGGGAGAAGACCGGTCAGCTGACCGTCAGCGGCCCCCTGACCGATACGCTGGGCGCGCGGATCACCGTCTATGGCATGGACATGAAGGGCTTCAACCGCAATTTCTCGCCAGAACTGCGCAATCCCGCGACGCCGGGCGAGATCTATGCCTTCGCACCCAAGAGCACGCGCTGGCCCAATCGCGACGAGATCTTCGTACGCGGCACGCTGCTGTTCAGCCCGTCGAGCGATCTCGACTTCCGCCTGAAGTACAATTTCAACAAGCTGAAAGGCGACAGTCCCTACGCTACGTCGGAGCGGATCTACTGCCCCTACGGCGCGCCACAGATCGCCGATGCAGCCGCGCGCGCAGTGGAAGCGGGCGATTGCCGGGCCAACGGTGTGGCGCATCAGGGGCTGAGCGACCCACGCGTGATGGCTGCCTTCCCGCAATTCTATCCCTATCCTGACGGCTTGTGGTCCAAGCAGCAGCTGATCTCGCTCGAAGGCAATTACCAGGTGGCGGACGATGTGACGCTGACTTCGGTCACAGGTTTCTACAAGCTCAACGAGCATTTCTATTCGCAGGCCAATTACCAGCCCGTACCGACCACCAATGCGGGTACCCATACGACCCGCGAGGATTTCTCCCAGGAACTGCGCCTTTCGACCAGCGGTAGCGACTGGCCGGTGAATTTCACCGTCGGCGCGTTCTACCAGGATACGAAGTTCTTCAACGGGATACCGATCGTCAGCAGCAACATGCTGGCGGGCACTTTCGCGCTGGCGAGCTTCAACGAGTTTTTCCAGAAGGGCGAAGCCTATTCTTTCTTCGGGCAGGCGATGTGGAACATCACACCTACGCTCGAACTGTCGGGCGGCGTGCGCTGGAGCCATGAGAAGAAGGCACTGCGCTTCTTCCAGACGACGGGGACGCCTGCCGCGCTCACCCGCAATCAGATCGCGATCGGCACGCCCAGCCGTACGTTCAAGGACTGGTCGCCCGAAGTCTCGCTGACCTGGAAGCCCACCAATCGTTTCACCGCCTTCGCCAGCTGGCGCAACGGCTTCAAGTCCGGCGGCTACAACACCGGCGGCGGCGGTGCAGCCGGCCTCGACCTGACCTACGAGCCGGAGGACGTCTCGGGCGGCGAAGTCGGCATCAAGACAGCGATGGGCGGGCTGCGCCTGAACGCCACGGCCTATCGTTACATCTACAAGCGGATGCAGGTGTCGACTTTCGATCCCACCACGCTGCGCCAGACGGTGATCAACGCGGCGAGCGCGAAGGTTCAGGGCCTTGAACTCGACGCGACATATCGTCCTTCCGGCATCCGGGGCCTCGAATTGCGCGGCGCGATCAACTACAACCACGCCCGTTACAAGAAATTCCTGAGCGGCTGCTTTACCGGCCAGACGATCGAGCTGGGATGCAATCTCAACCAGGCCGGCCCGGGCCTGCCCTTCCGCCAGCAGGATCTCTCGGGCGCTCCGCTGATCCTCGCGCCCGACTGGACCGGGACGGCGGGCTTCACCTACACGCATGATGTCGGGTCGAACCTGAAGTTCTCGATCGGTGGCGATGCCAGCTTCTCGAGCTCTTTCTTCGCTCAGCTGGAAGAGCAGGAAGAAGGCCGGCAGGACAAGTATTGGATGTTCAACGCAAGCGCCCGGATCGGCGCAGCGGACGACGCCTGGGAAGTGGCGCTGATCGCGCAGAACCTGTCCGATGTGCGCCGCTCCCGCTTCGTCAGCCAGGTTCCGGGGACGGGCCTTACGGCCAGAACCGGCACGGCGCTGGAAGGCGGGTTCAGCGACCTGTCGGGCCAGATCAACCGCGGCCGGCAAGTCCGTCTGCAGCTGAGCGTGAAGTTCGACTGATCGGGTTCTTCGGGCTGGGACGGTTGATCCCCGGCCCGAAGAGACTGTCAGTCCGCCTCACGCTGCGATACGCGCCGTCCTTTGGCCGGCGGCACCTCGGTCGCCGGACGTGCGGCCCAGCGTATCCTTGGCGATCTGGCCGTCCTTCATGATCAGCTCGATCCTGGAGACATCCTGCAGCAGCGCGATATCCTCCAACGGATTGCCGTCCAGCACGACGAGATCGGCGGCATAGCCTTCCTTGATCTGGCCGAGATCGGTGCGGCCCATCATGCGCCCGCCATTGGCCGTGGCCCAGGTCAGTACGTCGCTGGCGGAGATGCCGCAATCCCGCACATAGACTTCCAGCTCTTCGGCATAGAGGCCGGGGCCGTGCATCATGAATTCCAGGCCGAAATCGTCGCCCGGTACGATGTTGACGCCCGCCTGGTTCACCAGCGGCAGCACTTTCTGGAGATGTTCGAAGGACCGCTTCACCGGAGCCAGCTGACTCGCGCGGGCGAGATCGCCATCGTCGCTGGGCAGCAGCTTCTTCAGGAACAGCATCGAAGGCACATAGTGGGTGCCGTGCTTGACCATCGCATCGATCACTTCCTCGTCCATGTTGTCGCCATGGTCGACGATATCGATGCCGAGTTCGATCGCTTCCATCATCGCGGTCTTGGTGGTGATATGCCCGCGCACGATGGCGCCGCGATCATGGGCCGTGCGGATCACCGCCTCGATCTCGTCGCGCGCCATGCTGCGGCGATCCTCGGGAAAATCGATCCCGTGCCCGCCGCTCGGGAAGATCTTCATCACTTCCGCGCCGCGGCGCAGCTGGTGGCGGACCGCCTTGCGCATGCCTTCCACGCCATCGGCGAAGAGCTCGCCGCCGACGAGCTGCAGCCCGTCCTCGCGCGCGGGGGCGGGGAGCCACCAGTTCGGTTCGTTCTCGTTCGCGGTGGTGTTGATATGCGTGCTGCAGGCCTTGAGCCGCGGCCCGCGCATGCGGCCGTCCTCGATCGCCATCTTGAGCGACGCGTCGATATCGAAGCTGCAGCCCGCGCCGACCACGTTGGTGATCCCGGAATCGAGTGCCCAGCCCAGGTTCTGCACTGCCGTCGCCGCGAGATAGGCCGGCGGATATTGCGTGCCGAGATAGAACTTGCCCACATCGGCCAGGCGCAGCCCGCCATATTCGGCGTGGTAGTGGCCCGACGTCATGCCGGGGATCACCGTCTTGCCCGCGAGGTCGATCTGGATGTCGCCTTCCCGGGTCGGGATATCCCTGTCGACGGCAGTGAACCTGCCGTCTTCTACCACGATGGTCATGCCGTCCTGCGTTTCATTCACGCCGTCGAAGAGCTTGACTGAGCGGAAAATCGTCCTCTGCGCCATGGTATTCTCGCTTTATGTCTTGCCGGGGCGGATCGCTCCGCCCCGGTCCAATAGTCAGATCGTCAGGCGACGGCCGGTTCCGGCAGGCGCGCGGCGCGGGCCTTGCCGGGATCGACCTTGAACAGCTTCGCCGCCGTCATCCCCAGCACCGCTTCGCGTTCTTCCCGCGTCAGTTCGGGCACGTCGTCGAACATGCGGCCGACCAGTTCCATCGAATAGGGGAAGGTGCCTTCGCTGTGCGGATAGTCGGTGGCGAAGACGACCGTGTCCACCCCCTGCTGGCGCAGGGTCTTGAGCGCGCCGATATCGTTCTGCAGGCAGAGCACGACCTGTTCGCGCACGATCTGGCTGGGCAGGCGGTTGAGCTTGGGCTGGACCATCGGCGCATGGCCGAAATAGCCTTCGTCCATCCGTTCGCCGAGCGCCAGCAGCCAGCCCGCGCCATATTCCGACAGCAGGATCTTGGCCTTGGGATTGCGATCGAGCACGCCGCCCGTGGTGAGCAGGGTGATCACGTTGATCGCATCGCACATCAGCGTGGTGTAGTTGTAGACCGCAGCGCCGGGGCCGCGCATCGGGCGGATATCCTTGTAGCCGCTCGACGTATGGATGCAGATCGGAATGCCGTGTTCGCCGCAGATCGAGAACACGCGGTCCCACACCGGATCGTTGTAGAGCGGGGCGTTCGGCGGGAGGACCGAAGGCAGCATGACCGTGCGATAGCCCTTGGCGATCACGCGTTCGAGCTCGGCCACGGTATCGTCAATATCGATATGGGGCAGCATCGCGGCGGCGATCAGCTTCTCGTGCAGTCCTTCGAGATAGTCCCACGCCCAGTCATTGTAGATCCTGCAGGTATGCTTGAGCGCTTCCGCATCGGTGATCAGGCCGGCTGTCAGGCCGACGCCGGGATAGCAGAGTTCGGCATCGATCCCGTCGCGTTCCATGTCCTTCAGGCGCATGTCGAGATTGCGGCCGCCCAGGCGCCGCACGTCCTCGCAGCCGAGTTCGCCCGTCTTGTGGTCGTGGAAATTGCGATAGACCTTCAGGATCGGCTTCTCGCCCATCATGATGATGATGTTCTTCTCGTCCGCATCGGTCCACAGCGCCCAATCCTGCAGATGGGCCGGCATGTTCTGGCGGTAGAGCTCCGGCGGCTCAGCCAGATGGGCATCCGCGCTGAAGATGAAGGGTTTGCTCACTGCTTGCTCCTGTCGTGGTTGGCGGACCGTTGCCCGCCGCAAATTCCGCATAATGGGTGATTTAATATCATACTTCCATCAAAGGCGGGGAGAGGAATAACCCGAAATTTGGCCGGACATTTTTTCAATGCCGCACAAAATATATTCCTGTCAGGCATTCCCTTATCGCATTCCAGTCCCTTTCCAACCGATCGCGAGCATCCTAGAGTGCCGGTATGGACGGGCCCGCGATCATCCTTGACGACGATGACGTAACGGCTGGTTCCAAATCGTTGAAGCTTGCCGAACGGGTTGCCCGGCAGATCGGCAGCCGGATCGCGGCTTCCGGCGCGCAGGCCGGCGATTTCCTGGGGACCGAAAGCGTTCTCTTCCGCGAATTCAGCGCCAGCCGTTCCACGATCCGCGAAGCTATCGCGATCCTGGAGACCCAGGGCACCGTGCTCGTCCGGCGCGGTCGTAATGGCGGGCTGTTCGCCGCACCCCGCGATGCCGCCTCGATCAGCTATGCGCTGCGCGGCTATTTCGAATATGTCGGCGTCACGGTCGACGAGATCATGGCGACCCGCAAGATATTGAACGCGCTGGTGATCCGCCGCGCTGCGGAACGCGCGACGGAAGAGCATGTCGAGCTGCTGCGCCGGCCGGGGATGCGATTCTGGACGATCCTGCGAGCCACCGACAGTCCGATCCTGGATGTCTTCGCCCGGTCGGCCCGGCGCTTCGAGATCCTCGGCCTGCTGCGTTCTGACGTGACGCCGCCCGAATATTTCGCGATGCTGAGCGCGTCCTACGAATTGCAGCACCGTCAGGCCGAGGCGATCCTCATCGGCGACATGCGCCAAGCCTACGACATCGAGGAGGAGGCGCTGGCCCATGCGGGCGCCTTCATGCGCCGGTGCCTGGAAAACGCGAAATCTCTGCCGCGCGACGAGATCGTCAGCCGGCTCGATGCGATGATCGGCCCGCAGCGCCCGGTGAAGAAGCCGGAAAAGATCATGTATTCTTTGATGTCGGATATCCTCGATAGAGGATGGGCGATCGGCGAGCATCTCGGTTCGGAGCCGGAGATGCTGGAGCGCTACAATGTCGGCCGCTCCGCGTTCCGCGAAGCGATCCGTCCGATGGAGCAATATGGCATCGTGGAAATGCGGACGGGGCGCCGGAGCGGGCTCAAGATCAAGGCGCCGACGCTTGCCGGGGTTCATGAGGAAAGCCTGCTCCGGCTCGTCCACCTCAACGCATCGCTGGAAAGCTATATGGAAACCTACGAGGTGCTGGGTGCCGCGAGCGCGGCCCTGGCGGCCGAGCGCGGCGTCGCGGAGGGCGCGGGTTCGGCCGATTTTCGTACAGTGCTGGGCCAGGCTTGCGGCAACCGCGTGCTGGCGACGATGTTCCAACTCCTCGGTGCCGGGGTGGAGACCATGCTGGGAGAGGGGACCGCCCGTCCGGCCGACGATGATGCGTCGGTCCTCGCGGCGGTGCGCAGCGGAGACGCGGCGCTGGCCTATCGCGCCTTTCTCGCCTGGACTCGCCGGATCGGGGCGCCGCACGTCGCGTGAGTCGCGGGCGCGCAAAAACCTTCATCCCCGGATATTTGCCGATATCGCCGCCACCCGATCTAACGGGAGAGCGAGAAAAGTGATAGGCTGGGGTCTCGCTCGTGGCCTGACTTCCCGATGTCGATTCTGGAGAACTGAATGTCCCATATCGTCGTGATCGGTGCCGGAATTACCGGGGTGACGACGGCGTATGCATTACTCGAACGGGGCTGTCAGGTTACGGTGATAGAGCGGCTGCGCTATCCCGCGATGGAAACCTCCTTCGCCAATGGCGGCCAGCTGTCCGCCAGCAACGCGGAAGTCTGGAACCACTGGGCCACGGTGTTCAAGGGCATGAAGTGGCTGCTGCGCAGCGATGCTCCGCTGCTGCTCAACCCGAGGCCCTCCTGGCACAAATACTCCTGGCTTGGCGAGTTCGTGCACGGCATCGGGTCCTATCGCCGCAACACGATCGAGACGGTGAAGATGGCGATCGCCGCGCGCGACCATCTCTTCCGCATGGCGGAACGCGAGCAGATCGAGTTCGACCGCGTATCGCGCGGAATCCTGCACATCTACTGGAACAAGCACGATTTCGACCGGGCGGGCGTGGTCAACCGGCTTCTGGTCGAAGGCGGGCTCGATCGCCGTCCGGTCACTCCTGCGGAGATGCGCGAGATCGAACCGACGATCATGGGTAATTTCTATGGCGGCTTCTTTACTCCGTCGGATTCGACCGGGGACATCCACAAGTTCACCACCGGACTTGCCAAAGCGTGCGAGCGGCAGGGCGCGCGCTTCATTTTCGATGCCGAGGTGGAGGATATCGTCAGCGCCGATGGCGTGCGCATATCCTATCGGGGCACGCCGCTCGGCGGCGAGACGGAGCGGCAGGATCTGGTGGCCGATGGCGTGGTGATCTGCGCGGGCACGGAAAGCCGGCACCTGGCCGCGATGGTGGGAGACCGGGTCAACGTCTATCCGGTGAAAGGCTATTCCATCACCGTCCATCTGGACGACGAGGCCAGCCGGAAAGCCGCGCCCTGGGTCAGCCTGCTGGATGACAGCGCCAAGATCGTAAGCAGCCGGCTGGGCGACGGGCGCCTGCGTGTGGCCGGGACGGCCGAATTCAACGGCTTGAACCGCGACATCCGCTACGATCGGGTGAAGCCGCTCATCGACTGGACGCGCGCTCTGTTGCCCGGCGTCAGCACCAATCGCGTGATCTCCTGGGCGGGGCTGCGGCCGATGACGCCCGACATGATGCCCCGCGTATGCCGAGGCAAGCGTCGCGGTGTGTATTACAATACCGGCCACGGCCATCTCGGCTGGACGCTGTCGGCCGCCACCGCCGAAATGATCGCGGACCTGATCTCCTCCGACCTGGATTCCCGCAAGGTCGCCTGAATCGTCGGGACCGCTCGTCGCTTCCGAGCGTTTAAGGCATAGGGCTCTTAGCGGGGGTGGGACATGGCGATTTACGAATTCAGGCTTCCCGACATTGGCGAAGGCATCGCCGAAGCGGAGCTCGTGGCCTGGCATGTCCGGCCCGGCGACTGGGTGGACGAGGATGCGCCGCTGGCCGACCTGATGACCGACAAGGCCACGGTGGAGATGTCTTCCCCGGTGGCGGGCCGGCTGGTCAGCGTGGCGGGCGAAGTGGGCGAGCAGATCGCGGTCGGCTCCGTCCTCGCCACGTTCGAGACCGATAGCGAGACTGCCGGAGACCCGAAGACGGGCGAGATTCCGGCTGCCCCCGCCGCTCCTCCCTCCGCCGTCCCTCCACCCGCCGATCCCATTCCGCGCGAGGTGGCGCCGGAGAGGCGCCGGATACTCGCATCGCCCACGGTGCGCGCGCGGGCGCGCGATCTCGGCATCGATCTCGCGGAAGTCGGCAGCGCGCGGGGCGAGCGTATCCGCCATTCCGATCTTGACGCCTTCCTCACCTATAACCGGGCTCGCGGGTTTGGTCCGGCCGGCACGCAGCGCCAGGACGAGGAGGTCCGCATCATCGGCCTGCGCCGCCGCATCGCCGAAGCGATGTCCGCGTCCAAGCGGCACATCCCGCATTTCACCTATGTCGAGGAGATCGATGTCACCCGGCTGGAGGAGCTGCGAGCGGACCTGAACGGGGAGCGCGGCGACAAGCCCAAGCTGACCCTGCTGCCGCTGCTGATCGCCGCCATCTGCCGCGCGCTGCCCGGCTTCCCGATGATCAATGCGCGCTATGACGACGAGGCGGGCATCGTCAGGCGTTCGGGCGCGGTGCATCTGGGTATCGCGACCCAGACCGATGCCGGGCTGATGGTGCCGGTGATCCGCGATGCGCAGGCCCGCAACATCTGGCAGCTGGCGGGCGAGATCGCGCGGCTGGCGGACGCGGCGAGAGCGGGGAAGGCGGCTTCGCAGGAGCTGTCGGGCTCTACGCTCACCGTCTCCTCGCTCGGGGCCCTGGGCGGGATCGCGAGCACCCCGGTGATCAACCGCCCGGAAGTGGCGATCATCGCGCCCAACCGGGTGGTGGAGCGGCCCGTGGTCCGCGACGGAGCGATTGCCGTCGCGCAGCTGATGAACCTGTCGATCAGCTGCGATCACCGCGTGGTCGATGGCTGGGACGC
>CAMLQG010000110.1 GCA_946482075.1 uncultured Erythrobacteraceae bacterium
CTTTCGTCGCGGTTGTAGTCGCAGACCAGGCGGCTGACATTGCCGAGGAAAGCGGCGATGCCCGGATGCGCTGCCATCCGTTCCGCCACGCCCGCCACGCCGATATCGATCGCGACATGTTCGCTCAGCAGCGCGGGATCGATGCCGAGATCGATATCCTCCGGCACGCGGTTGGAGGCATGGTCCGACACGACGATGATACCCCCGAAGCGCGGGGTGCCGACCAGGCGCCAGGCTTCGTTCATCGCAGCATTCCCGTCATCCGCCACCATTCGGGACGGCTCAAGTCCAGCTTTTCCGCCGCTTCGCGCATGACGTCATGGTTACGGAACAGCGCGAAGCACGTCGCGCCGGAGCCCGACATGCGCACCAGATCAGCCCCGGTCTCCCGCAGGCAGCCCAGCACTTCGGCAATCGGCGGGCACAGCGCGATCGCCGGCGCTTCCAGGTCATTGCGCCCCTGCTCCGCGATCGCACTCGCAGGCCCGGACGGCAACGGCCCGCGATCCACCCCGTCCCAGGCGGCGAAGACCGGTCCGGTCGCAAGCGGAATGCGCGGATTGACGAGAAGGACAGCGCATCCCGCCAGATCGTTCTCGACCGGTTCCAGTTCCGTCCCCGTGCCCCGTCCGATGCACGCCCGGCTTTCCACGCAGGCCGGCACATCCGCGCCGAGCCTGGCGGCACGCGCCTGCCAGTCATCCGGCAAGCCATGGGTACGCTCGACCAGGCGAAACACCGCGCCGGCATCGGCCGAGCCACCGCCCAGCCCCGCCGAGATCGGCAGGCGCTTGTCCAGGGTGACCGCCAGCCCTTCGGCGCGCGGCAGGGCGTTCAACGCTCTTGCCACGAGATTGTCGAAAGGGTCTGCAAGTGCTTCTGAAAACTCGCCGATCACTGCCACCCGATCCTCGGCTGAGGCGGATGCGCTCAGCCGGTCGCCATCATCCACGAAGGCGAACAGCGTCTCCAGCTCGTGATAGAAGTCGGCCCGCCGCGAACGGACGTGCAGCGCCAGATTGATCTTCGCGTAGGCGACTTCCGTCAGCGACAAGCCGGCAGGCTCACATGTTCGGGTAGTTGGGCCCGCCCCCGCCTTCCGGCGTCACCCATTCGATGTTCTGGGTGGGGTCCTTGATGTCGCAAGTCTTGCAGTGGACGCAGTTCTGCGCGTTGATCACCAGCTTGGGCGTGCCTTCTTCGATCCCGGTGAACTCGTACACGCCCGCCGGGCAGTAGCGTGCTTCGGGTCCCGCATAGAGCGGCAGGTTGATCTCCGTCGGGATAGACGGATCCTTGAGCTTGAGATGGCACGGCTGGTCTTCCTCATGGTTCGTGTTCGACAGGAACACGGAGGAAAGCCGGTCGAAGCTGATCACGCCATCGGGCTTGGGGTAGTTGATCGGCTGGTAGAGATCGGCGCGGCCCGTATGCGAAGCATCGGTGTGATGCTTCATCGTGATCGGCAGGCCCATTCTGAGCGTACGCATCCACATGTCGGTTCCGGCGAGCACCGTGCCGATGGTGCCGCCGAACTTGGCGATCACGGGCTGGGCGTTCTTCACCAGTTCCAGCTCGTCCCTGATCCAACTGGAACGCACGGCTGCATCATATTCGGACAGCGAGTCATGCTCGCGGTGTGGCTGCCCTTGATGCGGGGCACGTTGACGAAGCCTGCCGCACAGCCGACCAGCACGCCGCCGGGGAAATCGAGCTTCGGCACCGACTGCCAGCCGCCTTCGTTGATCGCGCGCGCGCCGTAGGACACGCGGCGGCCGCCTTCGAGATAGGCGCGGATTTCCGGATGCTGTTTCCAGCGCTGGAACTCCTCGAACGGATAGACATAGGGATTGGCGTAATCGAGCGCCGTCACGAAGCCGATCGCGACCTGATTATTCGCCTGGTGATAGAGAAAACCGCCGCCCCAGGTGTCGCTTTCGGAAAGCGGCCAGCCCTGCGAATGGATCACGCGGCCCGGCACGTGCTTGGCCGGATCAATATCCCACAATTCCTTGATGCCGATGCCGTAGACCTGCGGCTGGCAATCGGCTTCCAGATCGAACTGCTTCTTCAGTCGCTTTGTCAGATGTCCGCGTGCACCCTCTGCAAAGACGGTGTATTTCGCGTGCAGCTCCATGCCCGGCTGATAGTCGCCCTTGTGTGAACCATCATGCGCGACGCCCATGTCCTGAGTGGCGACGCCATAGACCTTGCCGCTCTCGTCATAGAGGATTTCCGAGGCCGGAAAGCCGGGAAAGATTTCCACGCCCAGCTCTTCGGCCTGCGATGCGAGCCAGCGCGCGAGACTGCCCAGCGAAACGGTGTAATTGCCGTCATTGGACAGGAAAGGCGGCATCATGATGTGCGGCAGCGAGAACGCCTTGTTCTTGGTCAGCACCCAATGCCAGTTGTCAGTGACCGGGGTTTCGCCGAGCGGGCAACCGTCGTCCTCGCGCCATGCGGGGAACAGCTCATCCATCGCGCGCGGATCGACGACCGCACCGGAAAGCGTGTGCGCGCCGACTTCGGAGCCCTTTTCAAGGATGCAGACGGCCAGTTCCTCGTTGATCTGCTTCAGGCGGATCGCCGTTGCGAGACCTGCCACGCCGCCGCCGACGATGACGACGTCATAAGGCATCGATTCGCGTTCACTCATAATTCCGCTCTTTCCTTGCGCACTCGCTATTGGGAAACGCCTTGATTGCTGCGCTTCGAGAGGTCAAGACCCGCATAGCGCGCAATGACCCGAGACACACCTCTTTCCTCCGCCTGTGGCCGCGATCCCACGCTTGCCGAACAGCTCGCGAGCGCGCAGGCATGGTGGCGCGAAGCGGGCGTCGATCTCGAATTCGGCGACGAGCCGACAGACTGGATCGCGGCGAAGGAAATCCGGCAGCCGCTCGATGCGCCGGCCAGAGGCCGACCCGCCGTCGCTGCGGAAGAGGCGCCCCCGGCCAGGATGGCCCGGAACCGCGCGAACTGGCCGTCCAGCCTCGCGGATTTCCCTGCCTGGTGGCTGGCGGAACCCGCATTGGACAATGGCGATACATCCCGCCGCGTCCCTCCGCGCGGGCCGGCCCAGGCCGATCTGATGATCCTTGTCGCGGAACCGGAAGCCGAAGACAAGGAGCAGTTGCTGAGCGGCCCCAACGGGCGCTTCCTCGCAGGTTTCCTGGCGGCCGCGGATCTGGCGGAAGAGCGCATCTATTTCGCCTCCGTCCTGCCTCGTCACACGCCGCTGGCGGATTGGGACGAGCTTGCCGGCACGGGAATCGGAGATTTGACGCGCCATCATATCGGTCTTGTTTCACCTCGGCGGCTGATCACTTTCGGCGGGCGCATCTCGTCGCTTCTCGGCCACGATCCGACGCAAAGTCCAAACTTTAAACTCGACATTAACCATGGCGGTGGAGAAATCTCCGTGCTTGCCTGTTGGGATCTCGCCGCCTTGCTGATGAGGGCGAAGGCGCGATCAGGCTTTTGGCAGCGTTGGCTTGATTGGACGGTATCGGACGCGTGACCATTAGGATGAAGACTAAAGCCGCGACGCTGGCTGTGGCCGGCGCGTTCGCGACCTTTGTTGTTCCTGCGCACGCGCATAGCGCGGCGGAGTATTTTCGCGCGCATGCCGCCACCAACACGGTTCCCAACCTGCTGAGCCGCGACGAAAAGCAGTACTACGTCGATCTGTTCGATGCGATCGACCGCTCCAACTGGTCGAAAGTGCAGACCATGCTGGCGCAGAAGCCGGAAGGCCCGCTGCACGAAGTGGCGCTCGCCAAATATTATCTCGCGCCCAATTCCCCCAAGGTCGAGCTTCCCGCGATCCAGGCCTGGCTCGCCAAGGGCAGCGACCTGCCGCAGGCGGAACAGATCGCGCGGCTGGGCCTGCGCCGCGGCGCGGCAAGCATGCCTGCTTTGCCGACGGCGAACAGCCTCGTCTCGCAGCCTTATGCGCCGAAGCGTGCGCGCCCTTCCCCGATCAATGACGGCACGATGCCGCAATCCATCGCCGATGCGATGCAGGAGCGGATCAAGAACGACGATCCCGACGGCGCGCGCCAGCTGCTCGACGGGATCGACGCGGTGCTGAGCCCCGGCACGCGCGCCGAATGGCGTCAGCGCGTCGCGTGGAGCTATTATATCGAGAACCAGGACGCGCAGGCGCTCGCCATCGCGCAGACCGTGCCCGACGGCACGGGCGGCTGGTCGGCCGAAGGCAACTGGACCGCGGGCCTTGCCGCATGGCGCATGGGCGATTGCGACAGTTCCGCCGCCAGTTTCCGGAAAGCCGCGCAACAGGCTTCCAATGTCGAACTGCGTTCCGCCGCCTATTACTGGACCAGCCGTTCCTATGTCCGCTGCCGTAAGCCGGAACTGAGCCAGGAAATGCTGCGCGGCGCCGCTTCGCTCGACGAAACGCTCTACGGCATGCTCGCGGTCGAGCAGCTCGGCGTCACCCTGCCGAAGTCCTATTCCGCCGCCGATTTTTCGCGCGATGACTGGAATGTGCTGAGCGGTTCTTCCAACGTGCGTTCCGCCGTCGCCCTGATGGAGATCGGGCGGGACGAAATGGCCAGCGACATGCTGCGGTACCAGGCCCGGATCGGCGCGCCCACGCAATTTGGTGCGCTTTCGCGCCTCGCCCGCGATCTCGGCCTGCCCGGCACCCAGCTGTGGATGTCCTACAACGCGCCCTATGGCGCCAAGGCCGAACCCGCTTCGCGCTATCCCACGCCGAAATGGCAGCCGGTGACCGGCTGGCGCATCGATCCGGCGCTGGTCTATGCCCACAGCCTGCAGGAATCGAACTTCCAGCCCAAGGTCGTCAGCCCCGCGGGCGCGCGCGGCCTGATGCAGATCATGCCGGGCACCGCACAAACCTACGCCGGCTCGATCAACATGACCGCCTCCTATGCGGAACTGTCGCAGCCGGAAGTGAACATGGCCTATGGCCAGCGCACGCTGGAGGCGCTGCGCGATTCCACCGCCACGCAGGGCAAGCTGCCCAAGATCATGGCCGCCTACAATGCCGGCATCGCCCCGGTGACTCACTGGAATTACGAGAGTCGCGACGGGAACGATCCGCTGCTGTGGATGGAATCGATCCCCTATTGGGAAACGCGCGGCTATGTCGCGATCGTGATGCGCAATTACTGGATGTATGAACGCCAGGCCAACGCCGCCTCGCCCAGCCGGCATGCGCTGGCCGAAGTGAAGTGGCCGACCTTCCCCAATATCTCCAGCGGCAATCTTCGCCTTGCCGCCAATGGCGGGACCGCCGGTGGCAATTGATCCCGATCGGCAGTTCAAGCCGATCAACATCGCCGTCCTGACCATTTCCGATACGCGCGGGCCCGACGAGGACACCTCGGGCGACATCCTGGCCGATCGCGTGACGAAGGCCGGCCACAATCTCGTCGCCCGTAGGATCGAGAAGGACGATGCCGACGTGATCGCCACGCGGCTGAACGCGTGGATCGACGATCCGAATATCGATGCGATCGTCTCCACCGGGGGCACGGGCCTCACCGGCCGCGACGTGACGCCGGAAGCGCTGGACCGAGTGAAGACGCGCGACATCCCCGGCTTCGGCGAGCTGTTCCGCTGGCTCAGCTACAAGACGATCGGCACCTCCACCGTGCAATCGCGCGCCTGCGCCGTCGTCGCGCGCGGGACCTACATCTTCGCGCTGCCCGGATCGAACGGCGCAGTGAAGGACGGCTGGGACGGGATCCTTGCGGAACAGCTGGATGCCCGGAACCGGCCCTGCAATTTCGTGGAACTGATGCCCCGCTTGCGGGAGGTTTAACCTTCCTTTTTCTTGTCATTCCCGCGAAAGCGGGAGCCCAGTTCGACGGTTGCCATGGGTTCCCGCTTTTTCGCGGGAATGACGAAGGTGTGGTGAGCACGCCTTGCATGAATGTTCCCTATATGTTCTAACCAACACATGCCGGAACGCCCTCCTCCCATTCATGGCCGCGGCGCGCAGTCAGGCGTGGCGTCGCGCCGCTTCAACCTGCCGCAGCGGGAAGCGGACGGCGATTGGCGCGACGAGGCGGAGACGATCGATGGCCCGCTTCCCCGCCTGCGCACCACTGTCACCGAGGAACATCCCCGCACGATCCTGAGCTTCAACAAATCGCCGGACATTCCCTTCGACCGTTCGCTCAACGCCTATCGGGGATGCGAGCATGGCTGCATTTACTGCTTCGCCCGGCCGACCCATGCCTATCACGATCTGTCGCCGGGCCTCGATTTCGAGACCAAGCTGTTCGCCAAACCGGCAGCAGCGCAACTGTTGCGCAGGACGCTGGCCAAGCCCGGATACAAGCCCCGCCCGATCGCGATGGGGACCAACACCGATCCGTACCAGCCGATCGAAGCGCGCTATCGCATCACGCGCGCGGTGCTGGGCGTGTGCCTTGAAACGCGCCACCCGGTGACGATCACCACCAAGTCCGACCGGGTGCTGCGCGATCTCGACCTGTTGGCCGAGCTGGCGCGCCATCGGCTGACCCATGTCGCGCTGTCGGTCACCAGCCTCGACCCGCACCTCTCCCGCCTGCTGGAACCGCGCGCTCCCGCGCCGGCCAAGCGGATCGCGGCGCTGGGCAAGCTCATCGAAGCCGGCGTGCCCGTCCACATGTCGGTAGCCCCGGTGATCCCCGCGATCACGGATGAATTCATGGAAGCGATCCTGCAATGCGGGGCGGAGCACGGCGTGCGTTCCGCCGGCTGGATACCTGTTCGCCTGCCGCATGAAGTGGCGCCCCTGTTCCGCGAATGGCTCGCCACCCATTTCCCTGACCGCGCGGGCAAGGTCATGGCGATCATCCAGTCCATCCGCGGCGGGCGCGACAATGACCCGGACTTCTTCACCCGCATGCGTCCCAGCGGCACCTGGGCGGAGCTGTTCCGCGCGCGCTTCCGCCTCGCGCGCAAGCGCACCGGCATGGCGAAAGCGAAAGTCGAGCTCGATTGCAGCCGGTTCCGCCCGCCGGACATAAGTGGCCAGCTCTCGCTGCTGTAATCTCACTCACTGGTTCCGCTCATGGTGAGGAGAGACTGAGCCTGTCGAAGGCTCGTCTCGAACCACGCGCGCTGACGGTCCTTCGAGACGCCACTTCGACAAGCTCAGTGGCTCCTCAGAACGAGCGGCTAGTATGCCAGCATGAATCACATCACCGTGAAGCCGCCATCGATCGAGATCATCGCACCATAAAGATAGGCCGACTTGTCCGAACACAGCCAGACGACCGTGTCGGCGATATTCTCCGGCTGGCAGATCCACCCGGCGGGATGGGCAGCGATGATCGCTTCGCGCGCGCCGGGATCGGTGCGGAACAACCCTTCGGTCAGAGGTGTCTCCACAAAAGCGGGGCAGATCGCGTTGATGCGGATATTCTTGGGCGCCCCTTCCAGCGCCACGGCGCGGGTCAGCCCGACCACCGCATGCTTGGAGGTGATGTAGGAGGCGATTCCCTGCAGCGCGGTCAGGCCCGAGGCGGACGCGGTGTTCACGATCACGCCGCCGCCATGTTCCTCCATATGCGGCATTTCCGCCTTGAGACTGTTCACCACCCCGAAGACGTTGGTTTCCATGATCCCACGAAACTGATCGAGGCTGGTCTCGGTGAGATTGCGGTGATCGTCGATGATGCCGGCATTGTTGTGCGCCAGTTCGATGCGCCCGAACTTGCTGATCCCTTGCGCGAAGCCGGCAGCGACCGCTTTCTCATCCCGCACGTCGCCTTCCACCGCCAGCGCTTTCACGCCCGTGCCTTCCACCATGCCGATCGTGCGTGCGAGTTCCGGCCCGTTGAAGTCGAAGCCGACCACATTCACGCCTTCCCGCGCGAAAGCCATCGCGGTTGCGCGCCCGATGCCGGTGGCGGCACCGGTGATGAAGATCGTTTTTCCAGCCAGAGACATATCCGAAACCTCTCCCTTATCGTCGCCCTGAACGTGGTTCGGGGCCATCCAACCCATCTATGGGCGGTCCTCGGAAGCGCAACGGATGCCGAACCGAGTTCAGCATGACGGAAGCGGAGCTACAAGAAGGATCAAGCCACCAGACGCAGCGGGGCCCGGGCCGATTGCGCGGACAGGGCGACCTTGGCGATGCCGGGGACTTCCTGCAGCCGTTCCGCCAGTTCGCCGTCGAGCTGGAAGGAATCGCCCAGCCGCACCAGCGGATTGCGTCCGCCCGGCGTCTTCAGCCGGACGAGCACTTCGCCCAGGCCCGGCTGTCCCTTGACGAGCATGATCGCCAGCGTGTGAAGCGTATCCACATCGCTGACCTCCAGCGAAAGGCGCATCCGCGCGCTGCCGGTGATCTCGGTGAGCGGCCTCGCCCCCCGCACGGTGACGCGCGGCGGCTCATCCGGGCTCGGCGCGTCGAGCTCGACATTGAGCAGCACGCAGGTGCCCTCCTTCGCCCATTTCACGAAGGATTCGACCAGCCCTTCCTCGAAGCAAGCCGCGCTGAACTGACCGGAATTGTCGGAAAAATCGGCGCGCACGAAATCCTTGCCCTTGCGCGTGCGGCCCCGGTTCACCGCTTCCACCATCGCCGCGATCACCGCCGGCTGCCGCCCGCCGGCCACGCCGCCTTCCATCAGCCCGGCATAGCTGCGCGCACCGTTGGCCGAGGCGATGGCGCGATATTGTTCCACCGGATGGGCGGCGAAGTAGAAGCCGAAATTATCGCGTTCCTGCGCCATCTGATCCGCCCGTGACCATGGCTCGACATCGGCCAGGCGCAAGGCGGGCTGGGAGTGGTCATCTCCGCCGAACAGGCCCACCTGCCCGCTTTCCCGCTCGCGCAGCGCGGCATCGGCAGCACCCATCAGGATCTCGGCGCTGGCGAAGACCTTGGCCCGATTGGGCTCCAGCGCATCGAACGCGCCGGCGCCCGCCAACGCTTCCAGCTGGCGGCGGTTCATCGAGCCCGGCGGCAGGCGATGGAACAGATCGTCGAGGCTGGCGAATTCGCCATGGGCTTCGCGCTCGGCCACGATGGCTTCCATCGCCTTCTCGCCGACATTGCGAATGCCGGCCAGCGCATAGCGCACGGCATAGCCTTCATCCGTCTGCTCGACGGTGAACTCCGCTTCGGAATGGTTGATGTCCGGCCCGGCCACTTCCACCGGCACTTTCTGCCGCCGCGCATCGTCGATGAAGGCGGCCAGCTTTTCCGATTGGTGCATGTCGAAGCACATGGAGGCGGCGAAGAATTCGTGCGGATAATGCGCTTTCAGCCACGCGGTCTGATAGGCGAGCAGCGCATAGGCGGCCGCGTGGCTCTTGTTGAAGCCGTAGCCGGCGAACTTGTCGATCAAGTCGAACAGCTCGTT
>CAMLQG010000111.1 GCA_946482075.1 uncultured Erythrobacteraceae bacterium
ATTCGCACCTGCTCGACACGATCGGCATGCCCGAAAGCGAGTACGGCATGTTCCTGGAATACCAGGAAATGCGCGACAAGCACGATTACCTCCAGCTCTTCGGCGTGGACAGCGACGAGGATATCGCCCGTACGCTCGCCATGTTCGGCGGCTTCACCGAAGGGCTGCAGCTCTTCGCCAGCTTCGCCATGCTGATGAACTTCCCGCGCTTCAACAAGATGAAGGGCATGGGCCAGATCGTGACCTGGTCGGTGCGCGACGAAAGCCTGCATTGCGAAGGCATCACGCGCCTGTTCCATGCCTTCGTCAAGGAACGCGGCTGCCTGACCAAGGCGGTGAAGGAAGACATCATCGACTGCTGCCAGAAGACGGTGCGGCTGGAAGACGCCTTCATCGACCTCGCTTTCGAAGCCGGCCCGGTGCCCGGCATGACGGCGAAGGAGATCAAGAAATATATCCGCTACATCGCGGACTGGCGCCTCAACCAGCTGGGCTTCGCGCCGATCTACATGATCGACGACCACCCGCTCCCCTGGCTCGCCCCGCTGCTGAACGGGGTGGAACACGCCAATTTCTTCGAAACCCGCGCGACGGAATATTCGAAAGCCGCGACGCGCGGCAACTGGAACGACGTCTGGGCGAGCTTCGACCAGCGGCGGAAAGCGAAGACCGGCGAGCAGGCGAACGATGTCGGGGATCTGAGCGAGCCGGATATGTTCGGTAATGCCGGAGTTGCGGCGGAGTAGACTATGGCGTTCGCGGGCCTCTCATTCGATAGATTCAGTCACCCTGCGAACTTTTACCGCGAGGTACGACCGCGACGCGCTTAAGCTGCAAACCTGTGATATTCCCGATGCCAGGCTAAAAATCGCGAATGCGGCCGCAGCTTCTCGTTCGCCGGTAATCGCGCCCGCCGATCCGGATAGATCAGCTTCTCCACGCTCGCCACATCATTGATCTTGCTCGACAGCAGGATGCCGCCCGTGTCGCTGAGCGCGATCAGGCCGCGATCGAACATCCAGTGGACCGTTCCCGACAGCGCGATGCCGTTCGGGACTGTGTCCGGTCCGCCGGCCTCAACACTCATGATGTGCGCCGCTTGGGTCTCGGCACGACCGCCGCCATTGATCAGTTGCATGCCGGTGAGCGCGCAGCGGCATTCGTAGACGTCGAGCACGCGTTTGCGGAACTGGCGGTCGCGCACCTTGCGGCTGGCGAGGACCGTCGCGCGATCGGCGCGGCCGAGGAACGGCTCCTGCTCCTCGCGCACGGCCTCAAGCACCAGTTCATCCTCCTCCTCGCGTGGCAGTAGTTCGTCCTCTTCGATAAGCCCCAGCCCGACGATACGGTTGAAGTCCTCGTCTGAGATCGGCCGCATCGACTGGATCGCACGGCCGTTGTTGAGCCGGCCATCGGCACCGAGCAGCCCGCGCTCGACCGCCTGTCCGCCTAGTTGGAACGGCACATCGCGCCCGAACTCAAGATAGCTCCCGGGCTCGATCAGCGCGAGGAACATGGTGTCGTCAGATGGATCGCGCACGATCTGCTCGACCCGCGCGACCGCGTAATAGCCGCGCGGCCCAGCGCGGCGGGGTTCCTGATAGACAATCCATTGCCCCACCGACCGCGCCGCCGCGTTCAGCCAGCGCCGCGGGAAGCGGTAGAAGCGGTCCGGCTCGTCGGCGTAGATCGAATGCGAACCGATCACAAACACGCACTTGCTTGGGCTCACCTGCGGCAGGGCAAACGGCGCGTCGAGCAGCCGGTAGCGGCCAGGCGTGACAAACTCGATCGCACCGGTGTCGCGCAACTGCTGCAGCACGCGGCTTAGCGTCATTTCCGGCGTCGCGCCGCGCGATCCGGTCTCGCGCACGATCCGGCCAAGCTCCTCTTCGATCATCTGTTGGCGGGTGAAGTCTGCGCTGCCGCTGCGCGCGACCAGCCGGCGCATGGCAATCTCAACCGCTTCGGACCAATCTGTTCCCGCCAAGCCTTGTCCTCCCCACACGGATTGTCATGCTATCGCCAGTCAACTGGAGTGCAAGCGATGGACGAAAGACTCCGCATGGTCTGTCGCGATTGCGGGTCCACACTCGTGACGCGTGATGCTTGGGCGGAGTGGGACGAAGACCAACAGGATTGGGTTCTCGGCACAGTTTATGACTATGCCTTCTGCCATGGGTGTCAGGAAGACGCCTGTATCGAGGAAATACCGCTATGATCGAACGCGCCCCCACCCCGGCGCTGTACGCCTCTGCGTGAATCCATTTCCTACAGCGAACCAGATAGGATAAGGGGCCCGCTTCTTTCTGTGATCAGGAGCGGCGATCATGACGCACCAGGATCGAAGCGTTCGGCGCGGGGATGGAGTTCCCCGCGCTACTGGCCGCACTCGATGCCTCGTCGCAGGAACCGGGGCACAGATGCGCGGAAGGATTTTCACGTAGTCGGTCGCGCCGTGCTCGACGCCCACCCTGACTCCTCCCTCCTGCAAGCGGGAGGGCAGGATGTTTTGGCGTCATCTGGTCCTCCAGCCCCCAATTCAAGCTGGACCCGCGCCCTCACAAAGCGCACTCTGCCGCCAGCAGTCCGGGAAGGCTCGATGGGCCGGACATGGCCCGCCGCCGGCCCGCGGACGGGATGCGGTACATGCGTGCCAGAGGAGGCCGGCCATGAACGAAGCCCAGAAGATGATGGCGAAATTCGCGATGGAAGTCGCGCAGGGCGGCAATGCCGTCCACCTCTATCTCCAGCATCACGAGTTGACGGCCGTGCGCATCCAGTGGGACGAGCACCGGCCGGGCGCGCTGGTCTGCGCTGACGAGGACGGAGCGAACTTCCTGCTCGATCCGGGCGAACTCGTCGCCGTGCGCGAGATCGCGCCGGCGGAGAGCCGGGTCGCCGAAGTGCTGGGATATTGAGCGGGCGGCTCGCGCCTCGCTAAGCCATCCCTCAAGCCAGCCACGTCTCCGGATTGGGCATCGGCTCGTGCTTCTGCGCAGCCACCAGGCTCAGCACGCAGCGCACCACCACCAGCACGGCGACTGCCAGCCACACGAGGAAGCCGATCAGCACGATCAGCAGCACCGCGCCCACCACCATGCCGATCAGCCACAGCCAGAAAGTGCGGATCAGATAGGCGTAATGCGACGCTTCCCATTCCGCATGGCTCTCGCTCTTCCAGACATAGGCGAGCACCACGCCCACGATCCCGGTCACGCCGAGCACGAAGGCCGAGAGATAGAGCAGGCTGATGACGGTGGGATGGTTGAATTCGAACCCGGCGGATGCGGGAGCCGGGCCCGGTTCCGCCTGCGGCGATGCGGCCGGCGGCATGTCCGGTGAGGCGCGCGGGGCGGGCTGTGGCGGAATCTCGCTTTCGGTCATGCGATGCTCCTTGCGATGCCAATATTGAGACAATCGCGCGCAAGATATCAGCATGGCTACGCGGTGTTAACCGCGCTGTGCGAGAAGGCCCGGATGGGACTGCTCTCACCCCGCATGAACACGGTGTTCGCCAGCCGCTGGAAAGCGGTGTGGTGGTCCGCGTCCATCCTCGCCACCGCCTATTGCACCGTGCAGGGCCTGCCCGGCGGCAAGAATGAGGCTGCGAACGTCGCCAAGATGGTCAAGAGCAAGAAGGCCGGCGAGCATCACGCGCCGAAGAACCCCTGGGCGCTGGACAAGCCGGCGGGGAAGTAACGCCTTCGAGACGCGGAAAAAGATTACGCTCATCCTGAGGAGCCGTTGAGCCTGCCGAAACGGCGTCTCGAAGGACGCTCGGCGCTCAATACGCCTTCTGGATATCCGTGATCCGCGCCACTTCCTGGCCCTGGCATCCGATGATGACCGAACTGTAGGCGTCGAGCGCGGGCTTGATCTCCGCGCGGACGGGTTGCCAGCCGGCAGGATCGGACGAGGTTTCCAGCGACAGGGTGAAGCGCTGGCCCGGAGGCATCATGCGGTCCGTCGGCCCTACCGTGAGCATGGCGCTGCGCCCGGCGGGCACGTTCGCTTCGCCCGTGACGATCAGCGTGGGCTGGGCACCGGGGCCGGGCATGGCGTTGATATGCGCGCTCCAGTTGCGCGTTTCAGGACAGAGCGGCGCGGCGCCGCTTTCCGGTCCATCTGTGGAGGGCGTGGCGCAGGCGGCGAGCGTGGCCGCAAGTGCGGTGGCGGCGGTGAGGATGGCGAGGGCTTTCAGACGCATGATCCGTCTCCGGGTTTGATTTGCGGAAAGTAACGCGGGTGGGCTGGTGTGGCCAGCAGATCCTCCCCGCTAGCGGGGAGGTGGTAGCCGCATCGTGGCTGACGGAAGGGGCGTGCCCGACACGAAACCCCCTCCACCATGCTGCACCGAAGGTGCAGCTTATGCTGAACGGCTGTTGCAAGCAGCCAGCCGAAGGCATGCTCCCCCCCACAAGTGGCGAGGATCGAAAAAGGAACTTTCCTACATCCCCGCCCCTGTGCCATCCCGCAGGAATGGCCGCCCATTTTCTCCTTTCCGTTCAAATCATTGAGGCCGATCGGAAGGGGGGTCGGAATTTTCCCTCTGGACAGTGTAAACTGTGTCAACCTGTTCAGCCTGACCACGTCAAAGCTGAACTAAACGCCGGATCAGTCCTTGACCGAACCTTTCGGCGGAAAGGCCGGAATCGGCTTGAGCTTGCCGAACTTCTCCTTCTTCGGCTTGCCGGCGAGAGCGGGCCAGTCGAGCTCCGCTTCGGGCACCGCGATGTCGGGCAGCCGGTCGAGCAGGTGGCGGATAAGCGTCAGCCGACCGTGGCGCTGGTCGTTGAAATCGACCAGCGTCCAGGGCGCCCATTCGGTGTGGGTGGCGCCGAACATCGTCTCGCGCGCCTTGGTGTATTCTCCGTATTTGGCACGCGCGGCGATATCGATGGGCGAGAGCTTCCAGCACTTGAGCGGGTCTTCCCGCCGTTCGGCGAAGCGCTGTTCCTGCTCCTCCTGGTCGCAGCTCAGCCAGTATTTGAACAGGCGGATGCCGTCATCGGCGAGCATCTTCTCGAACAGCGGAGCGGCCTTCAGGAAAGCTTCGATCTGGCTGTCCGTGGCGAAGCCCATCACGCGCTCCACGCCCGCGCGGTTGTACCAGCTGCGGTCGAACAGCACGATTTCGCCGGCCGATGGCAAATGCGGGACGTAGCGCTGGAAATACCACTGGGTGGCTTCCTTCTCGCTTGGCTTGGAAAGCGCCACGGTGCGGCACTGGCGCGTGTCGAGCTGTTCCGCGATGGCCTTGATCACCCCGCCCTTGCCCGCCGTGTCGCGCCCTTCGAAGATCACGCAGACGCGTTCGCCCTTCGCGCGCGCCCACCGGGCCATCGCGGCGAGTTCCAATGCCAGCGGTTCGAGCAGTTCTTCATAGGCCTTGCGCTTCATCGCCCACGTCCTTCGTTATTGCGCGGGAGTTTAGGCAAGCGACGCGAGGCGGCAAGCGGGATCAGACCTGGCGGCGATCCTCGGCGGTGCGGCGCTGGCCCTGGCGGCGATCGGTCTCGTCGAAGGACAGGCGCGGTGTCTTGCGCCGCTCCACGCCGTGGCGGCGATCCGGACCTCGTTCGGCGAATTCGCCTTTCTCATCGGCAGTGGTCATCGACCCGCCTCCCTCGATGCCCGGGCGCGGCGCACCATGCGCCGCCAAGCCGCGAGCCTGCGAGGTTCTACAGGGGAGGTGTTGACGATTTCCTAACCATGCGACGGGAACGCTCAGCCCTGGAAAGGCGCGATCGCCTCGCCGGGGCTCAGGACAAGCAGCGGGATCTTGCGGCTCGTGCCGGCCTGGTAGTCGGCATAGGGCGGATAGACGCGCTCCATGAAAGTCCAGAGATCCTCCGCCCGCGCTCCTTCCGCCTCTTCCCAGGCGGCGCGGAAAGCCTGGCCGCCGATCTGGATATCGACCGTGCCGTGGCCCTGCAGGTTGAGATACCAGGCCGGGTGGATGTCCGCCCCGCCCTTGGATGCGATGACGATCACCTTGCCGTCGATGCTGCCATAGGTGAGCGCAGTGATCCGCGCCTCGCCGGATTTGCGCCCGATCGTGCGGATCAGAAGCGTGGTGGAGAAAGGATGGCCGCCGATCGGCGTGAAATCCACCACATGGCCTTCCGTGCCGCGCGTGGCGATGTAGCCGGCGATATGCCCGGACACCCAGTCGGCCCGGCTCGCTTCCACTTCGGTGACGGTGACGGGTTCGTCGCTCATGTGCTTCCCTCAGGCGGTGAAGACGGGGATTTCGGCCACCGGCTTCATCATGACGAGCGGAATCGGCCGGTCCGTCTTGGACTGGTAGTCCGCATAGGGCGGGAAGACGTCTTCCATGAACGCCCAGATCTTCGCCCGTTCCTCGCCCTCGGGCTCGCGCCAGGTGGCACGGAAAGCGTTGCAGCCGACCTGGAACTCGACTTCATCGGCTGCGAGGATGTTGTGGTACCAGCCGGGATGGAGCGGCGCGCCGCCCTTCGAACCGACGATCACCACTTCCCCGCCGATATTGCCATAGATCAGCGGCGAGAGGCGCGCCTCGCCCGATTTGCGGCCGACCGTCTTCAGGAGCAGCGTGGTGGTGAAATTGTGGCCGCCCGCCAGCCCCATGTCGAGGATATGGCCATCCGCGCCGCCCGAGGCGAGATAGCGCCGCAGATGATCGTTGCGCCATTCGAGCATCTCGCGCTCGATCTCGACCAGCAGGGTGATGTCGTCGCTCATTGTCCTGTCCTCGCTGAAAGCCGTCAGGCCTTGAACACCGGAATCTCGTCGATCCGCTTCATCATCACCAGCGGGATCTCGCGCTTGGCGACCTTGCGATATTCGCCGAAGGGCGGGAACATGCGGACCATATATTCGAACACCAGATCGCGCTCCTCGCCCTCGGGCTCGCGCCAGCTGGCGCGAAAGGCCTGGGTGGCGATCTGGAAATCGACCGTGTCCTTGCCCTGGATATTGAAATACCAGGCTGGATGCACGTCGGCCCCGCCCTTGGAAGCGACGATCACGACCTCGCCGAAGATCATGCCGTACATCAGCGGCGTGATGCGTTCCGCACCCGATTTCTGGCCGATCGTCTTCAGGAGCAGCGTGGCCTGGAGATTATGCGCGCCCACATCGCGCAGATCGAGGAGATGGCCTTCGGCCCCGCCGGTCTTCAGATAGGTCTCGAGGTGCCAGCCGACCCAATCGGCCTTCCGCTTTTCGACTTCGCTAACGAGCACTTTCTCTTCGGACATCGCTCAATCCTCTCGACAGTTTTCCGCCATGCCCTTCCTAGCGCGGAACCGGCGTCAGGAAACCCCCTGCCGGACCTCTGGATGCATGGATCTTGGGCCAGGGACGAAAAGCGCCGTTGGCGAGTGTGGCCGTTATGTCCACGTCTTGTTGCAAAATACGCAACAGAGGCAGAGCTTTTTGCGTTTGAGTGTATTGTTGCAATGCAACATATAGATGCACGGAAGTAACGGAATGGCTGCCGCGGAAGGTGACTCAAACAGGAGGGACCCATGCGTACCATCACCAGTCATGTTCTGCCGATCCTTGTGGCCGCAACCACCAGCGGGTTGTTCTTCACCGCCACTCTGATCTGAGCGGATCTTATGAACGATCGAAATGGCCGACAGCCGTTTTCCCATCGAGGGAAAGCGGCTGCCAGTCATTCGACGTCGACAGGAAAAAGCGCGTGAATATTTCAACGGGGCACGAGGATGAGGCCCCGTCCCCGCATTGCGCCGAATGACTCTCATTCCGTTGTGGAAGGTTGGCCGGAAAGCTTTCTAATCCCGCCGCCAAACCCTATATGATCGGCATGACGGACACATCTGAAGAGGGCGGCCGCTCGAGCGGCTACGGCGCTGACAGCATCAAGGTTCTGAAAGGGCTCGATGCGGTCCGCAAACGGCCCGGCATGTATATCGGCGACACCGATGACGGCTCGGGCCTGCATCACATGGTATTCGAAGTTTCCGACAATGCGATCGACGAAGCGCTGGCCGGCCATTGCGATCTGGTGCTGATCGAACTGAACCCGGATGGCTCCGTTTCGGTCGAGGACAATGGCCGCGGCATTCCCACCGGCATCCATGCCGAAGAAGGCGTTTCCGCCGCCGAAGTCATCATGACCCAGCTCCATGCCGGCGGCAAGTTCGACAACACCAATGACGACAACGCCTACAAGGTGTCCGGCGGCCTGCACGGCGTGGGCGTATCGGTGGTCAACGCGCTCAGCGACTGGCTGGAACTGACCATCTGGCGCGACGGGGAAGAGCACTGGATGCGCTTCCGCAACGGCGACGCGGAAGCGCCGCTGAAGATTGTGGGAGCCGCGCCTGCCGACAAGAAGGGCACGCGCGTCACCTTCCTCGCTTCGACCGATACGTTCAAGAACGTGACCGAGTTCGATTTCGAGAAGCTCGAGCACCGCTATCGCGAACTCGCTTTCCTCAATTCCGGCGTGCGCATCCTGCTGCGCGACAAGCGGCACGAGGAAGTGCAGGAACACGATCTCTATTATGATGGTGGGATCGCCGCTTTCGTCCAATATCTCGACCGCAACAAGACGGCGCTGCTGCCCGATCCGATCGCGATCAGTTCCGAACGGGACGGAATCGGCATCGATGTCGCGCTGGAGTGGAACGACAGCTATTATGAAAACGTCCTGTGTTTCACCAACAACATCCCGCAGCGTGACGGCGGCACGCATCTCGCCGCGTTCCGCGCCGCGCTGACCCGGACGCTCAACAATTACGCGGAGAAGTCCGGCCTCCTGAAGAAGGAGAAGGTCAACCTGACCGGCGAGGATATGCGCGAAGGGCTGACCGCGATCGTCTCGGTCAAGCTG
>CAMLQG010000112.1 GCA_946482075.1 uncultured Erythrobacteraceae bacterium
TTTCGCCCGGATCAAGGCGGATGGCGTCGCCCACTGGGCCGATCCGGCGCGGACCAAGCCCGGCGAGATCAACCGCCATTGGGGCGGCCGGGGAGTCTATTTCGAGGACCCGGACGGCCATCTGCTCGAAATGATCACCAAACCCTACGGATCGGAGGAAGACTTATGAGCGACAATCAGGAACTGTCGGTCACCCGCCATATCGAAGCCAGCCCCGAAAAAGTGTGGCAGGTGATGACCGACCGCCAGGAAGAATGGTGGTGCCCCAAGCCATGGCGCGCGGAGATCGACCATCAGGATCGTCGCGCCGGCGGGCGCTGCGACATGACCTTCTACGGCCCGGATGGCGAACAGATGCCGCAGAACGGCATCTACCTCGCCTATGACGAAGGCCGCCGCTTCGTCTCGACCGACGCGGTAACGGCCGATTTCGCGCCGTCCGGCCCGTTCATGATCGGCATCTGGGAAATCGAGCCGGAAAACGGCGGCACGCGCTACACCGCCAGGGCTCGCCACTGGAACCAGGAAACCCGCAAGCAGCACGAGGAAATGGGCTTCGTCGAAGGCTGGGGCGCATGTGCCGATCAGTTGAAGGCGCTGTGCGAGGAATAGGAAATCGTCATTGCGAGCGGCGCAGCCGCGCGGCAATCCAGGGCATCACGCACTGGGCTCTGGATTGCTTCCCCCGGCTCAAGGCCGGGGTCGCAATGACGGTCTTTAAGCAAACGCCGCGCTTTTCCTCAGCACCTGATAGGCCTCGACCACGCTCTGCAATCGCGTCTCGAAGCTGCGGTCGCCGCCGTTCCGATCGGGATGGTAGCGGCGGACCAGTTCGGAATAACGTCCGCGCAAGGCCTTGCGATCCGCGTCCAACGGCAGCCCGAGGACATCGAGCGCGCGGCGTTCCTCCGGCGCGACCCTCTTGCCGTCCTGCCGCTCCGCCGGACGGCGCGCTCTCGCCCGCGCGCTGATCGCTTCGAGCGGGTCGGAGAAATCGGCCCAGCGCGGCGCGGAATCTATACCCGCGGTGGGACGGAAGGCGCGGTTTTCACGTTCCCACCCCGCGACGGGGGATTGCGCACGCAGGATTTCCTCCGCGCTCATTCCTTCGAACCAGTCATAGCCTGCATTGAACTCCCGCACATGGTCCAGGCACAGCCAGCGCCAGTCACCCGGGCCGTCGAAGCCCGAGGCGCGCAGACCCGGCGCGCGGAATTCGCCGGCTTCCCGGCATCCTGGAGCATCGCAAACCTGCCCCGTATTCTCGATCCGTCCGTGAAATTTGTCTCGCGTCACACTCTTTAGGATGGGGAGAAACCCGCTAGAATGGAACCCCCCAATCCAGGAGTTTGCCATGACCGGACCCGTCGAAAAGGAAATCCAGCGTCTTTTGCAGGAGGCGTTCGATCCCCTGCAACTGGACGTGATCAACGATACGGCACGCCATCATGGCCATGCCGGTGACGACGGCTCGGGCGAATCCCATTTCACCGTCGCGATCGAAGCCGCCGCCTTCGCCGGCAAGTCGCGACTGGAACGCCAGCGCATGGTCAACCGCGCGCTGGGCGACATTCCGGGCGAGCGGGTCCATGCCCTCGCCATCAAGGCAAAGGCGCCGGGCGAATGAGCGTCGTCCAGACGATCAGCCCGTCCACCGAGGATCTGGGCGCGTTCGAAGTCCGCCGGGTGCTGCCCAAGCCGAAGCGCACGATGGTGGGGCCCTTCATCTTCGTGGATCAGTTCGGCCCCGCCCAACTCGATCTCGGCGCAGGCATGGATGTGCGGCCCCACCCGCATATCAATCTCGCCACCGTTACCTGGCTGTTCGAAGGTGCGATCGACCATCGCGACAGCCTTGGCAGCTATTCGACCATTCGCCCCGGCCAGGTGAACCTGATGACGGCGGGCAGCGGCATCGTCCATTCCGAACGCTCGCCGCCAGAAGAACGCGCCGCCGGCCCTCGCCTTTACGGCATGCAGACCTGGCTCGCCCTGCCCGACGGCAGGGAAGAGATCGACCCCGCTTTCGAAGCGATCCGCGACCTGCCCGTGGTGGAAGGCCAATGCGTGAAGGCGCAGGTTATCATGGGCTCGCTCTGGGGCGTGACCGCGCCCACCACGACCTATGCCGACACGATCTATGCCGAGATCCTGCTCGGCCCTTCAGGCGCGCTGCCGATCGACGCGGAAGCCGAAGAACGTGCCGTGATGCTGGTCGGCGGCGAGGCGAAGCTCGATGGGCAGGAACTCGATGCCTACGTCCTCAACGTGTTGAAACCGGGCGACGCGATGACGCTGAGTTCCGACAAGGGCGGCCGGGTGATGCTGCTGGGCGGTGAAGCCTTCACTACCCGCCGCCATGCATGGTGGAACTTCGTCAGCTCCTCGCGCGAACGGATCGAACAGGCCAAGGCCGACTGGCGTGAGGGACGCTTTCCGAAAGTGCCCGGCGACACGAAGGAATTCATCCCGCTGCCGGAACGACCGAAGACTTCGACGGAGGGGTAAGCCTAATTCTCCCCTCCCCTGAAGGGGAGGGGAGACATCCGAAAAACCATTTTCCTACATCGCGGAAATCTGGCTTATCCTGCGCGATGAAGCTCAACTCCCGCCTCGAAAATCATCCCGCATGCCGGCCCATCCGGACGGAGGTGACACGCACCCGTTCGAAAGTCACACCGTCGCGGCCATACATTCAGCGCACAAAACCCCGAATTTCCGGGCCGCACGCCCGTTTTGGAAAGGAACACCGAAGGGCGCTTTGAAGCTATTCTGTGTAAACGGACCGTCTCGCCGCCCCGCTGCGATTGCCATCCTGCACCATGTTGCCCTTTCGCGCCGTGCCGCCTAAATGCGCGGCCATGCAAAAGCCGCTCACCTTCGCCGTGCCCAAGGGGCGCATCCTGGACGAGGCGCTGCCCGTGATGGCGCGCGCCGGCATCGTTCCGGAAGCGGGCTTTCATGACAAGGGCAATCGCGCGCTTTCCTTCGATACCGAAAGCGGCAATGCGCGGATCATCCGCGTGCGCGCTTTCGACGTGGCTACCTTTGTCGCCCACGGCGCGGCGCAGGCCGGCATCGTGGGTTCCGACGTGATCGAGGAATTCAACTATGCCGAACTCTATGCGCCGGTCGATCTCGATATCGGCCATTGCCGCCTGTCGGTCGCGGAACCGAAGGACGCGGCCGAAACGCTCGGCAGCGTCAGCCATCTGCGCGTCGCTACCAAATATCCCAATCTCACCCGCCGCCATTTCGAAGCGCAGGGCATCCAGGCCGAATGCGTCAAGCTGAACGGGGCGATGGAACTCGCTCCTGGCCTCGGCCTTGCCGGACGGATCGTGGATCTCGTTTCCACCGGCCGCACGCTGAAGGATAACGGGCTCGTTGAAACCAGCGTCATCCTGCCGGTGTCCGCGCGCCTGATCGTCAACCGCGCCGCCCTGAAGACCGATCCCCGCGTGGCCGCGCTGGTCGATGCCTTCCGCGCGATCGCCGAAAGGCAGGCGGCCTGATGCTGCGCCTTTCCACCAGGAACAAGGGCTTCGAACAAGCCTTCGCGCGGCTGGTGAACGACCGGCGCGAGAGCGACGATGATGTCGCGCGCGACGTTTCCGTGATCCTGGCCGAAGTGAAGGCGAAGGGCGATGCGGCGCTGGCGGACTACACCGCCCGCTTCGACGGCCACGCGCTATCCTCCGACGCCGATTGGCGGATCCCGCCCGAAGCCTGCAAGGAAGCGTTCGACACGCTCGATCCTGGCCTGCGCGAAGCTCTGAAGCTCGCGGCCGAACGCATCCGGCTCTATCACGAAGCCCAGCTCCCCGCCGATCGCGACTTCCGCGACGAGGCGGGCGTGCGGCTCGGTGCGAAATGGCGCGCGGTCGACGCCGCCGGCCTCTATGTGCCGGGCGGACGCGCGGCCTACCCCTCCTCGCTGCTGATGAACGCCATTCCGGCGAAAGTAGCGGGCGTGGAGCGGCTGGTGGTGGTGACGCCCACGCCCAAGGGCAAGACGAACCCGCTGGTCCTCGCCGCCGCGCATCTTGCCGGCGTGGACGAAATCTGGCGCATCGGCGGCGCGCAGGCAGTGGGCGCGCTGGCCTATGGCACCAGGCGGATCACCCGCGTGGACGTGATCACCGGCCCCGGCAACGCCTGGGTCGCGGAAGCCAAGCGCCAGCTTTACGGTGTGGTCGGCATCGACATGGTCGCCGGGCCGAGCGAGATCCTGGTGATCGCCGACGGCAGGAACGATCCGGACTGGATCGCTGCCGATCTGCTGAGCCAGGCGGAGCACGATCCCACCTCGCAGTCGATCCTCATCACCGACGATGCCGGCTTCGCCGCCCAGGTGGAGGATTGCGTGGACCTGCAATGCGCACGGCTTTCCACCAGCAAGGTCGCCCGCGCGAGCTGGGACCGCTACGGCGTGATCATCGAGGTCGAAAGCCTGGCCGAAGCCCCCGCCCTCGCCAATGCGCTGGCGGCGGAACACGTCCAGCTGGCGGTCGACGATCCCGAGCCGCTGCTGAACGATATCCGCCACGCCGGCAGCGTGTTCCTCGGCCGGCTGACGCCCGAAGCGGTAGGCGATTACGTCGCCGGGCCCAACCACGTTCTGCCCACCGGCCGCCGCGCCCGCTTCGCCTCCGGCCTGTCGGTGCTCGACTTCATGAAGCGCACCAGCTTCATCGGGCTGGACGATGCCGCGCTCGGCGCGATCGGCCCCGCCGCCGTCACGCTGGCCCAGGCGGAAGGCCTGCCGGCCCATGCGAAATCGATCGAAGTGAGGCTGAAATGAACCCGCGCGCGCAATCCCGTTCGGTCGCGCGGCTGGCCGCCGTGCAGGCGCTCTACCAGATCGAGATGGAAGGCACGCCGCTCGCCCGCCTGCTCGACGAATTCCACCAGCACCGGCTGGGCGGAGAGATCGACGAGGAAGCGAGCGACGCCCGCTATGCCGATGCCGAAGTCGATTTCTTCGATGATATCGTGCGCGGCGTGGACGCCAGGCGCGACGAGATCGACGGGCTGCTGCAATCGAAGCTGGCCGAAGGCTGGACGCTGAAGCGGCTCGACCGCACGATGCTGCAGATCCTGCGCGCCGGTTCCTATGAGCTGATCGCCCGCGCGGACATCCCGACCGGCAGCGCGATCAGCGAATATGTCGATGTCGCCCACGCCTTCTTCGATGCGCGCGAGGCGAAGTTCGTGAACGGCGTGCTCGACGCCGTGGCGAAGGCTTCGCGCTGAGCGGCGAGCGGGCCTTTATCGAAGGCCTGCGGGCGATCGCCGCCCATCCCGCCGCGCGCGGATTGCTGGACGATGCGGCCGTGCTGGAAGTAGGCGGGGAAACGCTCGTCCTGACGCATGACATGATGGTGGAAGGCGTGCACGCGCTCCCCGGCCAGGACATGGCGGATATCGCCTGGAAGCTCGTCGCCACCAATCTCAGCGATCTTGCCGCCAAGGGCGCGGAGCCGCTGGGCGTGCTGGTGGGCTATACGCTAGGCGATGACGACGCGGCGTTCCTCGAAGGGCTGCGCGATGCGCTGGCGCATTATGTCGTTCCGCTGCTGGGCGGAGACACGGTCTCCGGCCCGCCACCGCGCAGCTTCGGCCTGACCGCGATCGGCCGGGCCACCCATCTGCCCGTGCCCTCGCGGGCGGGGGCGCGGGTGGGAGACGCGCTCTACGTCACCGGCCCGGTAGGCGCCGCGATGATGGGCTTCGAAGCGCTGCGCGACCGCACCGGGGCGGACAGCACCGCCTATCGCCGGCCGACCGCGCTCCTGGCCCAAGGGCGAGCGCTGGCCCCGCATGTCAGCGCGATGATGGATATCTCGGACGGCCTGCTGCTCGACGCCTCGCGCATGGCCAAGGCAAGCGGGATCGGGTTCGACATCGTCAGCGCGTCAGTGCCGATCGCAACGCCGGAGGAGCGCCGGGCGGATGCGCTGCGCTGGGGCGATGACTACCAGCTGTTGTTCACCGCACCGGCGGATGCGGCGCTGCCGGTTTCCGCCGGCCTGATCGGCCATGCGATCGAGGCCGAGCCGGGCACGCTGCTGCTGGACGGACAAGCGCTGCCGGCAACCGACCGTCTCGGCTACGAACACTAGCGCTTGCGCATCCGCACGATCGCCGTGTCCAGTGCCTGCAGGAACGCGGACCGATCCGCCTTGCTGAACGGCGCCGGCCCGCCCAGCTGCTCGCCGCCCGCGCGCAGGTCGGCCATGATCGCCCGTGTCGCGATCGCGCTGCCGATGGAATTGGCGGTGAACGGCTTGCCCGTGGGCGCCAGCACCGTGGCCCCGGCCTTTAGGCAGCGGTCCGCCAACAGGATGTCCCCCGTGATCACGATGCAATCCGCGTCCGCCGCTTCGGCGATCCAGTCATCCGCGGCGTCGAACCCATCGCCGACCACTGCCCGGCTGACGAGCGGGTGATCGGGAATCCGCAGGAAACTGTTGGCGACGACCTTGACCGGCAGGCCATAGCGCCACGCCACCTTGTAGATCTCGTCCTTCACCGGGCAGGCATCGGCATCGACCAGGATGCGGATATCCCCCGCCATCAGTCGCGCGGCTTCTTCTTGTGGTACGGCTTGTCACCATGCTTCGGCGGTCCCTTGCGGTGCGGGCGCGGCTTGTGGCCGCCCGGCCCGCCGGGGCGATGGCCGCCCCCGGCGTTGGGTCCGGCATTGTCCCGCCGGTTCCGCCGCGCATCCTCGCGCGGGCCGCTGGCGGATGGCGCGATCAGGATACCGTCCTGCTCGTTCTCGGAGCTCGCGGTGCGGGCGAGCGCCCCATTGAACTTGTCGGCGATCTGGCGCGGGACCTGGAAGTAGGTCTCGTTCGCGCCGATCCGGATCGCGCCGATCTCGTTGCGAGTGATATGCCCGCGCCGGCACAGCAGCGGCAGTATCCAGCGCGGATCGGCATTCTGCCGGCGGCCCACTTCCATACGGAACCAGACCGTGTCCTCGAACCCGCCGCGATGCCGCTCCTTGCGGGCAGCGTCGCGCGCTTCGGGCGTGTCGGCGATCAGCTCTTCCGGCTGTGGCATCGACGCGCGACGGGCGTGGACCAGCGCCGCCGCGATATCCTCGGGCGAGCGTTCCGCCATCAGCTTCCGGGCCAGTTCGCGATCCTCGTCATCGAACTCGATCGGCTGGAGCAGTTCGGACAGCAGCCGCTGGCGGTCCTGCGCGCGGATCATCTCGGGCGTCGGCGCGCCGATCCAGTCCGCGTCGATCCGCGCCCCGCGCAGCATCGCTTCCACTCGGCGGCGGCGCGGATAGGGCACGATGAGCACGGCCGTGCCCTTCTTGCCCGCGCGCCCGGTGCGGCCCGACCGATGCTGGAGGGTCTCCGCATCGCGCGGGATCTCGACATGGATGACGAGGCTGAGGCTCGGCAGGTCGATCCCGCGCGCGGCGACATCCGTCGCCACGCATACGCGCGCACGGCGGTCGCGCAGGGCCTGCATCGCGTGATTGCGTTCCGACTGCGAATGTTCGCCAGACAGCGCGACCACGGCAAAGCCGCGTTCCTGCAGCGTGGCGTGGAGATGCCGGACATTGTCGCGCGTGGCGCAGAACAGCAGCGCGGTCTGCGCTTCGTGGAAGCGCAGCAGATTGACCACCGCATTCTCGATCTCCGGCGGAGAGACCGTGACGGCCTGGTAGGCGATATCGCCATGGCCGCGCTCGTCGTCGATGGTCGAGATGTGCAGCGCATCGCGCTGGTAGCGCCTGGCGAGAGCGACGATGGGGCGCGGCATGGTGGCCGAGAACAGCAGTGTGCGCCGGCCCTCGGGCGTGGCATCGAGGATCTCCTCCAGATCCTCGCGGAAGCCCATGTCGAGCATCTCGTCCGCTTCGTCGAGCACGATGGCGCGCAGGTCGGACAGGTCGAGCGCGCCGCGTTCGAGGTGGTCGCGCAGGCGGCCCGGCGTGCCCACCACGATATGCGCGCCGCGAGCGAGATTGCGGCGTTCTCGCGAGGCATCCATCCCGCCGACGCAGGTCGCGATCCGCGCCCCTGCCTTGCCGTAGAGCCAGCCGAGCTCGCGGCTGACCTGCAGCGCGAGTTCGCGCGTGGGCGCGATCACCAGGGCGAGCGGCGTATCGCTCGGCTCCAGGAAACCGGACTCGCCGAGCAGGTCGCCGGCCATCGCGAGGCCGAACGCCACGGTCTTGCCCGATCCGGTCTGGGCCGAGACGATGAGGTCCCGCCCCTGCGCCCTGGCCTCCAGCACTTCGGCCTGCACCGGCGTGGGATTGGCATAGCCATGTTGGGCGAGAGCTTCGGCGAGAAGCGGCGGAAGATCGGAAAAGCTCATGGAACTCACAAAATGTTGTCGCCCGGCGTAAATGGCGTCCGCATTGCGCGGATAGGCGACCGATGGGCGGGGCTGGCTATGGAGCGAGCGACGCCCCTACCCGTTCCCGCGGTCCGCGTCTTCCAATTTCTTCGCTGCTGCACAATTCGGGCGGTTTGGTTGACGCAGAACAGGGTGAAAGCGCCGCTTGGTCTTCCTTCGGTGGGTGGGCGTTCCCCCAGGGAATCCGGCCCTTTGCGCCGGAAATTCGCGACGAATAATGTGTGACCTTTCACCGGGGTGCGTGTCACCCCCGGCCGGATCGGCGCCAAGGCCGACCGGCAAGCGCGATGGTTTCGAGGGCGGGAATTGAGCTGCATCCAGCAGGATAAGCCAGATTTTCGCGATGTAGGAAAATGATTTTTATCTTTCTCCCTTCCCTTCAGGGGAGAAGCCAGGGGGCTCCTCCTCTCGGCGCAGCGCTTGCGGCGACGCCCCTCCCCCTAACCCCTCCCC
>CAMLQG010000113.1 GCA_946482075.1 uncultured Erythrobacteraceae bacterium
TTCTGCGGCGGTGTTCGCGGTGGCGGCGATCGTGGTGCTCGACAATCTCGGGGTCAACGTCACCGGCCTGATCGCCGGCCTTGGCATCGGCGGTATCGCCATCGGCCTTGCCGCGCAGGGCATCTTCTCCGACCTGTTCGCCGCGCTGTCGATCATCTTCGATAAGCCGTTCCGTGTGGGCGACCTGATCGTCTATGCGGGCAAGGAAGGGCCCGTGACGGGAACGGTCGAGCGGATCGGCCTCAAATCCACCCGCATCCGCGCGACCACCGGCGAGTTGCGCGTGATCGGCAATACGCAGCTCCTGGGCCAGGAGTTGACCAATCTGGCGGGGCGGACGATCTTCCGGTTCAACTTCCCCATCGGAGTGATCTACCAGACGCCGCCGGCACTTTTGCGCGAGATACCGGGCATGTTGACGGAAGAAGTGAAGAAGGCGAAGCAGACGCCGATCCGGGCCGGGTTCAAGAATTTCGGCCAGAGTTCGATCGATTTCGAGTTCATCTTCGACGTGCGGGCCGCCGATGGCGCGGAAGCCAACGACATCATGCAAGCGGTGGCCTTCGGGGTGTTGCAGGCCTTCGCCGATAAAGGCATCGAGTTCGCCTATCCGACCCAGACCAGCTTCACCGCGGCGCCGGACGGGACGCTGATCATGCCCTATCCTGAAGATGGCGGGGCTGCCGAGGATGCGATCGGGCCGCATCGGAAGTGATCGTCATGAAAGATAGGCGTCATCCCAGCGAAGGCTGGGATGACGGAAGATCGTTAGGCTTCCATCCATTCCCTGAAGAAGCGCTCGTTGGTTTCGCGTAGCTCGGAAACCGCGACCGAGAAGTCCGGACCGCTGACCGCATCACCGCCCACCGATCCGATCGGCGCGATGAACACCCCAGCTTCCTTCGCGCTGGCAAGCACCGTGTCCGGATCGGAAGTGGTGACGAGATAGCGCGACTGGTCTTCCCCGAAGAGCAGCGCCGCGAAATTCGGCACGTCGGGAAGCGAAACCGTGACGCCGATATCTCCGGCCATGGCCATTTCGGCGATCGCCACCAGCGCGCCACCATCGGAGCAGTCATGGACAGCGCTGAGCAGGCCGCCATCGATCAGCGAGCGAACGAATTCGCCGTGGCGGCGTTCGATCGCGAGGTCCACCGGCGGGGGCGGGCCTTCCTCGCGGCCGAGCACTTCGCGCAACCACAGGCTCTGGCCCAGATGGCCCGCCGTGTGGCCCACGATCAGCAGCGTATCGCCTTGTGTCTTGAAAGCGATCGTCGCGTTCTTCTCGTGATCCTCCATCAGGCCGACGCCGCCGATGGCCGGCGTGGGCAGGATCGCGCTGCCCCCGCCGGTCGCCTTGCTCTCGTTGTAGAGGCTGACATTGCCCGACACGATCGGGAAATCGAGTGCACGGCAGGCATCGCCCATGCCTTCGAGACAGCCGACGATCTGGCCCATGATCTCGGGCCGCTGCGGATTGGCGAAATTGAGGCAGTTCGTGATCGCCAGCGGTTTGGCACCCACGGCGCTGATGTTGCGATAAGTTTCCGCCACCGCCTGCTTCCCGCCTTCATGCGGGTCCGCGAAGCAATAGCGCGGAGTGCAGTCGGTGCTGACCGCCAGCGCTTTCCGCGTGCCATGGACGCGCACGACGGCGGCATCACCGCCGGACTTCTGCAGCGTGTCCGCACCGACCTGGCTGTCATATTGTTCCCAGATCCAGCGGCGCGAGGCAAGGTCGGCGCAGCCGATCAGCTTGAGCAGGTCTGCGCCGATATCGTTCGTCGCCGGCACATCGCCCAGCGGTGCGGGCCGGGGTGTGGGGACATGGGGCCGGTCATATTCCGGCGCTTCGTCCGCCAGCGGCGCAAGCGGGATGTCGCACACCACTTCGCCGTCGAATTCGAGCACCATGTGTCCGCTCTCCGTCACTTCGCCGATCACCGCGAAGTCCAGCTCCCACTTGCGGAAGATCGCTTCGGCGAACTCTTCCTTGCCCGGCTGCAGCACCATGAGCATGCGCTCCTGGCTTTCGGACAGCATCATCTCGTAAGGCGTCATGCCGGTTTCGCGGCAGGGCACCTTGTTCATATCGAGCCGGATGCCGACGCCGCCCTTCGATGCCATCTCCACCGAGGAGGAGGTGAGGCCGGCCGCGCCCATGTCCTGGATGGCGACGATCGCGTCGGACGCCATCAGCTCGAGGCAGGCTTCGATCAGCAGCTTCTCGGTGAAGGGATCGCCTACCTGCACGGTGGGGCGCTTCTCGTCCGAATTCTCGTCAAAATCGGCGCTCGCCATGGTCGCGCCATGGATGCCGTCACGCCCGGTCTTGGAGCCGACATAGACGATCGGATTGCCCACGCCCGTCGCGGCCGAATAGAAGATCTTGTCCGTCTGCGCGACGCCCACGGTCATTGCGTTGACCAGGATATTGCCGTCATAGGCCTTGTGGAAGTTCGTCTCCCCGCCGACGGTCGGCACACCCACGCAATTGCCGTAGCCGCCGATCCCCGCGACCACGCCCTGCACCAGATGCTTCATCTTCGGATGGTCGGGCCGTCCGAAGCGCAGCGCGTTCATGTTGGCCACGGGCCGCGCGCCCATGGTGAATACGTCGCGCAGGATGCCGCCCACGCCGGTTGCCGCACCCTGGTAAGGCTCGATGTAGGATGGGTGGTTGTGGCTCTCCATCTTGAAGATCGCCGCCTGCCCGTCGCCGATGTCGATCACGCCGGCATTCTCGCCCGGCCCGCAGATCACCCAGGGTGCCTCGGTCGGAAGCTTCTTCAGGTGAACGCGGCTCGACTTGTAGGAGCAATGTTCCGACCACATGACCGAGAATATCCCCAGTTCCACGAGGTTCGGTTCGCGTCCCAGCGCATGGAGCACATGCTCGTATTCTTCGGGGCTGAGGCCATGGGCGGCGACAATGTCGGGAGTGATTTCGCTCATGGCGCGGCCCTTAGCGCCGTCGCGCGTGCGGGGCTAGTCGCCAAGCGCGATTCAGGCCCAAGAGTCTTTGGGAAAAATACGCAGTCATGATACGCCTTCGGGATCGATGGGCTTGAGGGGGACTTGTCGCATGTCGGTAACCATCATTGAAGGCGTTCTCGAACCGGCACAGCCTTACCACCACAAGAAGGGCTATGCCCGTTTCGAGCGGCTGAAGATCACCACTGCGAATGGCCAGCTTCGCGAAGTCGCCAAGGTCGCGACCAGAGAACCCGTCACGTCGGAAGCGATCAAGGGCGGGCCGGGGAAATTCTACTTCGTCACGGCGGACGGCCCGCTAGGCCTTTATGGCGTCCGGCGTCCGGACGGCAGCAAGATCTACGCCCATTTCATGGGCAATTTCGAGCCGATGATCCTCATCGTCGGACTGCTCGGCACGCTATGCGCGATCGCGCGGTTCGGCTTCGGCTTGGATGCCCCGTTTCTCGCCTCGATCATCGGCCCGCCGCTCGTGGTTGGCTGGTACTATCTCGGCAATAAGCGCAAGAACGCGAAGCGCCTGTTCGAAGCGGATGACTGAATCGGCGTGATCGCTTGACCGCGACGAGTGTCGCCGCCAAAGCTGAGCCATGGGAAACGGTGCTGTCGATATCGCCGCAATGAGTTTCGAGGATGCGCTGCGCGCGCTCGAAGAGGTCGTGCGCAAGTTGGAAAGCGGCGACGTGCCGCTGGACGATGCGATCACGCTGTATGAGGACGGCGAAAAGCTGCGCAAGCACTGCCAGGCCCGGCTCGACGCGGCGCAGGCGCGCATCGAGAAGATCGTCGCGGGGCCCGATGGGACTGCCCAGGGAACTGCGCCTTTCGACGAAAGTGCCTGAACGTGGCGGTGGCGGAAATGGCCGACAGCGTTCTCGGCGAAGGCCTCCGGCGCATCGCGCATGACATCGATACCGCCTTCGAAGCGATCCTGCCGTCGCCCGGCGATTCCCGTGATCGACTGTTCGAAGCGATGCGCTATGCCACGATCGGTGCAGGCAAGCGCGTTCGTCCGCTGCTGCTGACGGCCACGGCCGCGCTCTACGGTGTGGATCGCAGCATAGCCGTTCGTGCCGGCTGCGCAATCGAGGCGATCCACGCCTATTCCCTGATCCATGATGATCTGCCCTGCATGGACAATGACGATCTCCGCCACGGCAAGGCGACCGTCCACAAGGCCTTCGATGAAGCGACCGCAGTGCTGGCCGGCGACTCGCTGCATGCCTTGGCGTTTGAAATCCTGGCGGATCCACGCACCAGCGGCGATCCCTTCACGCGGGCCGAACTGGTTCATACGCTTGCGATCGCAAGCGGCCATAACGGCATGGCGGGCGGCCAGGTGATGGATATGGTCGCCGAGACCGAGACATTCGACCTGCCGACCGTTACTCGCCTCCAGCAGTTGAAGACCGGCGCGCTGCTGGGCGCGGCGGTGGAGATGGGGGCGATCCTGGGCAAGGTGCCGATCGAGGGGCGTGGGCATCTGCGCGGCTATGCGCGCGATATCGGCCTGGCCTTTCAGATCGCGGACGATCTTCTTGATCATGACGGGGATGAGGCAGCCGCCGGCAAGGCGCTGCGCAAGGACGCGGCCGCGGGTAAGCAGACTTTCGTATCCCTGCTGGGGCCGGAGCGCGCGCGCGAACAGGCGAGGATGCTGGTCGAACAGGCGATCGGCCATCTGGCTCAGCACGGCTCCGAAGCCGAGCTGCTGCGCCAGCTGGCGCGTTTCATAGTCGAAAGGAATCATTGATGGCGGGGGCGCAAGGGAGGGAGCGCGTCGGGGTCTATCCCGGCACGTTCGATCCGATTACTCTGGGGCATAGCGATATCATCCGACGCGGCGCTAAACTGGTGGATCGGCTGATCATCGGCGTCACGACCAACATTTCGAAGAACCCGATGTTCACGCCCGAGGAACGGATGGACATGGTCCGGCGCGAAGTGACCGATCTCGGGCTCGCCAATGTCGAGGTCGTAGGGTTCAACGCGCTGCTGATGAAGTTCGCCGAACGCCAGGGCGCCAGTGTGATCGTGCGCGGCCTGCGCGCGGTGGCGGATTTCGAATATGAATATCAGATGGCCGGAATGAACCAGCAGCTCAATTCCGGGATCGAGACGGTCTTCCTGATGGCCGATGTCAGCCTGCAGCCGATCGCTTCGAAACTGGTCAAGGAGATCGCCCTGTTCGGTGGCGATATCACCCGGTTCGTCAGCGCGCCGGTGCGCGACGAAGTGATGGCCCGCGTCGAGAAGATCGGCCTTCTGGGCGATCGTTGAGCCTTATATTTGCCCGGTTTGTTACGCATCATTCATTGAACGGACAGTCCGCAATGGCTAATGCCCGCCATTCCTCCCTCTACGGAAGCTTTGAGAGCGATGTTTAAAAGCCTGATCGCAGCGGCCATGGCCGTGTTTCTGAGCCTGATGCCCGGCTTCGCGATGGCGAAGGACAAGGATAAGGACAAGAACGCCGAAGCCGCACCGCCCGTGCGCGTCTATGCCCAGGTCGATTTCGACCCGACGCATGATCCGGAGAATATCCTCTATCTCGATCTTTCCACGGGCCAGCGCGTTACGATCCGCCTGATGCCGGACTGGGCGCCGAACCATGTCGAACGGATCAAGACGCTGGCGCGTCAGGGCTTTTACAACGGGGTGATCTTCCACCGCGTGATCGAAGACTTCATGGCCCAGACGGGTGATCCCACGGGCACCGGACAGGGCAATTCCGACCTGCCGAACGTGAACGCCGAATTCAACGACATGCCGCATGTTCGCGGCACCGTGTCGATGGCACGCGCTTCGGACGTGAACAGCGCCAACAGTCAGTTCTTCATCGTGTTCTATCCGCGCTTCGCGCTCGACCGGAAATACACCAATTTCGGCCGCGTGATCGCCAATATGCAGGCGGTCGACGCCATCCAGCGGGGCGAACCGCCCGAGAACCCGACCAAGATCCTGCAGGCCTCGATCGGCAGCGACGGGAAGGCACCGCCCGCCTTGGTGCCGCCGCCGGCTCCTGCAGCCGAGATCACGCCGGACATGCTGAGCAATTCGCCGTCGAAGTAAGAGCCAGCCTACGGGAACCGTTCATCCCGAGCTTGTCGAAGGACCGCTTTTCTTCTTCGTTGAATAGAAGGACTGCCCTTCGACAAGCTCGGGGCGAACGGTTCTGGGGTGCCGTATCATGCGCGTCGATCTGTTCGATTTCGAGCTTCCGCCCGAGCGGATAGCCTTGCGGCCGGCCCGCCCGCGCGATGCCGCGCGGATGCTGGTGGCCGAAGGGGATGCGCCTTTCGCCGATAGGGGAGTGCAGGATCTGCCCCGCCTGCTGCGCGCAGGCGACGTGCTGGTGTTCAACGATACGCGCGTGATTCCGGCACAGCTGGAGGGCCGGCGGGGCGAAGCGCGTATCGGCGCGACGCTGCACAAGCGGATCGACCTGCGCCGCTGGCAGGCCTTCATCCGCAACGGGAAGCGGCTGCGCGAAGGCGACGTGGTCACGTTCCCGCAGGACGTATCGGCGACGGCTGAAGAGCGTCACGAGGACGGCAGCTGGACGCTCGCCTTCGCCGGCGATGAGCCTGTCGAAGCGCTGCTCGAACGCGCCGGCACCATGCCGCTGCCACCCTATATCGCGCAGAAGCGCGGCACGGATGCGCAGGACCGCGAGGATTATCAGACGATCTTCGCGCGCGAGGAAGGCGCGGTCGCCGCACCCACGGCTGCGCTCCACTTCACGCCCGCTCTGCTGGCCGCGCTGGACGAGGCAGGCATCGCGCGCGAGACGCTGACGCTTCATGTCGGTGCGGGCACTTTCCTGCCGGTGAAGGCCGACGACACCCAGGCGCACCGGATGCATTCGGAATGGGGCCGGATCGAGCCAGCGGCCGCCGATCGCCTCAATGCGGCGCGACAAGCGGGCGGGCGCGTGATCGCGGTCGGCACCACGTCGCTGCGCCTGCTCGAAAGCGCCAAGGGCGAGGATGGGGTCATCCGACCTTTCGAGGGCGATACGGACATCTTCATCACGCCCGGCTATCGTTTCCGTGCGATCGACGGGCTGATGACCAATTTTCACCTGCCGCGCTCCACCCTGTTCATGCTGGTGAGCGCGCTGATGGGGCTGGAACGGATGCAGGCGGCCTATGCCCACGCCATTGCGAAGGAGTACCGCTTCTACAGCTATGGCGATGCGAGCCTGTTGATCCCAAAGATGATTTGATCGCGCCACAGGCTTGCAATGGCGGGGTGAACCGCCATCTTCGCGGCGTGGAGACGATTCTCGATATCAAGGGCCTGACCAAGACCTATCCGGGCGGGCTCAAGGCTTTGGACAATGTGGATCTTTCAGTCAGGCGAGGCGAGATATTCGCGCTGCTGGGGCCGAACGGCGCGGGCAAGACGACGCTGATCGGCGCGGTCTGCGGCATGGTGCGGCCGAGCGCCGGCAGCATCCATGCGATCGGCTATGACCTGGCGCATGACTGGCGTCGGGCGAGAGCGCATATCGGGCTGGTGCCGCAGGAACTGGGCTTCGACATCTTCGACGATGTGAAGCGCGCGGTCAGCTATTCGCGCGGACTGTTCGGCCTGCCGCCCGACGCTGCGCGGATCGAGGAGATCCTGCGTTCGCTGTCGCTGTGGGACAGGCGCGACACGCAGATCCGCGCGCTCTCGGGCGGGATGAAGCGCCGCGTGCTGATCGCCAAGGCGCTGTCGCACGATCCGCAGCTCCTCTTCCTGGACGAGCCGACCGCCGGCGTGGACGTCGAGCTGCGGCGCGACATGTGGCGGCTGATCGGCCGGCTGCGCGAGCAGGGCGTCACCATCATCCTGACCACCCATTATATCGAGGAGGCCGAGGAAATGGCCGACCGCATCGGCGTCATCGATGGCGGCCGCATCCTGCTGGTGGAGGAGAAGCGCACGCTGATGGCCCGCATGGGACGGGTTGAGGCGTTGTTCGATCTTGCCCAGCCATTGCCGGCGATCCCGCCCGCGCTTGCGGAATACCAGCTGACGCTGAGCGATGAAGGCCGCCGCCTGTGCTTTCGGGGCGGAGGCGAGGAAGCCGACGCGAAAGTGGCCGAACTGGTCCAGAAGCTGGTCGGCGCCGGCATCCGTTTCACCGCACTCGATATCCATGAATCGAGCCTGGAAGACATCTTCGTGGACCTCGTGGAGAAACGCGCATGAGCGGGCCTGATGCAGGGCGCAGGTCCGGCGAGGTGTTCACGCTCGGCTTCAACTGGCGCGGCGCATGGGCGATCTATGTCTATGAGCTGTCGCGCGCCTGGCGGACCTTCTTCCAGACGATCGTCGCCCCGGTGCTGACGACATCGCTCTATTTCATCGTCTTCGGCGCGGCGATCGGCGGGCGGATCGACGAAGTGGGCGGCGTGCCTTACGCCGCCTTCATCGTGCCCGGCCTGCTGCTGCTGACGCTGCTGAGCGAAACCACCGCGAATGCCAGCTTCGGGATCTACATGCCGCGCTTCACCGGCGCGATCTTCGAGCTGCTTTCCGCTCCCGTGGGTTTCGCGGAAACGCTGATCGGCTTCGTCGGCGCGGCCGCCACCAAGTCGCTGATCATTTCCGCGATCATTCTCGTCACCGCGCGAATCTTCGTTGACTACACGATCGTCCATCCGGTGTGGACGGTGT
>CAMLQG010000114.1 GCA_946482075.1 uncultured Erythrobacteraceae bacterium
ATCGGCCGCCGCGGCCAGAATGTCCGTCTCGCCAGCCAGCTCACCGGCAGCCAGATCGACATCATGACCGAGGCCGACGCGAGCGAGAAGCGCCAGCGCGAATTCGTCGAACGCTCGACGATGTTCCAGGAAGAACTCGACGTCGACGAAACGCTCGCGCAGCTGCTCGTCGCCGAAGGTTTCGGCGAACTCGAAGAAGTCGCCTATGTGCCGCTCGACGAACTGGCGAGCATCGAAGGCTTCGACGAGGAACTCGCGCAGGAACTGCAGAGCCGCGCTGCCGAAGGGCTCGAGCGCCGCGAGGAAGCCTCGCGCGCCGAACGCCGCGAACTCGGCGTCGAGGATGCGCTCGCCGATATTCCGCATCTGACCGAAGCGATGCTCGTCGTGCTCGGCAAGGCCGGGATCAAGACGCTCGACGACCTCGCCGACCTCGCGACCGACGAACTGATCGCCAAGAAGCGCACCGACAACCGCCGCGGCCCGCCGCGCAGCGAGCGCGCCGAGGACAAGGGCGGCGTGCTCGGCGAATATGGCCTGAGCGAAGAGCAGGGCAACGAGATCATCATGGCCGCGCGCGCCCATTGGTTCGAGGACGAGGAGCCGGCGACGGCCTCGTCCGCAGACGGGGAGGCCGCCGATGCGGATTCCTCGCAATGAGCCGCTAGGGCCCTCCGATAGCGTCGAAGCAACGCCGGCTGCCCCTACCGCGCCGGAGCGTCGCTGCGTCCTGACGGGCGAGACCGACAGCCGCGACACGCTGCTGCGGCTGGCGATTTCGCCCGATGGCCTGGTGCTGCCCGATGCGCTGGCGCGGGCTCCGGGGCGCGGCGCCTGGATCGGCGTGTCGCGTGCGGAACTCGAAACGGCCATCGGCAACGGCAAGCTGAAAGGCGCGCTGGCCCGCGCCTTCAAGGGCGCGAAGCTCGAAATTCCGGCGGAACTGCCCGCAATGGCGGAACAGGCGCTTATTCGCGCGCTGCTCGACCGGCTGGGTCTCGAAATGCGCGCAGGACGCATTATCTTGGGTTCGGACAGGATCGCCGAGCAGGCGAGACTGGGACGGATCGTCTGGCTCGCCCATGCTTCCGATGCTAGCGACGATGGCACCCGCAAGCTCGACCAGGCCTATCGGGTCGGACGCGAGGCGGAAGGCTCCGATTTGCGGGGCCTGCGCTTGCCACTGGACCGGACGGCTCTGTCTGTGGCATTGGGCCGCGACAATGTCGTCCACCTGGCGCTGGCCGATGCGGCATCGGCAAAGCGGGTCATGGTCCCGCTGGCGCGCTTGCTGCACTTCACCGGGGCCGCGCAGGCGGCTGCAGATGACCTCAGCGACCGGACGGCAGCCGTCGCCCGGCAGGCTGCGGCGATAGATTGAATACGAAGGATATTGGGGCTTTTATGAGCGACACCGACGACAAACCGATGCGCACCCGCAAACCGCTGGGGCTGAAGCGCTCGGTCGAAGCGGGCGAGGTCAAGCAGACCTTCAGCCACGGCCGCACCAACAAGGTGGTCGTGGAAGTGAAGCGGCGCAAGTTCGTGAAGCCCGGTTCCGAGCCGGTGGCCGAACCCGTCGCGCCGCCCTCCGCGCCTCCCGCGCCCGCGCCGGTGCAGGCCGCCCCGCCGCCGCGCCCCTCCACGCCGCAGAGCATGGAGAGCCGCCGCGAGATGCAGGACCGCCTGCTGCGCGAAGCGGAAGAGGCGCGGATGAACGCGCTCGAGGAATCGAACCGCCGCGAGCAGGAAGCCCGGCAGAATGCGATCGAGGAAGAGCGCCGCCGCGCCGAGGAAAATCGCAAGGCCCAGGAAGAAGCCGCGGCCCAGCCGGTGGCCGAACCCGTTGCCGCTGCGGTTCCGGAACAGCCCGAGGCCGCGGCCGAACCCGCGCCCGAGGTGGTGGAGGAAGTCTCCGACACGGAAGAGGCGAAGGAAGGCGGCGCGCCGGCTCCCCGCAGGTTCACGCCTGTCGCCGCGCCTGCGCCCAAGCTCAAGCGTCCGGACAAGGAAAAGGACAAGAAGGGCGGCGCTCCTTCGCGTGCGAGCGATGCCGATCGTCGCCGCGGCGGCAAGCTGACCGTCAACCGCGCGCTCAATGACGATGAAGGTGCGCGTGCCCGCAGCCTCGCCGCGCTCAAGCGGGCGCGCGAGAAGGAACGGCGCCATCATTTCGCCGGCCAGCAACAGATCCGCGAGAAGCAGGTGCGCGACGTGGTCGTGCCCGAAGCGATCACGGTGCAGGAACTGGCCAACCGCATGGCCGAAAAGGGCGCGGACTTGGTGAAGGCGCTGTTCAACATGGGCATGATGGTCACCGTCAACCAGACGATCGACCAGGATACGGCCGAACTGCTGGTCACCGAATTCGGCCACAACATCCAGCGCGTGTCCGACAGCGACGTCGATATCGACACGTCGGACGACGTCGATGCGGAAGACACGCTGCAGGTCCGCCCGCCGGTCGTCACGATCATGGGCCATGTCGATCACGGCAAGACCAGCCTGCTCGACGCGCTGCGCGGCACCGACGTGGTGCGCGGCGAAGCCGGCGGCATCACCCAGCATATCGGCGCCTATCAGATTCAGACCAAGGCCGGCGACAAGATCACTTTCCTCGACACGCCGGGCCACGCCGCCTTCACGGAGATGCGCGCGCGCGGCGCCAATGTCACGGATATCGTGGTGCTGGTGGTGGCGGCCGATGACGGGCTGATGCCGCAGACGATCGAGGCGATCAACCACACCAAGGCGGCCGGCGTGCCGATGATCGTGGCGATCAACAAGGTCGACAAGCCGGAAGCCAATCCGCAGAAAATCCGCGAACGCCTGCTCGAGCACGAAGTCATCGTGGAAGAGATGTCGGGTGACGTGCAGGATGTGGAAGTCTCCGCAAAGGCGAAGACGGGCCTCGACACGCTGATCGAGAAGATCCTGCTCCAGGCCGAGCTGCTCGAATTGCGCGCCAACCCGAATCGCGAGGCGGAAGCCACGGTGATCGAGGCGAAGCTGGACAAGGGCAAGGGCCCGCTCGCCAGCGTGCTGGTCAATCGCGGCACGCTGCGCACCGGCGACGTGCTGGTGGTCGGCACCGAAAGCGGCCGTGTCCGCGCGATGATCGACGACAAGGGCCGCCAGATCAAGGAAGCCGGTCCTTCCACTCCGGTGGAAGTGCTGGGCCTGGGCGGGGTGCCCATGGCGGGCGATACGCTCACCGTAGTCGAGAACGAGCAGCGCGCGCGCGAAGTCTCCGCCTACCGCAAGGAAAAGGCGACCGAGAAGCGCACCGCGATCGCGCCTGCCAGCCTCGATACGATGTTCTCCGCGCTCAAGGACAAGGAGAACGTCATCGAGTTCCCGTTGGTCATCAAGGCCGATGTGCAGGGTTCGGTCGAAGCGATCAACACCGCGCTCCACAATCTCTCGAATGACGAGATCAAGGTGCGCATCCTGAATTCGGGCGTGGGCGCGATCACCGAAAGCGACGTGACGCTGGCTTCGGCCAGCGGCGCGCCGATCATCGGCTTCCATGTGCGTCCCAATGCCAAGGCGCGCGAGTTGATCGAGCGGAACAAGGTGCGGATGATGTATTACGACGTCATCTATCACCTGACCGAGGAGATCGCGAAGGAGATGGCGGGCGAGCTCGGGCCGGAACGGATCGAGCATGTCGTGGGCCGGGCCGAGATCAAGGAGATCTTCCCCGCCGGCAAGCGCGACAAGGCCGCCGGCCTGCTGGTGCTCGAAGGCTTCATCCGCAAGGGCCTCAACGCCCGCCTCACGCGCGAGGACGTCATCGTTTCCAAGACGACGATCGCCTCGCTGCGTCGCTTCAAGGACGATGTGGACGAAGTCCGCGCCGGCCTGGAATGCGGTGTGGTGCTGGCGGATACGAATGACATCAAGCCCGGCGACATGCTGGAAGTCTTCGAAGTCGAGGAACGCGAACGCACGCTGTGATGCATGGCCTTTCCCGCGAGGAGAGGCCAGCGCGGCAAGCGTGGTTTGGAGGTGCATCCATGGCCCGCCAGCATTCCACTCCCGAAACCCGCTCGGTCCGCCTGCTCAAGGTGGGCGAGCAGGTGCGCCATGTGATTTCGGACCTGCTCACGCGCCAGCAGGTGCATGACGACGTGCTGAGCGCGCATTCCGTCTCCGTCACGGAAGTGCGCATGTCGCCCGATCTGCGTCAGGCCAAGGTCTATGTGAAGCCGCTGCTCGGCGCGGACGAGGAGGCGGTGCTGAAGGCGCTGCGCCAAAACACCGCCTTCTTCCAGCGCGAGGTCGCGGGCCGGCTGAAGCTCAAATATGCGGCGAAGATCCAGTTCTGGCCGGATGAGAGCTTCGACGAGGTCGCGAGGATCGACAAGCTGCTGGCCGATCCACGCGTGACGCGCGATCTGGGCGAGGGTGAGTAATCTCCAGATCCCGTTCGCCCTGAGCTTGTCGAAGGACAGTCTTTCTTCTCAAAGAAAGTGAAGAGCGGCCTTTCGACAAGCTCAGGGCGAACGGACATATTAGCCATTTCCACTCCAGAACCTAACTCATGAACCAAACGCTCTACACAGCCGCAGCGCTGATCATCCCTCTCATCATCGCGATCGTATTCCACGAAGTGGCGCATGGTTGGGTGGCGCGCGCGCTGGGCGACAGGACTGCCGAGGAACGGCGCCGGCTGACGCTGAACCCGATCCGCCATGTCGATCCGATCGGCACGATCGTGGTGCCGGGCATGCTCGCTTTGCTGAAAGCTCCGGTATTCGGCTGGGCGAAGCCGGTGCCGGTGGATCAGCGGCGGCTGCGCAATCCGCGCTACGGTATGATGGCGGTAGCCGTGGCGGGGCCGGCTACCAATTTCATCCTCGCCGCGCTTGGGGCGGTGCTTCTCGGCATCCTGGCGAGGGCTATCGGAAACGATGCCGGCGCACTGGCGATGTTCGTGGGAACGAGCCTCAACTTCTTCATCACGATCAACATCTTCCTCGCCATGTTCAACCTGCTGCCGGTACCGCCTTTCGACGGCTCGCACATCGTCGAGGGCTTGCTGCCTCGCCCGGCCGCGCGCCAATATGCGCGGTTGCGGCCATGGGGCTTCCCGCTGCTGTTCCTGCTCCTGCTGGTGATTCCGTGGCTGTTCCCGCAGCTCGGCATCATCGAGAACCTCGTGGTCCCGCCCGTGGCCTGGATGGGCGATCACTATTTCGCCATCGTGCGCGCGGTCGCGGGCAGATGACGGGATGACATCCGCGATGCCGCATGGCTGGATCATCCTCGACAAGCCGGTAGGGCTGGGCTCCACCCAGGCGGTGGCAGCGGTAAAGCGCAATCTGCGCGAAGCCGGCTATGGCAAGGTCAAGGCCGGCCATGGCGGGACGCTCGATCCCTTGGCGGAAGGGGTGTTGCCGATCGCCGTGGGCGAGGCGACCAAGCTTGCGGGGCGGATGCTGGATGCCAGCAAGATCTATGAATTCGTCCTGCGGTTCGGCGAGGAGACGGATTCGCTGGACTTGGAGGGACAGGTGACTGCCACAAGCGAGGTGCGGCCGTCGCTGGATGAGGTCGAGGCGGTATTGCCGCGCTTCACCGGCCCGATCCGACAGGTTCCGCCGGCCTTCTCCGCGCTGAAGGTGGGGGGGAAGCGGGCCTATGATCTCGCGCGGGCGGGGGAGGATGTGGAGCTGGCGGTGCGGAATGTTGAGATATTCTCGCTCTCCGTTCGGGCTGAGCCTGTCGAAGCCTTGCTTTTCTCTTCCGAAGAGAAAGACGGTCCTTCGACAAGCTCAGGACGAACGGGTCTTGTTGAGGAGGCGCGGTTCACCGCCCATGTTTCCAAGGGCACCTATATCCGCTCCCTCGCGCGCGACATTGCGCATGCGCTCGGCACAGTCGGCCATGTCACCATGCTGCGCCGGGTGAAGGCGGGGCCGTTCACTCTCGACAGGGCGATTTCGCTGGACAAATTGAACGAAGTCGGTCAGGGCGCGCCCCTTGAAGACGTGATCCTGCCGCTGGAGGCAGGGCTGGACGACATCCCGGCCCTGGACCTCGATCCGGAAGCGGCAAGGGCGGTCCGCCAGGGCCGTGTCTTATCCGGATTGCCTCTGGGCGATGGGCTGTATCGGGCAAGGGCCGGCAATGTGCCGCTCGCGCTCGTGGAGCTTTCGGGCGGTGACGCCCGGGTCGTCAGGGGGTTCAATCTTCCCGATGTCGCGGAGTGAATACTATGTCGGTTACCGCCGAAAAGAAGCAGGAAATCATCCAGGACAATGCTCGCGCTGCGGGCGATACCGGTTCGCCGGAAGTGCAGGTCGCGATCCTGACCGAACGGATCCGCAACCTGACCGAGCACTTCAAGGGTCACCACAAGGACAACCATTCCCGCCGCGGCCTGCTGATGATGGTCAACAAGCGCCGCAGCCTGCTCGCATACCTCAAGAAGAAGGATGTGGAGCGGTACAACGGATTGATCCAGAAGCTGGGTCTGCGCAAATAAGAGTTTACGGAGCGGCCCCCAGCGGGCCGCTCTTCGCATATGGGTATCCTTCGCAATCCGGCGAAGGGGCCTCGGGGCGCTGATAAGGCCCCGCACCGGACCGGGACGGTACACCCGGCAGAAAACCCCGCCAGGCAATAGGGCCGGCGGGTTTGAGGAAAAAATAATGTTCGACGTTAAAACCGTATCGCTGGAGTGGGGCGGAAAGACCCTCACTCTGGAAACCGGCCGCATCGCCCGTCAGGCTGACGGCGCCGTTCTGGCCACCTATGGCGAAACCGTGGTGCTCTGCGCCGTGACTGCCGCCAAGTCGGTGAAGGAAGGCCAGGACTTCTTCCCGCTGACCGTCCACTACCAGGAAAAGTTCTTCGCCGCCGGTCGCATTCCGGGCGGCTTCTTCAAGCGCGAACGCGGTGCCACCGAGAAGGAGACGCTGGTCTCCCGCCTGATCGACCGGCCGGTGCGTCCACTGTTCCCCGAAGGCTTCTACAACGAGATCAACGTGATCGCGCAGGTCCTCAGCTATGATGGCGAGACCGAGCCTGACATCGTTGCGATGATCGCAGCTTCCGCCGCCCTGACGATTTCCGGCGTGCCCTTCATGGGCCCGATCGGTGCGGCGCGGGTCGGCTATGTCGATGGCGAATACGTGCTGAACCCGAAGCAGGAAACCGCCGCTGCAGGCGCGCTCGACCTCGTCGTCGCGGCCACCGGCAACGCCGTGATGATGGTGGAATCGGAAGCCAAGGAGCTGTCCGAGGACATCATGCTCGGCGCGGTGATCTTCGCCCATGACGAGTGCAAGAAGGTCGTCAACGCGATCATTGATCTGGCCGAGAAGGCCGCCAAGGATCCTTGGGAAGTCGCCGTCAGCGACAATTCCGCGATCAAGGCCAAGCTCAAGGACCTCGTCGGCAAGGATATCGCCGCAGCCTACAAGCTGACCAGCAAGTCGGCTCGTTCGGACGCGCTGAACGCTGCTCGCGACAAGGCCAAGGCCGCTTTCGCCGAGGAAGACGCGCAGACCCAGATGGTCGCGATCAAGACCCTCAAGAAAGTCGAAGCCGACATCGTGCGCGGCGCCATCCTGAAGGACGGCCAGCGTATCGACGGCCGCACCACGACGCAGGTCCGCCCGATCGAAGCGATGGTCGGATTCCTGCCCCGCACGCATGGTTCGGCGCTGTTCACCCGCGGCGAGACGCAGGCGATCTGCACCACCACTCTGGGCACGCGCGACAGTGAGCAGATGATCGACGGCCTCGAAGGCCTGACCTATTCTCACTTCATGCTACATTACAACTTCCCGCCCTATTCGGTCGGCGAAGTCGGTCGTTTCGGCGCGCCGAGCCGGCGTGACACGGGCCATGGCAAGCTCGCCTGGCGCGCGCTGCAGGCGGTGCTGCCGTCCAAGGAAGACTTCCCCTACACGATTCGCGTCGTGTCCGACATCACCGAGTCCAACGGCTCGTCCTCGATGGCGACCGTCTGCGGCGGCAGTCTCTCGATGATGGATGCGGGCGTGCCCATCTCTCGCCCGGTTTCGGGTATCGCGATGGGCCTGATCCTGGAAGGCGACGAGTTCACCGTGCTGTCCGACATTCTGGGTGACGAGGATCATCTCGGCGACATGGACTTCAAGGTGGCCGGCACGAGCGAGGGCATCACCACGATGCAGATGGACATCAAGGTCGCCGGCATCACGCGCGAGATATTCCAGGCCGCGCTGAGCCAGGCCAAGGAAGGCCGCGCGCACATCCTGGGCGAAATGACCAAGGCGCTGGGCTCCGCCCGCACCGAACTGTCCGCCCATGCGCCGCGGATCGAGACGATGCAGATCGACAAGTCGAAGATCCGCGAAGTCATCGGCACCGGCGGCAAGGTCATCCGCGAGATCGTCGCGGAAACCGGCGCCAAGGTCGATATCGACGATGAAGGCCTGATCAAGATCTCGTCCGCCGATCTCAGCCAGATCGAAGCCGCGAAGGCCTGGATTCTCGGCATCGTGGAAGAGCCGGAAGTCGGCAAGATCTACAACGGCAAGGTCGTCAACATCGTCGATTTCGGTGC
>CAMLQG010000115.1 GCA_946482075.1 uncultured Erythrobacteraceae bacterium
GGCGCTTCATCCGGCAGGTTAAGGCAGATTCCGCGCGTGTAGGAAAATGGTTTTTCACCTGTCTCCTCTCCCCTGAAGGGGAGGGGAGTTAGCCCGCGCGATCAGACCGGTGGCGGAATCTTATCCGAACCGTGCGATCAGGCTGTCATGCACGATCGGACTGATCAGATGGGCGAAAGCGCAGCCTGTCAGGCTGTTGTCCCACCATGCCACTTCGGCCTGGAGCGCTTCCAGTCCCGGCAGCGTCAGCCAGAGGATCGTGCCCGGCTGCATCCGCGTGACGGCGGTCGCGGAGAAGCCGGACAGCGAGAGATCATGGACCACGGTCTGGAACGGCCGTCCGCCGGACTGGCGCAATTGGGCCGGGATGGTGAGCTTGGTACGCGGTGCGGAACGATCTTCCTGCGCGGCAATCGAATAGCTAGTGAGCTTGTCGAGCGTCATGGCGCTGTCCCCCTGAGACCACGGCTCGCATGGCCGTATCCGGAAGGAAATGTGAACTTAGGTAATTTCCCTGAGGTTTCCGGTAAGGGTTAATCCGGCTTCGCCACGCGTTCACGATGACTGGTGGGGAAGGGCTCGCCGAGCAGGGCAGTAATCCGGTCCGCCACCACTTGCGGCAGTTTCACCGTCAGCGGATCTTCTCCTGGATAGGCGCGTGCGCGCATGTCCGTGCGGGTCGCGCCCGGATCGACGATCGCGACGCGGATATTCGAGATGTTCTGCACTTCCTGCGCATGGCATTCCAGCAGCGCTTCGAATGCGGCCTTGGTGGCGGCATAGGCGCCCCAATAGGCGCGGGGCTCCCTCCCCTGGCTGCTGGTCAGCCCGACGATCCGGGCATCCCCGCTCCGCTTCAGCAGCGGATGGAAGGCTGCGAGAAGGGCTTGGGTGGCCAGCACGTTGATCGTGATCGCCTTGTTGAAGGCGCCTTGTTCGATCTGGGTGACAGGGGTCAGTTGCGGCAGGATCGCGGCCGACAGCATCAGGATGTCGAGCTTGTCCCAGCGGTTGGAGATCGCTACCGAAAGCCGGGCGATAGCGTCCTGTTCTGACAGATCGACCGGCGCGATCGTGGCCGAGCCGCCGGCCTCGTGGATCGCTTCCTCGATCTTTTCCAGCGCCTTCGCATCGCGCGCGGTCAGAATCACGTGCGCGCCCGCGGCGGCAAGCGCCTGCGCGGTCGCCGCGCCGATCCCCTTGCTCGCGCCGGTAACCAGCGCGAGCTGACCTTCGAACGGTCCTGAAGACATCAGGGCTCGGACCTCTTACCAGCAGGCCCGAGGCGGCCGAATGGCGAACATATCGAGCCGAAATGCACGTCGCCACGGCTGGCTGCCATGGCCAGCGCATTTCGGTTCGAGATGGAAGCCATTCGGTCGTCCCTGCGGGATTTGATCAAAATGGCCCATTGCTGCGTCAAAAAGTCTTGAAATATCGACATATTTCTACGTCTTTTTTCCTTGCACTGAGCCATTTTGCTTCAAGCCTCGGACCTGCTGGTAAGAGGTCCGAGCCCTAGGCTACCTTGTTGACCGGGAAGGGAAGCTGGGCCGCCTGTTCATCCCGTTCGCCAAGATCGGTGAGGGAAGTGGGATAATCGCCCGTGAAGCAGGCATCGCAATATTGCGGGCAGGCCTGGTTGCGACCGGCTTCGCCCACCGCGCGATAGAGCCCGTCGATCGAGACGAAGGCAAGGCTGTCCGCCTGGATGAACTGGCGCATCGCCTCGATATCCATCTGGGCGGCGAGCAGCTTGGAGCGTTCCGGCGTATCGACGCCGTAGAAGCAGCTATGCCCGGTGGGCGGGCTGGCGATGCGCATATGCACTTCGCTGGCGCCGGCATCGCGCATCATCTGGACGATCTGCAGGCTGGTCGTGCCGCGCACGATGGAATCGTCGATCAGCACGATCCGCTTGCCTTCCACCAAGGCGCGATTGGCGTTGTGCTTGCGTTTCACGCTCGAGGAACGGGCGCCGTCGGACGGCTGGATGAAGGTGCGCCCGACATAGTGCGAACGGATGATGCCGAGTTCGAACGGCATGCCCGATTTCTGGGAATAGCCGATCGCCGCCGGCACGCCGCTGTCAGGCACGGGAACGACGAGATCCGCGTCCACTGGGCTTTCGCTGGCGAGCTGCGCGCCGATTTCCTTGCGCACCGAATAGACCGAACGCTTGTCGAAGATCGAATCCGGCCGGCTGAAATAGACATGCTCGAAAATGCAGGGCCGGGCATTGTGCCGGCCGAAGGGATGGTGCGCGGTGACCTTGCCCTCGAAATCCACCTGCACCAGCTCGCCCGGATCGACCTGGCGGATGAATTCCGCGCCGACGACATCGAGCGCGACCGTTTCGCTGGCGAAGATATGAGCATCGCCGATCCTTCCCATCACCAGCGGGCGGATGCCCAGCGGATCGCGGCAGGCCATCATGCCCTGCGGGGTCATGCAGATCAGCGAATAGGCGCCTTCCACCAGCCGCAGCGCATCCACGAAGCGGTCCATCAGCGTGGGATAGCGGCTGGTCGCCACCAGGTGGATGATGACTTCGGTGTCGGAGGTCGACTGGAAGATCGCGCCCTTGCGCACCAGGTCGCGGCGCAGGTGCATCGCGTTGGAGATATTGCCGTTATGCGCGATGGCGAAGCCGCCCGATGCGAGATCGGCATAGAGCGGCTGGATATTGCGCAGGCCGGACCCCCCCGTGGTGGAATAGCGGACATGGCCCGCGGCCATATGGCCCGGCAGTTCGCGCATCGCGTCGCTGCTGGAGAAATTCTCCGCGACATGACCGAGCCCGCGGCGGGAGTAGAACTCCGCCCCGTCGAAGCTGGTGATGCCGGCTGCTTCCTGGCCGCGATGCTGGAGCGCGTGGAGGCCGAGCGCGGTGATCGCGGCCGCATCGGTTGCGCCGATGACGCCGAAAATGCCGCATTCCTCACGCAGCTTGTCTCCGTCTGCGTCCAGGAAGGGATGAGTAATGTTCATAAATTCGAGGACTCGCCAAAGTTTTCCCCGGGGTGGGGCCCCAATGGCGATGTTGCGCGCAGATTACAAGATGCAATGCCCGGGGATTGTGGCTTGTCCGCAACAGAAACCGTGTTGCTTCGGGAACCTGCGCTGCCTAAACCGCTGCCAACGACGATAACCGGACTGGCCATTTCCTTGATCCTTTCCAATTTCGAATGGACCATCGCCAAGCGCTACATGCTGCCGGGGCGCGGCGAAGCGTTCATCGCTCTCGTCGCGGGGATCAGCCTCGTGGCGGTGATGCTCGGTGTCGCGGCCCTCGTCATCGTGATGAGCGTGATGAACGGGTTCCGCGCCGAATTGCTGGACAAGATCGTGGGGCTGAACGGTCACGCCATCGTCCAGGCCTATGGCGGTCGGCTCGACAATTGGCAGCAGATCCTGAAGGAAGTGCGCGCGACGCCCGGTGTCGTCCGTGCCTCGCCGCTGATCGAACAGCCGCTGCTGACCAGCTTCAACGGCCGGGTGGAAGCCGTGCTGGTGCGCGGCAACACGATGCAAGACATCAAGCGGCTGGAGCCGCAGAAGGTGCAGGGCGATCTCGCTTCGCTGCAACCGGGCGCCGGCAATGTGGCGATCGGCGCGCGGCTGGCGGAAAATCTCGGGGCGCGCGTGGGCGACGTGATCACGATCATCAATCCGCAGGGGCGCAGCACGCCTTTCGGCACCGTGCCGCGCCAGATCGGCTATACGGTGGGCGCGATCTTCGAGATCGGCATCTATGATTACGACAAGGCCTTCGTGGTCATGCCGATGAAGGATGCGCAGACGCTGATGCTCACCGGCGACACCGTGGGCATGATCGAAGTGAAGACGACCGATCCCGATACCGCCGCGCAGACGCTGGCGCCCATCGGCCGCAAGCTGGCCGGACAGGCGGTGATCACCGACTGGAAGACGATCAACGCCTCGCTGTTCGAAGCGCTGGCGGTGGAGCGCGTGGCGATGTTCGTCGTGCTGTCGATCATCGTGCTGGTCGCCGTGTTCAACATCCTCAGCTCGCTCATCATGCTGGTCCGCGCGAAGACGCGAGACATCGCGATCCTGCGCACGATGGGCGCGACGCGACGATCGCTGCTGAAGATCTTCGTGACCACGGGGTTCCTGATCGGTGCCCTGGGCACGGCCGCCGGCTTGTTGCTCGGTTTCGTCTTCCTCTATTTCCGTCAGCCGATCCTGCGCGTGATCGAGATCGTGACCGGCCAGAACCTGTGGGACCCGTCGATCCGCTTCCTGGCCGAGCTGCCGAGCCGGACCGATCCCGCGGAAGTGACCGTGATTTCGCTGATGGCGCTCGCCTTCAGCTTCCTCGCCACGCTCTACCCCGCGATGAAGGCGGCGAGCACCGATCCCGTGCAGGTGCTGCGCTATGAGTGAGCCGGTCGTCAGACTTATGGGGCTGACCCGCAGTTTCGAACAGGGCGGGGTGAAGATCGACGTTCTGCGCGGAGTCGACCTTGCGATCCAGCCCGGGGAGATCGTGGCGTTGCTGGGGCCTTCCGGGTCCGGCAAGTCCACGCTGCTGCAGGCGGTCGGGCTGCTCGAAGGCGGGTTCGGCGGGCGGATCGAGATCGCGGGGACGGACGCCAGCGTGCTTTCCGGCGACGATCGCACCACGCTGCGCCGTGACCATCTGGGCTTCGTGTACCAATTTCACCACCTGCTGCCGGATTTCACCGCGCAGGAGAATGTCGTCCTGCCCCAGCTCGTCGCCGGCAAGACGACGGCGGAAGCGCAGGAGCGGGCGCGTGAATTGCTCGCCTCGCTCGGTCTCGAACAGCGGCTCGATCACCGGCCGAGCCAGCTTTCGGGCGGCGAGCAGCAGCGCGTGGCCGTGGCCCGTGCGCTCGCCAACCGGCCGCAGCTGGTGCTGGCGGACGAGCCTACCGGCAATCTCGATGAAGCGACCGCGGATCGAGTTCTGCGCGAATTCGTTAGACTGGTGCGAGGTGAAAACAGCGCGGCGCTCGTCGCCACGCATAATGAGCGCCTCGCCCTGGCGATGGATCGCGTGGTGCGGCTCCACGAAGGGGTTTTGGAATAGATCGCTGCGCGCGTGCCCGCTCCGGCGATCCGAGCAAAGGACGCGGACATATGAGCGATCATCCCAGCACTTTTCACTCGGAACCGGCGAACGGGCGTCAGATCCATTGGGACGATCATGCGAGCCTGCACCGGAAGGGCGATGGCGAAGGGCTGTTCGCCGGCTTCAAGCTGCTGCGGCAGGGAAGCCTGGCGGAACTGATCGCTTTCGTGCGGCATCTGCCCGAAGCGGACAGGAGCGGCTACGTGATCCTGAAATCGGGCGATCGGCGGCTCGAAATCGCCGAGATCATGTCGCTTGCGAACCGGTCGGACTTTCCGGGGTAGACTATAATATCGTCATTGCGAGCGCAGCGAACCAATCCAGGGCCCGACGTGTTTCGCTCCGGATTGCTTCGCTGCGCTCGCATTGACAGAAAGCCAGTTCCTACCCCGCCAGCGCAGCCAGCGTGACCTGGTCGATCGTGGCCACAGCGGCCTTCAGATCATTGATGCTGCCGGCCGAACCTTCCGCCTGGACCATGAAGCGGTTGTTGACCAGCACGCCGAACGTGCCGGAACCGGAGTTCTGCCACTTCTCGGTGACCATCTGGCCGCCGACCTTGTGGATCTTCTCATAGCCGCTGGCGTCCTCGCGGCTGCTTTCCACGCCCATGGCGGCCGCCATGCCGGCCAGCCCGGCAAGCGCCTGCGTGTCGGTGATGCTGAGATTGAAGCGCTGGCTGCCCGATTCATAGGTTGCCTGAGCCTGGCTGCCCATCGCGCCCATGGCGGCGCTTTCGGTGGCCGTACGCTTGAAGGCGCCGATCGATGCGGGAAGCAGCGCCTGCATCCTTGTCGTCTCGACCGCTTTCGTCTCGCCATTCGCCGCCTTCTGCATCTGGTCGGTCGCCTGCTTCATCTTGTCCAGGTCGATCGAACCCATGCCGGGAACGCTCACCGTGCCGGACATTTCGTCGTCAGCGCTGGCGAAAGTGTTGGCGGTCACGAAAGCGCCGCTTACCGCGCCCACGATGAGCGAGGCGATGAACATGACCACGATCGCCCCAACCACGGTGGCCGCCGTATAGCTTCCGGTCTTGTCAGCCGGCACTTTCATCAGCGGGGATGCGCCCACATAGAACAGGTAGAAGCTGTAGAGGCCCACGATCCCCAGCATGGCGAGCGACGGGACGATACCGAATATCCCGGCGAGCCAACTGGCCGTCATGCTGTAGGCCACGAGCTTGAAAGCGTTGAGATTGTTTTCCTGGCCACCGAATTTGGCGGCGAAGAAATTGGCGATGAAGGTCACGACGAAGAGGCTGACCAGGGACATCACATAAGTGACGATCAGCGTGGATATGCCTGCCGTCAGACTGGGGCGGATAGTGATGCCGAAAGCGCCGTAGCCGAACACCTGTCCGCCGATGAAGGCGGCAACCGGGCCGATCGCGGCCAGGGGCAAGGCGTATTTCCTGAAGATGTCGCCGGTCGTGGTCTGTTCAGCCTCGATCTTCGGCCATTCTTCCTTCGGTTTGATCAGGATCGCCTTGGCGCGTGCGATGATGCCGTCCACATCTACGCCGGGGCTTGGTTGAGTCGGATCGCCAGCCATGAATTCCTCCCTCGTTTCCCGAGACGGATAGAATCACATTCGCAGTCAATTGCAAAGAGTTCTCATCTATCCTTAACGGCTCTTTTCCCCAGCGGATTGTGCCTTTCCCTTGATTGGAGCGGGCAGTCGTCCTTAAGTTTCGCAGATGCCCTTCGCGCCTTTCGTTCCACTGCGGATACTGTCGTCCTTCTCCATGCTCGAAGGTGCGATCGATCCCAAGGCGATCGCCAAGCTGGCGAAGGAACGGGGGTTCCCCGCTATCGCGATCTGCGATCGGAACGGCCTCTATGGCGCGGTGGCCTTTGCGAGCGCCTGCAAGGACATCGGCATCCAGCCGATCGTCGGCGCGTTGCTGGGCATTTCGCGCAAGCCGGGCGGGCCGGTGGATTACCTGCCGCTCTACGCGCAGGACAATGCGGGCTGGGAAAATCTCTGCGATCTCGTCAGCCGTGCCCATCTCGACCGGCCGCTGCACGAGGAGCCGCATGTCCAGCTGGCGGACATGCAGGGCCATACCGATGGGCTGATCGCATTGAGTGGCGCGGGCGAAGGCGCGCTTGCCCGCCTGCTGGCCGAAGGCCAGGGAGATGAGGCGGAGGCCTATTGCGAGCGGTTGGAACAGCTGTTTCCCGGCCGCTTCTATATCGAGATCGCACGCCGTAACGAGCCGGTGGAAGACGCGGCGGAAGACGCGCTGATCGATCTCGCCTACGCGCGCGATCTGCCGCTCGTGGCGAGCAACCCCGCCAGTTTCGCCGATCCCCATTTCCACGCCGCCCATGATGCGATGCTGTGCATCGCCAATTCGACCCATATCGATGCGGCGGAACGCCCACGCTCCAGCGCGGAAGCTTTCGTCAAATCGGCAGAGATGATGGCGGAGCAGTTCGCCGATCTGCCGGAAGCGCTGGCGAACACGCTGGTCATTGCGCAACGCTGCGCGTTCGCGCCGCCCAAGCGTGCGCCGATCCTGCCCAGCCTTGCGGGCGATCTCGAGGGCGAAGCGCGCATGCTGGCGGACGATGCGCGCGCCGGGCTGGCGAAGCGGCTGGAGCCCTATGGCGAACTTTCGGCGGAAGAGCGCAAGGTGTACGAGGATCGGCTCGATTTCGAAGTCGAGATCATCGTCAAGATGGGCTTCCCCGGCTATTTCCTCATCGTTGCCGACTTCATCAAATGGGCGAAGGAAAACAGCATCCCCGTAGGGCCGGGACGCGGCTCCGGCGCGGGTTCGCTCGTCGCCTGGGCGCTGACCATCACCGATCTCGATCCGATCCGGCTGGGGCTGCTGTTCGAACGTTTCCTCAACCCCGAACGCGTCTCGATGCCGGACTTCGATATCGATTTCTGCGAAACCCGGCGCGGCGAAGTGATCCGCTACGTCCAGCGGAAATACGGACACGATCACGTCGCCCAGATCATCACTTTCGGCAAGCTCAAGGCTCGCGCGGTGCTGCGCGATTGCGGTCGCATCCTGCAGATGAGCTACGGCCATGTCGATCGGCTGTGCAAAATGGTGCCAAACCATCCGACCGATCCGTGGACGCT
>CAMLQG010000116.1 GCA_946482075.1 uncultured Erythrobacteraceae bacterium
CCGGATCGCCTTTGTCGGCCGAGATGTCGAGGCCAGGGTGAAAATCCCGTTCGCCGGTGAACGGGTCGGAGCGGTTGCCCATGCTCGATGACAACCATCCGTGCGTGGGCCAGATCGACGGCGTGGCGGATGTCAACATCGTGGGCCAGCAGAAACCCTCGATCCGAGTAAAGACGTGGCCCGACCGCCTCGCCGCCTTCGGCGTCACCATGGCGGAGATCCGCGAGGCCTTGCGCGCCGCCAGCGTCAACCAGGCCAAGGGCGCTGTCTACGGCGCGAGCGCCACCACCACTTTCGAAGCGAACGACCAGCTCTTCAATCCGAAGGATTACGGCGGTGTCGTGGTGAGCTGGCGCAATGGCGCGCCGGTCCATCTGCGCGACGTAGCCGAAGTCTCGATCGGGCCGGAGAACACCTATGTCGGCGCTTTCCCGCAGGGCAAGCCGGGCCTCGCGGTGATCGTGCAGCGCCAGCCCGGAGCGAACATCGTGCGCATCGCCGACGCCATCGAGCGGGAACTGCCCGCGCTCACCGCGTCGCTTCCTGCCAGCGTGGACGTCAGCGTGATGAACGACCGCACGCTGACCATCCGCTCCTCGCTGCACGAAGTGGAGATCACGCTGGTTCTCACCATCATCCTCGTGGTGGCGGTGATGGGCCTGTTTCTGCGCCAGCTTTCGGCCACGCTGATCGTGGCGGCAGTGCTGGCGGTCGCTGTCGTCGCGACGTTCGCGGCGATGTATCTGATGGGCTTCAGCCTCAACAATCTCACGCTGGTGGCGATGGTCATCGCGGTCGGCTTCGTGGTCGACGATGCGATCGTGGTGGTGGAGAACATCCATCGGCACATGGAGATGGGCAAGGGCGCGTTGCAGGCCGCGCTGGAAGGCGCGCGCGAGATCGGCTTCACCGTGGTGTCGATCACGCTCTCGCTGATCGCGGCGTTCATCCCGCTGCTGTTCATGGGCGGGATCATCGGCCGGCTGTTCCGCGAATTCTCGCTCACCGTCACCATCGCGCTGCTGATCTCGGTCGTCTTCGCGCTCACGCTCGCGCCGACCTTGAGCGCGCGCTACATGAAGGCTCCCGCCCATCGGGAGGCCGACAAGAAGCGCGCGACCGAAAGGCTGCAGAACGCCTATGGCAAGGCGCTGCGCTGGACGCTCGGGCGGCAAAGACTGATGATGATCGTCTTCTTCGCCACGATCGGCGGCGCGGTCGCGGGCTATGTCCTTATCCCCAAGGGCTTCTTCCCGATGCAGGACAACGCCTTCATCATGGGCCAGACGCAGGCGGCCGAGGATATCTCCTATCGCGAGATGCTCGCCAAGCATCGCCAGATGGCTGCGATCGTCGCGAAGGATCCGGCGGTCCTGAAATACAACCATGCGGTGGGCATGACGGCGGGCAGCTCGTCCGTGTCCACCGGCCGCCTGTGGATCGTGCTGAAGCCGCGCGGCGATCGCGACATCTCGACCGAGGAGCTGATCGCGCGGCTCGGCCCGCAATTGGAAAGGATACCCGGCCTCCAAGTATCGATGCGGTCGGCGCAGGACATCAATATCGGATCGCGCGGGGGCGGCGGGCAATATTCCTATGTCCTCAAATCGCCCGACACCGACGCGCTCGGTCTCTGGGCGCAGCGCATGACCCAGGCGATGGGCGAATCCTCGAGCTTTCGCGACGTACGCAACGACGTGCAGCTGGGCGCGCGCATGCAGGGCCTGACGATCGACCGCGCGGCGGCGGCGCGCTACGGCCTCAGCGTCGCCGATATCGACCAGGCTTTGTACGACAGTTACGGCCAGCGCCAGATCCAGCAATACCAGACGCAGACCAACCAGTACTGGGTGGTGCTGGAAGCCGATCCCAGCCGCTTCGGCAGCGTGGCGAGCCTCGACACGCAGTTCCTGCGCTCCTCCACCACCGGCGCGATGATCCCGCTTTCGGCCGTCGCCAAGGTGGAACCGCAATCGGCCGGGCCGCTGCAGATCGCGCGCAATGGTTTGCGCCCCGCCGCCAATATCAGCTTCAACCTACCCGCCGGCGTCGCGCTGGGCGATGCGATGGCGGAGATCGAGGCGATCCGGACACAGATCGGCATGCCCACCAGCGTCACCGGCACTGCGCAGGGCAGCGCACAGGCCTTCCAGGATTCGCTCGCCTCGCAGCCCTGGCTGATCCTGGCGGCGCTTTTCGCGGTCTACATCATCCTGGGCGTGCTGTATGAAAGCTACTCCACCCCGCTCACCATCCTTTCCACCCTGCCTTCCGCCGGATTGGGCGCGGTGCTGATGCTGTGGCTGTTCGGCCTCGACTTCTCGATCATGGCGCTGATCGGGATCATCATGCTGATCGGCATCGTGAAGAAGAACGGCATCCTGATGGTCGATTTCGCGCTGGAAGCGCAGCGCAAGCGCGGCGCGACGCCGGAGGAAGCAATCTACGAAGCGGCGATCACCCGCTTCCGCCCGATCATCATGACTACGATCGCCGCGATGCTCGCCGCGATACCGCTGATGCTGGCCTTCGGCACCGGGGCGGAACTGCGCCAGCCGCTGGGCGTGGCGGTGGTCGGCGGGTTGGCCATCAGCCAGATATTGACGCTGTTCACGACACCGGTCGTCTATCTCGCGATCGAACGCACTTTCCACCGCAAGCAAGGAAAGGAACCGCGCCTCAAGACGATGCTGGAAGGCGGCTCCCAAGGAACCGGCGCGTGATCCGCCGCCTCGCCCTCCTCCCTGCCTTCGCCGCGATCGCGGCTTGCGCCCATACGCCAGCCACGCCGCCCGCTCCCGAAGCCGTCAGCGACAGCTGGGAAGGCGGATTGCAGCAGGCGGATGCCCCTGCCCCCGCCGCCTGGTGGACCACCTTCGACGATCCGGTGCTCGCCGCGCTGATCGCGGACGCCCAGCAGCGCAATCTCGACCTGCGCATCGCAGCGGAACGCGTGATCGGCTCGCAAGCGATGCGCCGCGCTGCCCGCGCCGGGCTGTTTCCCGAGATCACCGGCCAGGCGGAACTCGGCAAGAGCTGGCGTGGATCGAACGCCACGCAGAACGGCAATCAGAACGGTGACAGCCGCCGGAACACCACCGCGTCGCTCGGCATCGGCGCGACATGGGAACCCGACCTGTCCGGCCGGCTTTCCGCCGCGCTCCGTGTCGCCAGCGCCGATGTGCGCGCAGCTCAGGCCGATGCGGAGACGGTGCGCCTCCTGATCCTGCAGGAAGTGGCGAGCGCCTATGTCGATTACCGCCTGCAGCGCGCGCTGGCGAACCTGACCGAGCGCACGGCCAAGGCACAGGAAGCGACCCTGCGCATCACGCGCGACCGCTACCGGTTCGGCATGGTGAGCTCGCTCGAGGTCGAGCGCGGCGAAACCCTGGTCGCGCAGACAAGGGCCGAGCATGAGCGCGCGGTCGAAAGCGCCGCTGCCGCGCGCTATCTGCTGGCCTATCAGCTCGCCACCACGCCTGAGGATATCGCAGCGCGCTTGGGCGAAAGCGACACGATCCCGATCGCTGATCCGCTGCGGGTGCTCGCCTCGCCCGCCGCCGTGCTGGAACGCCGCCCGGACATCCGTGCCGCCGCTGCACGCTATGCTTCTGCTGCGGGCGAACGTGACGCGGCCATCGCCGCGCAATTCCCGCTGTTGTCGCTGTCCGGCTTGATCGGGCTCGATTCCGACTCCGTCTCCACCCTGTTCGATCGCGGCACCGGCGTGGCAAGCGTGCTTGCCGGTCTCGTCATGCCGCTGTTCGATTTCGGGCGGAGACAGGCCGATGTGGACACGGCGAGTTCCGGCGTACGCCAGGCGGGCCTGCAATATGAGCAAGTCACCCGCGCCGCCTTGCGTGAAACCCAGACGGCGATCATCTCCTACATCCAGGGCCAGGCGATCGAACGCGAGCTGGGCCGCGCGGCGGACGCGGCGCGCAAGGCGGAAAGCGTATCGCAGGATCAGTATCGCGCCGGGACCCTTTCCCAGTTCGAAGTGTTGGACGCGGCGCGCACCGTCTACCAGACGGAGCGTGACCATGCCGCCGCCGTGGCCGATGTTTCCACGCGCCTCATCGCGCTCTATCGTGCGCTCGGTTCTGCGCCCGACAGCACCGCGAATACAGGAGGAGCATCCGCCCCATGAAAGTCCTGATCGTCGAGGACGAGCAGAAGACGGGGGACTATCTCCGGCGCGGCCTGTCGGAAGAAGGCTGGACCGCCGAATGCGCCCGCACCGGCCCGGAAGGGCTCTATCTCGCGCAGACCGGCCTCTACGACGCGGTCGTGCTCGACGTGATGCTGCCCGGCATGGACGGGTTCGCCGTGCTCCAGCGCCTGCGCGAGACGCATTCCACGCCCGTCATCATGCTGACCGCGCGCGACCAGGTGGACGATCGCCTGCGCGGCTTGCGCGGCGGGGCGGACGATTATCTGGTGAAGCCGTTTTCCTTTCTCGAGCTTCTCGCGCGGCTGCAACTGATCGTGCGCCGCAAGCAGCCGCAGGAAGCGACCACGATGGAGATCGGGGATCTCCAGATCGACTTTCTCGGCCGCCGGGTCACGCGCGGACGGCGACGGCTGACGCTGACCGCAAAGGAGTTCGCGCTGTTGGAAGTGCTCGCGCGCCGGCAATCGCAGATCGTGTCCAAGACGGCGATCGCGGAACTGGTGTGGGACATCAATTTCGACACCAACACCAATGTTGTCGAAGTGGCGATCAAGCGGCTGCGCGCCAAGCTCGAGCTGCCGGGCGACAACAAGCTGATCCACACCGTGCGCGGCATGGGCTACACGCTGGAACGGCGCGACGACGGGGCCGGTACGTGAGCGGCCCCCGCTCCATCTCGCTGCGGCTCGCGATGATGTTCGGGGCGGCCACCGCACTCGTCTCGGTGATCGCCAGCGTGGCACTGTTCTTCCTCCAGACCGCCGAGTTCAACCGCCATACGCGCGAGGAACTGCGCGGCCGCTTCGTGATCGTGGAACGGATGGTCCGGCATAATCGGGGCGGCGAGAATTGGGGCCGCCTCAAGGAAAAGCTGGGCGATTTTACCCCCATGGACGGCGCGGTCCGCTTCCTGATCGACAGCGACGACCCCCAATACCGGATCGGCACCGATTTCCTTTCCGCCGCCCGTTTCCAAGGTAAGCCCGGCGGCTTCGGCGCGGCCGCTATCGGCGAGCGGCGCTTCTCGACGCTCGCCAAGGCCATCGGCGCGAACGAGCAGCGCCCGCCGGTGCGCCTGATCATCGCGGTGGACCAGGCGCCGCAACATGCCTCCCGCCGGATGCTGGGAGCCGGCATCCTGGCGACGTCGCTGCTGACGATCCTCGCCGTATCCGCGCTCGGCTGGTGGATCGCGCGGCGCGGCCTCGCGCCCGTCGATCGTTTGTCAGACCATGCCCGCAATATCGGCGAAGGCGATCTCGCGCTCCGGCTGCCGGATCACCGCCTGCCGGAAGAGCTGGTCGGCCTCGTCCTATCCTTGAACGACGCGCTCGACCGGCTGCAAAGGTCGCACCAGAAGCTGTCGGACTTCAACGCAGATGTCGCGCATGAGCTGCGCACGCCGTTGGCCAATCTCATCGGGGAAACGCAGGTCGCCCTCACCCGCGAGCGCGATCAGGGCGATCTCACCGACGTGCTGCAATCCAACCTCGAAGAACTGGAGCGGATGCGCGCGATCATCAACGACATGCTGTTCCTGGCCCGCGCCGATGCGGGTGATATCGCGGGCACGCTGGTCACGGTGGATCTGGCGCAGGAATGCGAACGAACGATCGAGTTCATGGACGTACTGTTCGATGAAGCGGAGACCCGCGTGACTGTGCAGGGCACGGCGCAATGCGCGATAGAGCCATCCCTGTTCGGCCGCGCGCTCAGCAATCTGCTCGATAACGCACTGCGTCACGGAAATTCGGGCGGGAAGGTGGTGGTCCGGATCGAGGATCTGCGGGAGCACGTTTCGCTGAGCGTGGTGAATGCCGGTCCGGCGATAAGCGAAGACGCTCTTCCCTGCATCTTCGACCGCTTCTATTCCGGCGATCCGTCGCGTCAGTCGGACGGGCGCAGCCACGGGCTGGGCCTGGCGATCGTGCAGGCGATCGCGCGGATGCATGGCGGCAGCGTGCATGCCGCGAACGGCGCGGGGACGGTCAGCGTGGGCTTCACGCTGCCGAAGGGAGTGGGACAGCCACAAGCTGTTGCTCCATACCGTCACCCTGAACTTGTTTGGCCTTTATCCCCTTTGCATCCGTAGGTTGGTCCTGTTCATTCGTCATTGCGAGGAGCGAAGCGACGAAGCGATCCAGGGCGCAATGAGAGTCGCTCTGGATTGCTTCCCTCCTCGCAATGACAAGGTTACGGATGCGAACGGGATAAAGGCCAACTTGCTTCAGGGTCCATTTCTCCCCACACACGGACGGACCCGGACGCGCGATGGATGCTGAACCAAGTTCAGCATGACGTTTGAGAAACCATTTTCCTACATCGCGAAAATCTGGCTTACCCTGCCGGATGAGACTGCCAGCCTCCCTCTTCATCACCCCCGTCTCCCTCTTCGTCATTCCCGCGAAGGCGGGAATCCATTGCTCGCACCTGCCAAGCATCCTGGATTCCCGCTTCCGCGGGGATGACGAAAGGGCGTTTGGAAAGTCACACATGATCTCCAAGCGTGAACGCCTGCTTCTTGGCTCCAAACCAACAGAATTCATTGGGAAAAAATCGAAATCTCAGGAACGGAGCCGGCCCTGGTCGAGGGCGCTTTGACACCGTTCTGCGTAAACCGGCCTTACGCCACCGCCCTGCGCCTCGGTCCGCGCCTGCGCTTACCGCCGGCCATCAGCTTCGCGCCGATCGCGGTCGCCACGATCGTCAGCACCGCCACGCAGGCGCCGATGCCCAGCAGGTGCCCTTCGGTCACCCGATCGATCGAGCCCAGCGTCTTCACTGCGAAATAGCCGGGCGCGAACATCACCGGGACCCACAGCAACGCGGACGTCACATTGGCGATCTGGAAGCGGCGGCGGTCCATCTCCATCACTCCCGCGACAAGCGGCACGGTCGCCCGGATCGGCCCCAGGAAACGGCCTGCGAAGATCGCGACGAAGCCGTAGCGGCGGAAGAACAGCCGCGCCCGCGCCACCATCAGGCGGTGCCGGTTGAGCGGCCAGCGGCGATAGATCGTCGGCCCGATCCGCCGCCCCACGCAATAGGATATCCAGTCGCCCAGAACGGCGCCGCCCGCAGCCCAGAGCATTACCGGCAAGGGATCGATCATGCCCGTGCCGATCAATCCGCCGATGGCGATCATCAGGGCCGTGGCCGGCATGAACAGGCCCAGGACGGCAAGCGATTCACCGAAGGCCAGCACGCCCACGATCGGGCCCGCCCAGACGCCATGCTCGGCGATGAACGCGGTGACGTTTGCGATCAGCTCTTCCACTCGGTCTCCGCGTGCCAGCCCTTCCACGACCGAAGCTAGGGGGTCGGACGAGGCTTGGCCATAGCGCCAGCCCCGTCATCGCAACCACGCACCGCCTGCCAGGCCCGGATCGCAGCAAAAGCCGCCTGCCTGCCTCGCGAAGCGTCAGAAGTTCGCCGAAACGCCGAACTTGGCGGTCCAGCTATAATCCTCATATTGCAGCAGGCGGCGGCCGCCCCCGAAATTCTGGTAAGCGAAATAGGGCGCATCGGTGACGTTGATCCATTCCGCGAAGATGCGCACGCCCGGCAGGATGCGGTACTTGGCCGACAGGTCCA
>CAMLQG010000117.1 GCA_946482075.1 uncultured Erythrobacteraceae bacterium
TCCTCGTCGCCGATCGGCGTTTCGAGGGAGATCGGCTCCTTGGCGATCTTCATCACCTTGCGGACCTTCTCGAGCGGCATCGAAAGCCGCTCGGCCATTTCTTCCGGCGTCGGCTCGCGGCCCTGCTCGTGGAGGAACTGGCGGGAAGTGCGGACCAGCTTGTTGATCGTCTCGATCATATGGACCGGGATGCGGATCGTACGGGCCTGGTCGGCGATCGAACGCGTGATCGCCTGCCGGATCCACCAGGTGGCATAGGTCGAGAACTTGTAGCCGCGGCGGTATTCGAACTTATCGACCGCCTTCATCAACCCGATATTCCCTTCCTGGATCAAGTCGAGGAATTGCAGGCCGCGATTGGTGTATTTCTTCGCGATCGAGATCACGAGGCGGAGATTGGCTTCCACCATCTCCTTCTTGGCGATGCGCGCCTCGCGTTCGCCCTTCTGGACCATATTCACGATCCGGCGGAATTCGCTCAAGGCCATGCCGCTGGCGGCCGCGATATCGGCGATTTCCGCGCGGATGCGTTCCACCGCTTCGCCTTCCTTCTCGGCGAAGGCGGCCCATTTCTTGTCCCGCTTGGCCGCAGCGTTCAGCCAGCCATCGTCGAGTTCGTGGCCGATATAGGAATCGAGGAATTCCTTGCGCGGCACCTTGTGACGCTCCGCCAGGCGCAGCATCTGGCCGCCCAGCGCGGTTAGCCGGCGGTTGAAGGCGTAGAGATTGTCGACCAGGAATTCGATCTTGCTCGCATGGAACTGGACACTCTCCACCTGGGCAGTGAGTTCCTCGCGCAACTCCTGGTATTTCTTCTCCTTCGCAGCCGGAAAATCATTACCGACACCAAGTGAATCAAGCCGTTCCGCCTGGATCTTCTCGAACTTCCTGAAGAGGCTCGTGATCGTGGCGAACTTCTCGAGCGCGTCGGGCTTCAGCGCCGCTTCCATCTGGGCGAGGGACAGGGTGTTGTCTTCCTCGTCCTCTTCCTCGCGGCGGCGGGCGCGGGGCTCGCCATCTTCATCCTCGTCCTCGTCGGAGGTTTCCTCCTCCTCTTCGACGTCCTCTTCTTCCTTGTAGGACGGGCCGGCAGTCTTCTCGCTGATCTCGCCGTCGTCCTCGCCTTCCTCGTCCTCGAGGTTTTCGGGCGCAGGTTCCTTCGAAAGCATCGCATCGAGATCGAGTATCTCGCGCAGCTGCATCTCTTCCTTGTTGAGCGCTTCCGACCACTGGATGATCGCGTGGAAAGTGATCGGGCTTTCACACAGCCCCATGATCATCGTGTCGCGCCCGGCCTCGATCCGCTTGGCGATGGCGATCTCGCCTTCGCGGCTGAGCAGTTCGACCGCGCCCATCTCGCGCAGATACATGCGGACGGGATCGTCCGTGCGCTCGACCGTTTCCTTCTTCTTGGGCTCGCCGACATTGCGCGAATCGCCCATCTCGTCGGACGGTTCGATCTCGTCCACGTCATTGCCGGCTTCGCCCTCGGCCTCGACGTCCTCGTCGCTTTCGACGATGTTCACGCCCATCTCCGAGATCGCGGACATCACGTCCTCGATCTGCTCGGAGGACAGCTCGTCCTGCGGCAGGGCCTCGTTCAGCTCGTCATAGGTGATGTAGCCACGACGTTTGGCCTTGGCGATCAACTTCTTGATCGAAGCCTCGTTCAAGTCGATCAGCGGGGCATCATCATTCTGGTTCGTGGGTTCGGACGCCATTTGGTCTCGCTTAATCCGTTTCCTGTGTGTCCGTCGCTACCTTGGATGACGACGGACTGAATTCCTGCGCCGTTTCCGCGGCGCGTTTCGAGGCCATTTGCCCGAGTCGCGACTCGAATTCCAGCTTTCGTTTCACCAGCCTCTGCTGTTCCTCGAAAGCCTGTTGATCCAATGTCTGCTCGAAGCGGGCAGTGGCCTCAGCCAAAGCCGCTTCCAGCGCAGGCCTTTCGACCAGTACGGCAACGGCGGCGGCAAGATCCTCGCGGGCCGTCTGCGGATCGGCGCCCTCCAGCAGGAAGGAATATCGGGCGCTGTCCGGCGGCGCTGAGAAGCTGCCTGACGCGGATATGGGAGAGGCGCTGCCGAATTCAAGCGCTTCGGCCGCGTCGATCAAACTATTGATCGCGGTGGCGATTGTCGGATCGTCGGAATGCACGCGGGCGAGCATCTCCGCATGGCGGGCGATCTGGTCCGGATGGCGGGCCAGGCCGGCGATCACAGCCTGCGCCAGCGCATCGCGCGCGCCGCCTGCCATCTTGCCGAGTCTTCGGGCCGCACCGCTGGAAAGCCCCGCGCGCGGCGGCGACCCGGTCTGACGACGGAATCCACCGCCCGTCTGGCTGCGCTGTTCGCGCGGCGGGAATGCGAAGGCGGAAAATCGTTCCAGCAGATCGCGGCGATAGAGCGAGCGGATGTCTGGATGCTGGATCGTCTCGACATGGGCGAGCAGGCGGGCTTTCAACCCGGCCTTCTCTTCCGGCGTGGCGAGCGGGCCGGCATTGCGCTCATGGTCCCACAGCGTGTCGAGCAGGCTTTTGGGGGCAGCGAGGAGATACTGCATCGCCTGCGGCCCGTCGCGCTTGATCAGATCGTCGGGATCGAGCCCGGCCGGCATCTGCACGATGGAGAGCGAATGGCCGGGCCGCAGCAGCGGGAGCGCGCGCACCACTGCGCGCATCGCGGCGCGCTGCCCGGCCGCATCGCCGTCGAAACACAGCACCGGCACTTCGACGAGCCGCCAGAGAAGTTCGATCTGCTGTTCGGTCAAAGCCGTGCCGAGCGGCGCCACCGCATCCTCGAAGCCGACGGCGGCGAGCGCGATCACGTCCATATAGCCTTCGACCACGATCATCCGGTGCGTCTGGCGTGATGCGGGGCCGGCGCGATGGAGATTGTAGAGCGTGCGGCCCTTATCGAACAGGAAGGTATCAGGTGAATTCAGGTATTTGGGAGAATCTGTTTTGTCCTTGTCGAGGATTCGGCCGCCAAATGCGATCACCCGGCCGCGCGCATCGTGGATCGGCAGCATCAGCCGGCCGCGGAAACGGTCATAGGGATCGCGGCCTTCGACCTCGATCAGCAGGCCGGCCTCGATCAGCATGCGCGCGTCGAATTGCGGCAGCGCACTCTTGATCGCCGCGCGGTTGTCGGGCGCGAAGCCGAAGCCGAACCGTTCCACCGTATGCGCATCGAACCCGCGCGAAGTGAGATAATCGCGCGCCTTCGCGCCTTCCGGCCGGGCGAGATTGGCGCGGAACCATTCCTGCGCCGCCGTCGTGACGTCATGCTGGGAGGCGCGCTGTTCCGCCATTTTCGCCGCGCGCGGATCAGGCGCGGGGACTTCCAGCCCGGCTTCGGAGGCGAGTTCCTTCACCGCATCCATGAAGGTGAGGCCGCGCTGGTCCGTCATCCAGCGGATCGCATCCCCATGCGCGCCGCAGCCGAAGCAATGGTAGAAGCCCTTCTCGTCATTGACGGTGAAGCTGGGCGATTTCTCGTTATGGAACGGACAGCACGCCTTCCATTCCCGCCCGGCCTTCTGCAGCCGGGTGGTCCGCCCGATAACCGTCGACAGCGTGATGCGTGCCCTGAGTTCGTCCAGCCATTGGGGAGAAAGGGCCATGGGCGCGGACGATCAGGCGAGCGCCGCTTTCACCAGCGCGCTCGCCTTGCTCATATCCAGCTGCGAGCCGTGGCGGGATTTCAGTTCGGCCATGACCTTGCCCATATCCTTGATGCCGGCCGCGCCGACCTCGGCCTTGATCGCTTCGATCGCGGCGGTGGTGTCGCTCTCGTTCATCTGAGCAGGAAGGAACTCCTCGATCACGGCGAGTTCGCGCGCTTCGGCATCCGCAAGCTCCTGGCGGCCGCCCTGCTGGTACATCGCGATCGATTCGCGGCGCTGTTTCACCATCTTCTGGAGCACGTCCACGATCAGTGCATCATCGTCGGTCGGTGCCGCGGACGTGCGCAATTCGATGTCCTTGTCCTTGATCTTCGCGAGGATCAGGCGGACCGCGGCGAGGCGTTCCTTGTCGCCGGCTTTCATGGCCTGGATCTGGGCGGATTTGATCGAATCGCGGAGCATCGGAAAATCACTTCCTGTCAGTAACTTGCGTAAGTTAGGGGATTGTTCGGTCAGTCTAGCGGATATATTTGTGCTTCGATAGGTTGACGCTGCGTCGGGCCGCGTCTAGCCGCTGAGCCTTAGCACCATCGCCGGAATTCAATTACAACGGAGCGCCTCATGGCCGACGCCGCTTTTTCGCACGCGCCTCAACCGCAAGGGGCGACGGGCGTGCTTGTACTCGCAGACGGAACGGTCGTGTGGGGCAAGGGCTTTGGCCTCACCGGTAACGCCGTGGGCGAGGTCTGCTTCAACACCGCCATGACCGGCTACCAGGAAGTGATGACCGATCCGTCCTATGCAGGACAGATCGTGACATTCACGTTCCCGCATATCGGCAATGTCGGCATCAATGGCGAAGATATCGAATCGAAGGTCGACGGCGCGGTCGGCTGTATCGTGCGCGAGGAGATCACGCGCTCGTCCAGCTTCCGCGCGGAAGGCGAGTTCGCCGATTGGATGAAGGCCAATGGCAAGATCGGCCTGTCCGGCATCGATACGCGCGCCCTGACCCGCCGCATCCGCCTGAACGGCGCACCCAACGCGGTGATCGCGCATGATCCGAAAGGCAAGTTCGACATTCCCGCGCTGCTCAAGCGTGCGAAGGAATGGCCGGGCCTGGTCGGCATGGATCTCGCCAAGGTGGTCAGCCGCCGGGGCGAGGAAGGCTGGGAAGGCGGCATCTGGACGCTGGGCAAGGGCTATGCCCGCTCCCCGCGCGACCAGCGGCCGCATGTCGTGGCGATCGATTATGGCGCGAAGGACAACATCTTCCGCAACCTGGTGAAGGCCGGCGCGCGGGTGACGGTGGTTCCGGCGCAGACGCCGCTGGACGCGATCCTGGAAATGAAGCCGGATGGCGTGTTCCTGTCCAATGGCCCCGGCGATCCGGCGGCGACAGGCGAATATGCCGTGCCGGTGATCGAAGGCCTGCTCGATCGCGACGTGTCGATCTTCGGCATCTGCCTCGGCCACCAGATGCTTGGCCTCGCGGCCGGCGCGAAGACGGTGAAGATGCACCAGGGCCATCGCGGCGCAAACCATCCGGTGAAACGCCTGGAAGACGGCGTGGTGGAGATCACCAGCATGAACCACGGCTTCGCGGTGGATAACAGGAACCTGCCGGAAAGTGTTGAGGAAACGCACATCTCCCTGTTCGACGGTTCGAACTGCGGCATCGCGGTCAAGGGAAAGCAGGCCTTTGGGGTGCAGTATCACCCGGAGGCGAGCCCTGGACCGCAGGACAGCTTCTATTTGTTCGAGAAGTTTGTGGGGACGCTCAAGTGATGCTTCGCCGGATCATCATCGCCACAGCGTTTCTTCTGCCCGCTTGTGGGTACGCCGCTACGCCGGACAGCGATTTCATGTGTGACCAGATGGATGCGCGCGACGTGTTGACAGTTCTCAAGGAACGCGGCGCCGACCTGTCCAAGCCGCGCGAAGGCGTCTTCTATTTCTATGGTGCGAGCGATGCGCTGATGCGTCTTGAAAACGGCCTGCGCGCGCTCGGCTTCTCGGTTCGTCCGACCAATACCGACCCCGGGCGTATCGCCACGATTAACGCTGTCATCGACGAGGCATGGCTCAAGCGAATGATTCCGCAGATCTGCAAACTTTCGACCGATTTGGGCGTGGAATATGATGGCTGGGAAGCGTCCATTCCCGAGCAGCAGGGAGCGCGCTAATGCCCAAACGCACAGACATCTCCTCGATCCTCGTCATCGGCGCCGGCCCGATCATCATCGGCCAGGCGTGCGAGTTCGACTATTCCGGCACGCAGGCGATCAAGGCGCTGCGCGAGGAAGGCTATCGGGTCATCCTCGTGAACTCGAACCCCGCCACGATCATGACCGATCCGGACATGGCGGATGCGACCTATGTCGAGCCGATCACGCCCGATATCGTCGCCAAGATCATCGAGAAGGAACGGCCCGACGCGCTGTTGCCCACCATGGGTGGGCAGACGGCGCTCAACTGCGCGCTCGCGCTGGACAGCAACGGCACGCTCGCCAAGTTCGGCGTGCAGATGATCGGCGCCAATGCCGATGCGATCGACAAGGCGGAGGACCGCCAGCGCTTCCGCGAGGCGATGGACAAGATCGGCCTTGAAAGCGCGCGTTCCGGCGTCGCCCATACGATCGAGGAAGCCTATGCCGTGCTGGAAAAGACCGGCCTGCCGTCGATCATCCGGCCCAGCTTCACGCTGGGCGGCACCGGCGGCGGCATCGCCTATAACCGGTCCGAATTCGAACAGATCGTGCGCGAAGGGCTCGACGCCTCGCCCACCAACGAGGTCCTGATCGAAGAGAGCCTCCTCGGTTGGAAGGAGTATGAGATGGAAGTCGTGCGCGACCGCGCCGACAATGCCATCATCATCTGCTCGATCGAGAATGTCGATCCAATGGGCGTGCACACCGGCGATTCCATCACCGTCGCCCCGGCGCTGACGCTGACCGACAAGGAATACCAGATCATGCGCTCCGCCAGCATCGCGGTGCTGCGCGAGATCGGAGTGGAGACGGGTGGTTCCAACGTCCAGTTCGCGGTCAATCCGGCCGATGGCCGCCTGATCGTGATCGAGATGAACCCGCGCGTGTCGCGGTCTTCCGCGCTGGCATCGAAGGCTACCGGCTTTCCCATCGCACGCGTCGCAGCGAAGCTGGCGGTGGGCTATACGCTGGACGAGATCACTAACGAGATCACCGGCGCCACGCCCGCGAGCTTCGAGCCGACGATCGATTATGTCGTCACCAAGATCCCGCGCTTCGCGTTCGAGAAGTTCAAGGGCGCGAAGGCCGAGCTTTCCACCTCGATGAAGTCCGTCGGCGAAGTCATGGCGATCGGCCGCAGCTTCAAGGAAAGCCTGCAGAAGGCGCTCCGTGGCCTCGAAACCGGACTTGACGGCTTCAACCGCGTGCCGGAGCTGGAAGGTGCGGATCGCGATGCGCTGACCGAAGCGCTGTCCAAGCGCACACCCGATCGCATTCTCAAGATCGCCCAGGCCTTCCGCGAAGGCTGCACGGTGGAAGCCGTGAACGCGATGACGCATTTCGATCCGTGGTTTCTGCGTCATATCCAGGAGATCGTCGCGGAAGAAGCGAAGATCACCAAGGACGGCTTGCCGACCGACGCCGCCGGTCTGCGCCGGTTGAAGGCCATGGGCTTTTCCGACCGGCGCCTCGCCACGCTGGCGGTTCGCTCCGTCCATGTCGCGGGCGGGCTCGGGGAAACCCAGGCCAAGCGCTCCGGCCTCCTGCATGACGCGATCCGCGCGATGGCCGGTGCGACCAGCGAAGAGGAAGTGCGCGAGCTGCGTCACAAGCTCGGCGTCTATCCGGTGTTCAAGCGGATCGACAGCTGCGCGGCGGAATTCGAAGCCGTTACGCCGTACATGTATTCCACCTACGAAGCTCCGAGCTTCGGCGAGCCGGAAGATGAGGCGATGCCTTCCGACCGGCGCAAGATCGTGATCCTGGGCGGCGGGCCGAACCGGATCGGGCAGGGCATCGAGTTCGACTATTGCTGCGTCCATGCGTGCTTCGCGCTGGAGGAGGCCGGGTTCGAGACCATCATGGTCAACTGCAACCCGGAGACGGTCTCCACCGACTACGACACC
>CAMLQG010000118.1 GCA_946482075.1 uncultured Erythrobacteraceae bacterium
TCCCGCCGCGCCATCGCAATCCTCGACCGGAATGCCCTCGAAGATCGCGCAGGCTGAGAGAGAAACTTCTAAGCATGTGCTGGATCTAGGGGGCAGACAGAGCGCGTTCCTTCCTCGAAAGGGAGGAACGCGCTCTCGCAGTTACGGGTGAGAAACTTCCGTCGCGGTGGCCCCATGCCCCGCTGCGGAACCCGCGCCGGTGGCGGAGGCATCGTCGGTGAGCGAGGGCGAAGGCGTAGCGCGTGCCGAGTTGCCGGCCAGCGAACTCATGCCCGACACTGCGCCCTGGCCCCAGCCCTGCGCTTCGCCGCCGCTCTGTCCGGCAGTCGTTGCGACACCGCGGGCGCTCCCTCCGGCCGCACCCGATGCTTGTCCCGCCAGCGCACCGGCTGCATCTGTTCCGATGCCCTGCGCGCCGACGCTGATGCCCTTGTTCACCGACTGGCTGCCGGAGGCGGAACCATGGCCGTCAACGGATCGTCCCAGAATATCGGCGGATGTGGCGCTTTCGGCCGCACCGGTAACCGTTCCGGCGAGGCTTGCGTCGGCATTGGCCGAGCCGGACTTCGCGTCGACAGACTTGCCGGCATGGGCGCTACCCGAGCCGGTCACCGATCCGGTGACGCTCTGGCTCGCAGAGCCGATGGAATCCAGAGTGCCGTCAACCGACCCGACGCCGTTGAGCGTGCCGTTGACCGTCCCGCCCAGCGATCCGCCGAGACCGCCCAACAGCTGGGCCTGGGCCGGCGAAGTCGCAGCGATGGCGGAGAGAATGAGCGTGTTTGCGATGATCAGCTTCTTCATTTCGTTGCTCCTTGAGATCGGGAAGTCTCCGACCCTTCCTTCAAGAGGCAAACGACGCTTCCCGGACCTTTCATCCCGAGCAGCCAATTTTTTCCGGCGAGCTCGCCGCTGTCGCGCTATCGCTTCGCTCCGACGTCGCGGGGAGAAATTCGACAGGAGCCGCAGACGATCCCCCTGCCGATCTTGCCACGGCCCTTTATCGCTTCTCGGGAGACCGCCTCGATGGCCGAAGTGCCGCCGCCCGCCATTGCCAGTCGCGCGGTTACGAGCGGTGCCGCGAACGAAGTGCCACGGACCGCTGCATAGCCATTCCCGGGAAGGGCCGCGGCCATGTCGGCGCCGGGGGCGGCGAAATCGAGATGAAGCGCCTTCCCGGCCTCCGGAAGCGCGCGGTTGCGTGCGTCGACGCCGGTAACGGCCACGACGCCGGGATAGGACGCCGGATAGGACGGGGGTGCTGCCGGACCATCATTGCCGACGGCAGCCACGATCAGAACACCGCGCCTGCGTGCGGCGGCGATTGCGCGTTCCAACAGCGGATTGGGTGGCCCCACGAGGCTCATATTGACGACGCGAACGCCGCGCGAGGTCAGCCAGCCGAGCGCGCGCGCGATCGTCACTGCCGATCCCTCCGCCGGATCGCCGCCATAGACATCGGCCGCCAGCAGGGAGAGACCATGAGCTGCACCCTGGAAGTGCCCGTCGGATCCCACCAGCAGAGAAGCTATTGCGGTGCCGTGGCCGCTCGACCGCGCACCCTTTGCGGCAAAGCCGCGCTGCTCGATCGACACATCGCGCAGCGACGGATGTTTGGAGACCCCACCATCGATCATGCCGATAGCCGGCGGCCGCGACTGCGCCGAAGTCTCGGCAGCAGACCCGTCCGGCGTCATCGGCGCGGTCCCCGCCGGCTCGAAGACGTGATCGAAAGCGAACACGCCTTCCGGAGCGATCCGTCTGAGGCGCGCCAGGCCTTCACGGGTGTCGTCGCCTGCGGGCGGGCCCAAGATTGCAACCTGCAACTGCAGGCTCTCGATCCGCTCTTCGCGTAGCAGATGGAATCCGGCCTCGCGTGCCTGTGCGATCATGTCGGCAGACGGATCGATGGCGATCAGTTCTCCCCTGCGCACCGGGTTGCCGTCGCGATCCTCATCAAGGAGGCGGCGGTTGTCCCGGATCAGCGCGCGCAAGCGAGCGCGGCGCAGGTCGAGCAGACTTGCGGAATTCGCGGCGACGGTACCACCGACATCGTTCAGGCGATCGATCACGGGAGCGACGACGGGGGCGCTTGCCGGCGAGCCAAGAACACCCCCCACCACCCCGCCTGGAACGCCGCCGAGGGGCGGAAGCAATTGGGCGTGGCTTTCGCCCGCGCCTAGAACCAGCGCGGTGAACATCAATATCATCCGGCGGCAGGAGTGGAACACGGCTAATTCTTCTTTATTGGCTCTTGCGGGATTAAACGTGCGGGCCGGTTCGTTTTATCCGCATGAACACGGGAAATCCATTTGAGCGCATTCGAGAAGGGACTGGAGGACATGCTGCCGCGATTGCGGCGCTTCGCGCACGGCCTCACCGCCAATCGCAGCGATGCCGACGACTTGACCCAGACCGCCATCGAGCGTGCGCTTCGCGCCAGAACGCAGTGGCAGGACGGCACTCGCCTCGATGCATGGCTGTATCGCATCATGCGCAACTGCTGGATCGACACCGTCCGATCACGCGCGCGCAGCGGCAAGATCATGGCGCCGGCAGCGGAAGGCGAGCATGTCGGGTACGATCCGACTGCGCAGATGGAGGCGAGCCTCGATCTGGCGCGATTGATGCGCGCGATGGAGCGCCTGCCGCCCGAACAGCGCGAGATCGTGGCTCTCGTGCTCATCGAGGGCCTCGGGTATCGCGAAGCCGCCGAATTGCTGGATCTGCCGATCGGCACCGTCTCCAGCCGTCTGGTCCGGGGGCGCACCGCGCTGCTGGCCTTGGTCAAGGAGGGCTGACCCGGTGACCGATGAAGAAGCCCTATTCGCGTATATCGACGGCGAGCTCGAAGGTGAGGACCGGAAACGGATCGAGGCGAAGATCGCCGCCGACCCGGCCTTGCAAGAGATGGTGGTTGAACACCGGGCCCTGGCGGGGAAGCTGCGGGGAGCATTCTCGACGCTTCTCGATGCGCCGATCCCGGAGGCGCTTTCGATGACCGCCGCGGCGGACGCCACTGTCGCCTCTATGGCAGAAAGGCGTTCCCGCCGCGATCTCCGGCGTTCCTCGTGGAGCATGTCTCACTGGGCCGCGATGGCGGCCACCCTGGTTGCAGGTATCATCGGCGGCGCCGTCTTCAGCAGCGGCGGGGAACCGGTCACGGAACGAGACGGGCAATTGGTGGCATCGAACTGGCTGGAAGACGCCCTGGACGCGCAATTGGCCGGCACCCAGGACGGCAGCGGCCCGGTCCGGATCGGATTGACGTTCAGAAAAGACGACGGAGCGATCTGCCGCAGCTTCGCTGCCGAGGCGACCGAGGGCGTGGCCTGTCGCGAGGGGAAGCTATGGCAGCTGAGAGGGTTGCTGCATCGTGAGCGAGTGCAAACCGGCGATTATCGGCTGGCCGCGAGTTCCGGCACTGCGGATTTGATCGACGGGCTCATTGTCGGAGAAGCGCTGGATCAGAAGCAGGAGCGCGCGGCGCGGGCGGCGGGCTGGAGCCCGGCGAAGACGCCCTGACCATCAGCATCCGCGCCCTGTCATTCCCATTTACGTCTGCCAGCCGCCTCCGAGAGCGCGGAACAGATCAATTTGGGTTTCCGCCACGAAGGCATCCGACCTCGCAAGAGCCGCTTCCGCATCGGCAAGGGTCCGTTCGGCGTCCAGCACGGTGAGAAAGTCGACGCGGCCTTCGCGAAGTTGGGCGTGGCTGATCCTGGCAGCGATCCGCGCCTGCTCCGAAGCCTGGTTCAGCGCCCGGCGCTGTTCGACGGCATGGGCATAGGCGGACAGCGCGGTTTCGGTTTCCTGCAAGGCCTGCAAGATCGTGCCATCGAACGTCGCCAGGGCTGCCTTGGTCGAAGCTCGTGCCTGGGCCACGCGTGCGCGGCCGCCTTCCATGTTGGGGAAGGCCCAGCTCACCAAGGGGCCGGCCAGCCAGCGTAGCGGGCCGCCTCCAAACATGTCGGCCAGGGACGCGCCGGTCGACCCGACCGACGCTCCCAGCGAGATGCTGGGATACAGTTCGGCCGTGGCTACACCGACCCGGGCGGTCTCCGCCGCCAACTTTCGCTCGGCTTCCCGCACGTCAGGTCTGCGCGCAAGGAGCGCACGGCCATCTCCGACTGGCAAGGGACGGTCCAGTCTGAGCGTGGCCGTGCGCTGGCCGACCTCGGGGGGCAGGTCGGCCGGTGTTCTTCCGGCGAGGAACGCCAACCGGAAGAGAGCCGCATCGCGTTGTGCGCGAAGAGCGGGGACAGTGGCGCGCTGCTGATTGAGCAGTGCGGATGCGCGGGAAACATCGAGACGGCTCGTCCGGCCGGCTGCGAAACGTTTCTCTGTAAGGACATTGGTCCTCTCCAACAGCTCCAACGTCCGTTCGGCCACTCTGATGCGCTCCGCCGCGGATGACGCATCGGCATAGGCGCGCGTCGTTTCCGACACGACGGCTACGCGAACGGCGTCGGCCGCGGCCTGGGCCGCCGCCGCATCGGCGCGGGAGGCTTCGATCAGGCGGCGCACCCGGCCGAAGAGATCGACTTCATAGGCGACGTTCAGGCCGGCATCGATGGTCCAGTCCTCGCGCTGTGCTCCCGGCTGCCGCTCGCCGGCGGGCTGGCGGCCATAGGTCGCGCCCGCGCCGAGACCCGTCTGCGGCAGGCGCGCAGATCGGCTTTCCCGGAGGGAAGCTTCCGCCCGCTCCAGATTGGCGAGTGCGACGCGCAGATCGGTGTTCGCGCGCAAGGCATCGCTGATCAGCGTGTCGAGTACCGGGTCCTCGTAGAGCCGCCACCAATCATCTTTCGCCGGATCGGCGCTGGTGAGGGGCGAAACGACGCCGATGAAGCCCCGTTCCGCTGCCGCCGGCGGCGTCGGCTTCACATAATCCGGGCCGGCGGCGCATCCGGCCACGGCCAGTGGAGCGGTGGCGAGGAGAAGGATTCTCGCAAGTTTCATGGCGATCACTCCGCCGGTTCGGGTTCGGGCAGGTCGGTGGTGCGGCTGGTCGGGCTCGGCGGCCTTCGTTCGCGCCAGCGCCGCATGCGCTCGGCCAGGGAACGGCTTGCGATGTAGAAGCCCGGCGTGAAGACCAGCCCGAAGAAGGTGACGCCAATCATGCCGGAGAACACCGCAGTTCCCAGCGCTTGCCGAAGCTCCGCGCCTGGCCCGCTGGCGATTACCAGCGGGATCACGCCGAGGATGAAGGCAAAGGACGTCATCAGAATGGGCCGCAGCCGCGCCTGTGCCGCGCGCACTACTGCATCCACGGGTCCGAGCCCGTCATCTTCGGCCTGCTTGGCGAATTCCACGATCAGGATGGCGTTCTTGGCTGCAAGGCCGATCAGCACGACCAGACCGATCTGGGTCAGGATATTATTGTCCATTCCTCTCAGGTTCACGCCCGTCATCGCCGCAAGCAGCGTCATCGGAACGATCAGGATGATCGCCAATGGCAGCATCAGGCTCTCGAACTGGGCGGCCAGGATCAGGAACACGAACAGCGTTGCCGCGGCGAAGACCAGGATGGCTGCGCTGCCGGCGAGTTTTTCCTGGAAGGCCACTTCGGTCCATTCGGTGGTTACGCCGGCCGGCATATGCGCCGTCAGACGTTCCATCGCCGCCAGGGCCTGGCCCGAGGAGTGGCCCGGCGCAGTATCGCCTTCGATATCGATCGAGGGGTAGAGATTGTATCGGATCGAGCGATAGGGCGCAGTCTTGTCCTGCAATGTCGCGACAGCTCCCACAGGCACCATTCCGCCGGAATTGGAGCGCGTCTTGAGTTGCGAGATGTCGCCCGCGTCGTCACGGAACGGCAGGTCTGCCTGCGCGATCACGCGATAGGTCCGCCCCAGCAGGTTGAAGTCGTTCACATAGGCGGAACCGAGATAGACCTGCAGTGTCTCGAATATCCTGCTGGGCGAAACCCCGATCATATCGGCCTTGGCACGATCCACATCAGCATAGATGCGCGGCGCGGATACCTCGAACTTGGTGTGCACCATCGCAAGGTTGGGGTCCTTGTTTCCTTCGCCCACCACGCCCCAGACGATCTTGTTGAGTTCATCGTAGCCAATCCCGGCACGATCCTGGACCATCAGCTTGAAACCGCCGCCGGTGCCGATCCCGCGGATTAGCGGCGGGGGAATGACGAATACGCGGCCTTCCTGAATCCCGCCCGCGATCTTGCGGGCTTCGGCCATGATGGTGGCCTCCGTGTAGCCGTGCCTTGCCCGTTCCTCGAAACTGTCGAAGACGAGAAATGCCGCCGCCGCATTGGGCGCCACGGTGCCGCTCGGGCCGTGATAGCCGGTGAGCATCACGGCGCCCTTCACGCCGGGGATCTTCATCATCCTGGCGGATGTCTCGCGCAGCACCTTGTCGGTCTGGGCGAGGGATGTGCCGGGGGGCGTGAAGGTGGCCGCCAGCACATAGCCCTGGTCCTGCGTCGGTACGAAACCGGTGGGCGTGGCGGCGAACAGCAGGCCGGTCAGCAGAACCAGCACGCCGTAGATCGCCAGGACCGGGCCCCGCACGGAGAGCAACCGCCGGGTGGAACTGGCGTACCAGTTGCTCAAACGATCGAACGCGGCATTGAAGCGCTTGCCCCCGATATAGGCCATGCGCGCCCAGCGGCCGTCCGGTTCCTCCTCGCTCTTGGGCTTGAGCAGCAAGGCTGCTAGCGCGGGCGACAGAGTCAGCGAAAGGACCAGGGAGATGATCGTCGCGGTCGAGATCGTCACGGCGAACTGGCGATAGAATTCGCCGGTCAGGCCGGTGAGGAACATCGTGGGCACAAAGACGGCGCACAGCACCAGGACGATGGCGACAAGCGCAGTCGACACCTCGTCCATCGAACGGTGCGCGGCTTCCCGCGGGGTCATCCCGTGTTCGAGATTGCGCTCGACATTCTCGACCACCACGATCGCATCGTCGACCACGATCCCGATGGCCAGGACCAGGCCGAAGAGCGATAGATTGTTCAGGGAATAGCCGACGCCGGCCAGCACCGCAAACGTGCCGATGAGCGACACGGGGATGGCCAGCACCGGGATGATGGCCGCGCGCCAGCTTTGAAGGAACACGAGAATGACGATGACCACGAGGATCACCGCTTCGAACAGCGTATCCTGCACGGCATTGACGGATTCCCGGATGAATTCGGTCGGATTGTAGATGACGCGATATTCCAGCCCGGCCGGGAAGCGGCCCGACATGGTCTTGAGTTCGGCCATAACCGCATCGGCGGATGCGAGCGCATTGCTGCCCGGCCGCTGGAAAATCGCGATGCCCAGCGAAGGTTGGCCGCTGAGATAGGTGTTGATGCCGTAATCTTCGGCGCCGAGTTCGACGCGGGCCACGTCCGAAAGCCGGGTCAGCCGTCCCTCCGTATCGCTCTTGATCACGATGTTTGCGAATTGCTCGGGCGTGGTGAAGCGGCCCTGCGCTTCCAGATTGAGTTCGAAGGCCGGCCCGCTGGCTTCGGGGGGCTTGCCGATTGAGCCGGCGGCGACCTGGACGTTCTGCGCCCGTATCGCTTCGACGATCTCGCCCGCGGTCATGTTGCGGGCCGCAGCTCTTCCCGGATCGATCCAGACGCGCATCGCAAAGTCACGAGCGCCGAAGATGCGAACCTCGCCCACGCCGTCGATGCGCGCGAGCCGGTCCTTCATCTG
>CAMLQG010000119.1 GCA_946482075.1 uncultured Erythrobacteraceae bacterium
TATCCAATGGTCCTGGCCGTTGTTTCTGGCCAGCACCGGCCTGTCCTGGGGCATCATGATGCTGATGCGCTGACCAGCCGTCTGCAACACGTCATCCGGCGCAAGGCACACCCTGTCTATCCGGCACGAGGAAACGTTTTCCGCCTTTTGCGCACTGCAACATAGGCATAGAATGGCTTTGCAAAGATTCGCGGCGGCGAAATGGAAAAACGAGACGATTTTCGGCACACGGTGAAGATCCAGAGCCGGTACAGGACCGGACGCGGAGTGGCTCGGGACGTGGTCGTCACCGATCTTTCCCGACATGGCTGCCGTATGTTCGACCGCTTTTCGAGCCTGGCCGAAGGCAGGTATATCAGCATCCGCATCGGTTCGATCGGCCCGATCCAGGCGAAGGTCCGCTGGCGGGAACATTCCGTCGTAGGGCTGGAATTCGACGATCCGATCCATCCTTCGGTGCTTGAACACATGCGCTTCACGATCGATGGCTGGTCCGAAAGCGATCGGCCCGACAAGCAGGTCTGAGCCCGCACGCCGAATTCGTCCTGACGAATAAAATGTCCCTGACCGCAAGATCGGCCCGCCGATCTTGCCATTGCGGCCCGGCTTGGCAATGCTCCGCGCGGAATTCCGCAAGAGGGCCCCAGCCCCGGCGGACAATCGCGGGAGCAGGCCTTGGAACAGGAATTCGATTACATCATCGTGGGCGCAGGGTCGTCCGGCTGCGTGCTCGCCAACCGGCTCTCCGAAGATCCCGCCAACCGGGTGCTCCTGATCGAAGCGGGGCCGAAGGATACGAATTACCTGATCAAGATTCCCAAGGGCTTCTCCAAGCTCGTGCTCGATCCCGACCACTGCTCGCATTACGCCGTGGGCCAGCCGCGCGGCAACGGGACCGACGTCAAGGAAGGCTGGGTGCGCGGGCGCGGCCTGGGCGGATCCTCCTCCATCAACGGGATGATCTATGCCCGCGGCCAGCCGAGCGATTTCGCCGTATGGGCCAGGGAAGCCGGCCCGCTGTGGGACTGGGCGCATATGAAGGAAGCCTATCGTTCGATCGAGGATCACGAGCTGGGCGATGACGGCGTGCGTGGGGCCGGCGGCGCGGTGCATATCAGCGCAGGCAAGGTCCGTTACCCGCTGGCCGAAAACCTGATCAAGGCCGGCGAGCAGATGGGCCTGACCCGCAAGGAAGACCTCAATCGCGAGGACCTGGAAGGGGTCGGCTATTTCAGCCACAATATCAAGAACGGCCGCCGGCAGAGCTCGGCGCTGTCCTTCCTCAACCCGGTCAAGCATCGTGCGAACCTGACGATCGTGACCGATACGCTGGTGGAAAAGGTGGTGTTCGAAGGCCGCCGCGCCAGCGCCGTCGCTGCGCGGGTGAACGGGCGGCCGGTCACGTTCCGCTGCCGGGGCGAGATCATCCTGTCCGCCGGCGCGATGGAAAGCCCGCGCATCCTCCAGCTTTCAGGCATCGGGCCGGGCGACCTCCTGCAATCGCTGGGGATCGGCGTGCTGCAGGACAGCCCCGATGTCGGCGCGCGGATGCTCGAACATCTCGGCTTCACCACCACCTATCGCCTCAAGAACGACAAGGGCCTCAACCACCGCTTCCGGGGTATCGGCCTGCTGGGCAGCATGATCCAGTATGTCGCGACCCATACCGGCCCGCTGGCGACAGGGCCGCTGGAAGTGGGCGCTTTCGTGAAAGTCCATCCGGAAGCCAGGACGCCGGACGTGCAGCTTTATCTCGGCGGGACCACGATGATCCGCCCGAAAGGCGAGAACGCCGCAAACCCGCTGCCCAAGGTCGAACACAAGCCGGGCATGTCGATCTATTCGCAGATGCTCCAGCTCACGAGCGAAGGTACCATCCGGATCACTTCCACCGATCCCACCGCGCCGCTCGACATCAAGCCCAACTGGCTCAGCACCGATTACGACCGAGAAGTCGCGATCCACATGATGCGCTACATCCGCCGCTACATGTCGCAGCCGGCGATCACGCCCTATATCGAGCGCGAAGTGGCGCCCGGCGACAAGATCCGGACGGACGAGGAGATCCTCGAAGCCATGTATAATGGCGCGACCTGCGGCACGCATGGCGTGCGCAGCACGCGCATGGGCAACGATGCCACCGCCGTGCTGGACAGCCGCTGCCGCGTGCGCGGCGTGGACGGGTTGCGCGTGGTCGATTGCGGCGCGATGCCGGGCCTGCCTTCGGGCAACACCAACGGCCCCGCCATGGCCTTCGGCTGGCGCGCGGCGGATCTCATCCTGGAAGACCAGCGCCTGCGCAACGTCGCCTGAGCAGCGGCGCTGGTTGACGCTGAACGGGAAGAAAGTGCGGTTGGGTTTTCGAGTGGCGGAGGGGTCGGCACGCTCGAACGATGAATGCAAGTATTTGGATTTGCAATTTTTTCTATCGAGGCGATCGCACCCCGCCACCGACCGCGTGCATGTTCAACGTGTGACTTTCCAACCTTCCCTTCGCCATTCCCGTGGATTCCCGCGTTGTGGCTTCGCCACGCCTGCGGCTCCGCGGGAATGACGAAGAAGGGGATGTGAATAGCGGAGGAGGAAGGCGCCAGGCTCATTCACGAGCTTAAGGCAGATTTCCGCGATGTAGGAAAACGGTTTCTGAGACCAGCAGGTCGCATAGACAATTCCGTATGGCAGAAAGCGATCCATAGCGGTCGTTCCCATGGTTCGTTATCCCCGCCCCACTCGTCATCCCAGCGCAGGCTGGGATCGCTGTGGAGGGGACACCACCTAGCCGCACGAGATCCCAGCCTGAGCTGGGATGACGAGACAAAACAGAATGTCCGCTTTCACCCGGTAGCAGACATTGCAGTCGACCCGCACATCCCAGTTCCGTTCGTCCTGAGCTTGTCGAAGGACAGTTCTTCCCCTCGCTCTCGCTGGAACAAAAGGCGGCCCTTCGACAAGCTCAGGGCGAACGGTTTTACAGGTCGGGAGAACCCTTCAATACTTTCCACTCAGCTTGGTGTGATCCCAGCTGATATAGTCCGTTGGCTTGTAGCGGATGATCACCCGCTTGGGCGCGCTCGCCAGCGCCTGGGCCTTGGCGGCCTCGCTCAGTTCCATGCCCCCGCGCCGAGCTTCCTTTTCGGCCAGTGCAGCCATAACCTTGGCAGTTTCTTCCGGCACGTCGACGATCTCGGCATCGGCATAGGCCAATACCGATTTCAGTTCTGAATAGGCACTGCCGGATTCGACCAGCAGCGCGCAACGCGGATCACGCTCGATATTCTTCACTTTCTGGCTCTTGCGGAAGGTGGTCACCACATAGCGGTCCTGATCGTCGAACAGGAAGTTCATCGGCATCGGATGCGGGAAGCCGTTGGACCCGTTGGAAACCAGGATCAGCCTTTCCTGGTCGCGCAGATAGGCGCGGATTTCATCCATCGACATCTCGATATCGGAACGGCGTGACGGCATGGACTTTCTCTCCTTCTTCTATCTGTCACAACTCAACCCCGGCCGCGATAGGCAGCGACGCCCTGATCGGGCACCCAAAGCCCTTCAGGCGGCGCGCCGGTCTGCCAGAACACGTCGATCGGGATGCCGCCGCGCGGATACCAGTAGCCGCCGATCCGCAGCCATTTCGGGCGCATTTCCTCCGCCAGCCGCTGGCCGATGCCCACCGTCACGTCTTCATGGAAGCCGCAATGGTTGCGGAACGAACCGAGGAACAGCTTCAGTGATTTCGATTCCACGATTCGGTCGCCCGGTGCATAATCGAGCACGAGATGCGCGAAATCGGGCTGGCCGGTGACCGGGCAGAGCGACGTGAATTCGGGTGCGGCGAAACGCACAAGATAGAGCGTGCCGGTCCGCGGATTGGGCACGTAATCGAGCACGGCCGCTTCCGGTGATGCGGGCAGCGTGCTCGCCTGGCCGAGATGCAGCGGGCGACCGGAATCCTGCGGAGGAATTGTGTCGTTCATGTCTCGCTGATGCCGCTATCGACGGGTTGATACAAGTCACCGGTTTGAAGTTTGCGTCCGAAGGGTTAATAGCGCGCAGCGCCGGGCCATGACACGCTGGCGGCGCGACGATGACGGTAGAGATGAAGAGCAGACCATTTCCGATGCTGGCCCTTGCGGTTGCGGCGATGCTCGCCCAGCCGGTGCTGACCCGGTCGGCGCATGCACAGCAGACGGATTCTTCGCTCGAAGGCTTCAGCCTGCCCCCGTCCCAGCGCCAGCCCGAAGCGCAGGGCCCGGTGACGGATGGCATCGCCACGCCCCGCGCTCCGCGCCCCACACCGCGCCCATCCACGCCTGCGCCCGTGGTCGCGATCCCCGCACCCGAACCACAACCCGCGGCTGCACCGCGCGCGCAGGCGCCAGTCCGGAATCCGGCGTCTCCGCGCGACACGCCTGCGGCCGCACCGGCGCCGACGACTCCGTCCGCTCCGATCGCGGCACCGTCCGCCGCGCCTGCATCCACCGTTTCGGACAATACGCCGGCCCCACCGCAAACACCTGTTGCACCGACAAGCGCCCTGCCCCCGCTTCCGAGCGCTGCAAACGAAACGCCGGCACCCGCCGCACAAGCCGAAAGCGGTTCGATCACCGAAACCGCCACTTTCCGCTGGGGCATGCTGGCAGCCATGCTCGCGCTGGTGATCGCCGCCATCGCGCTCGCATGGCATCGCTTCGTACGCAGCGAATCGCGGGTCGCCGTGCCGATGATCGAGCCGCCGCGCCCGCGCGTGCCGCAGGCCCCGCAGCCGTCTGCCGAACCGCGCCTGACCCCGGCGCAGGCCAAGGCTAGGGAGATCGAGGAAGCGCTTGACCAGGAAGAACTGGACGAAGCCGCCCTGCCGTTGCGCTGCGCATTCGAAGTCACCCGGCTCAGCGTCACGCTGATGAAAGCGACACTGGCTTACCGGATCACGCTCACCAACATGTCGGATCGGCCGATCCGCGACATATCGGTGGGCGGCGATATGGTCTCGGCCCATTCCTCGCTCTCGATGGAAGAGCAGATGGCCAATGAGGGCGAAGCGCTGGAGATCCAGCACAAGGTGCCCACGATGCTGCCGGGCCAGAGCATTTTCCTCAGCGGCGATCTGGTGCTGCCGATCCGCTCGATCCGCGTGGTGCGGCGGGGCGAAGCCGCGCTGTTCGTGCCGCTGGCGCGTCTCAGGATCGAGGCGGAAGGCCTTGAAATGGCACTGCTGCGCACATCGTTGGTCGGCCAGCGTCCCGCCGGCCCCGGCGCAGGCCTGCGGCCTTTCCGCCTCGACCTCGGCCCGCGCATCTATTCCGAGATCGGCCAGCGGACATTGGCGGTTCCGGCCTAGAGTGAGCTTCCGATCGGTTCGTCCTGGGCTTGTCGAAGGACGGTCTTCCTTCTTCTGTCGGGGGGAAGGGAAAAGCGGCCCTTCGACTAGCTCGGGACGAACGGGTTTTGATGCTTTCCCTTCCCCCGATCCCGCTCTAGCGTCCGCCCATGCAGCGCAAGGACGATAGCAAGCAGGGCACCGGAACCCGTCTCGTCACGGCCGGACGGCGCGCGGAATGGACGGGGGCGGTGGTCAATCCGCCGGTCTGGCGCGCGAGCACCCATCTCTACGAGAACACCGCCGCGCTGAAGGAAGGCGGCAAGGCCAACGAGGACGGGCTGTTCTATTACGGCCGCCGGGGCGCGCCCACTCAATGGGCGCTGGCCCAGGCGCTGACGGAACTGGAGCCGGAAGCGGCCGGCACGCTGCTCTATCCCAGCGGCGTCGCCGCTATCGCAGCCGCGCTTATCACGGTGCTGAAATCGGGCGACGTCCTGCTGATGACGGACAACGCCTATGAGCCGAGCCGGAACATCGCGCGTGGGCTGCTGGCGAATATGGGCGTGGAGACGCGCTTCTTCGATCCGATGGACGTGGCGGGCTTCGCGGCGCGTTTCTGCGAACGCACGAAGGCCGTGCTGTTCGAAGCGCCCGGCAGCCAGACGCTGGAAGTCTGCGACATACCCGCGCTGGCCGCCATCGCGCGGGCCAAGGGTGCGGTCAGCCTGATCGACAACACCTGGGCCACGCCGCTGGGCTTCCCCGCGCTTGAACGGGGCTGCGATATCGCGATCATGTCGCTCACCAAGCATGTCGGCGGCCATTCGGACCTGATGATGGGCAGCGTAAGCGCGCGCGAGGCGATGTACCGCAAGCTGCGCCGCACGTCTCAGCAATTGGGCCAAGTGGTCTCGCCCGACGATGCGGCTCTGGCGCTTCGCGGCCTGCGCACGCTGCAATTGCGGCTGGAGCGGGAGACCGCTTCCGCGCTGACGATCGCCAGATGGCTGGCCGAGCGGCCCGAAGTCGCCCGCGTGCTCTGCCCGATGCTGCCGGGCGCGCCGGGCCACACTTTCTGGCTGCGCGACTTCAAGAGCGGCTGCGGGCTGTTCTCGATCATCCTCAAGGGCGGCGACAATGCGGCCCGCGCCCGCTTCATCGATGCCCTGGAACTGTTCGGGATCGGCTATAGCTGGGGCGGGTTCGAAAGTCTCGTCGTGCCCTTCGATCCGGGCCGCAGCGAATCCCCCTGGCCGCCCGCCGGCATGGACCGCGAGGACCGGCTGGGCGTGCGCTTTTCTATCGGACTGGAGGAACCGGAGGATCTGATCGCGGACATGGCCCACGCCTTCTCCGCCTGGAGCGCCGCTTGAACTGGCCGCGCAACTTCCCTGAATTCACCGCGCTGCTCGACAGCATCGGCTTTGACGTCGGCGCCAGCCGCATCTCGATCTACCGCGCGATCCTCGTGATCCTGGTCGTGCTCGCCGTCTATCTCGGTGCACGGATCGCCAGCCTGGGGATCAAGCGCATCGTGCGCCGCCTGACCCGGCTCGATCCCACGGAAATGCTGTTGGGCGAGAAGATCGCCGCGATCGTCGTCTGGATCGTCGCGCTCCTGATCGGGATCGACATTCTCGGCATCGACCTGACCGCGCTCACCGTGTTCTCCGGCGCCTTTGGCCTCGCGGTCGGCTTCGGCCTGCAGAAGACCTTCGGCAACCTGCTTGCCGGGATCATCCTCCTGATGGATCGCTCGATCAAGCCGGGCGACGTGATCGCTGTGAACGATGGAGTCTCCAACACGGTCGGCCAGGTCAAGAAGATCGGCATCCGTGCGGTTTCCGTGACCACGCGCGACAAGAAGGAATATCTGATCCCGAACGAGAACCTGATGATCAATCAGGTCGAGAACTGGTCCTATTCCAGCCGCGACGTGCGCGTGCGCGTGGCTGTGACCGTGGCGCATGGCGCCGATATCGAGCTTGCCGAAAGGCTGATGCTGCAAGCCGCGCGCGAGGCGGGCCGCGTTCTCCCCAGCCCCACCCCCACCGCCTGGATCACCGAATTCACGCCCCTGGGCGCCGCTTTCGAGATCCGCATCTGGATCAACGATCCGGAAGAAGGGCTGGCGAACGTGCGCAGCGACGTGCTCAAGCGCTGCTGGAAGCTGTTCCGGGAAAACGGGATCATGCTGCCCGATGCGAACCAGCGGGCGGTGCGTTTCACAGATGGCGAGCCGGTGACGGGGTGCGCCAATCCCCCCTCCCCTTCAGGGGAGGGGTAAGGGGGAGGGGCGCCACCTCACTCGCCAACATGGAAATATAGGTGCTGCCCCTC
>CAMLQG010000120.1 GCA_946482075.1 uncultured Erythrobacteraceae bacterium
AATTTTGGACGCCGATTACCCCAGAACCGGGGTCAATATTGCAGGCCGATTCACAGCGCATCACAGCTTCAATCCACGCTGCACACCATGAGGGACTGCTTTCGTTCGCTTTCCGTGCACCGGGCCCGAACAGTTGCTCCAGCTTCCAATGGAAAGCCGAAAGATCTGGAGCGCGCATCAGAATGAGATCGCCTTCTCGATCGCATTGGAGAGACGAGAGGCGTTCGCCCTCATCGCATGCGTCATCCAACCCCAACCGTTTAGTAGCCTCGTTATGAGCGAGCCAAGCTTCCCGTACCGCTGCGCCTTTCTCACGAACCAGTTTCGAAGGGTGATTGTCCCACTCATGCAGATTGCTGTGCCACACGTCATAATGCGCAGTCTGGCCATTCGTGGCTGTCACTTCGAAAGACATCTCCGGTCGAGGTGCTACTAGAGCAACCTCATTGGCGAGTGGGATGTAGACATTTTCATGGTGCCGATCGTAATCCTCCCTCGCTTCCTCAAACGCAGCCATAGCGGCTTCCCAGGCCGCCTGTTCGGCAGGATCCCGGGCGCCCAGCCGCTGAAGGTCGGTGGCAATCGCATCAATTACCGGAACGCCTTCGCCAGCGTCACCGTCCAGCATCTCGTCAGCCCTTATGACTGCGATCTTTTCGAGCAATTCTGTAATGCTGGAGACATCTGTTCCGGCGAGCGCTCGCCAATGAGCCGCACGGTCGGAAAGCGCGTCCGTCCAAGCTCGCTCCATCACCGCTAATACCGGATCGCTGGAATCAACTGCCACATGCTCGGCGTCATTGTGCATCCCCCGGAGGCTTACTTCGTACTCAGCCGCCTTCTGATATGCAGCGAGCGCTTCTTGCCAAACCGAGCCGCGCTCCTTCACGATGGCAGAAACTTCGCCGGCTGGCTCGTTGCTGAGCATCCGGCGGTAATCAGCAATTGTTTGTTTGAGAAAATCCAAGTTCCAGCAGGAAACGCTGCCGTCGCCATCGCGGTCTTCCAGCACGTAATCCAGCTTCCAAATAAGAGCTGCCCCATCAGGCGCAGGAAAGCCAATCAACGCATCTTCGAGATCGCAGCGAACGTTCTGAAGTCGCTCTATCTCGTCGTTCACGTCTTCCGGGATAAATTCGTCTGGAAATTGAGCGCGTAAAGCCTCACGAACTTTCCCCTGATCCGGACCTTTCAGAGCGGGGCCCATCTTGGCTTCGAACGCCCTCGCTCTCTCGAATGCGGGGTTCCAGACCTTGTCTGCGTATTCGCCCTCCTCGACTTTGGCAGCCAGATATGCACTCATCAGTTCTGCCCATGTGCGCCCAGCCGCAGGCACCTCCGGTAGGATCGTGTCTGTGCAATCAACTGCACAAAAATCGTCGGCAAGAATGGCGCTCATCATGTTCACTTCGCTTGATCCTTTCGGCTGGTCACCAGGCGAGGATTCGCCTGTGGACGGCCGAGTGGCGGGATCGGTCCTAACGTACTCCGAAGGTTTAGCGTTCAAATCGGGTTGATGCGAAGATGAGGCATGCTGGCGAAGATGGGTAATCAGATCACAACGCTCAGCATCCGACAGGCCCTGCAGTAATTCCCGGGCGGCCTCCTGCTCTTCGCACGTCGTGCCTTCATATGCGATGCAGAGGCCTGCCCTGGCATCCGTGACAAAATATCCGCCACCCAAGGATTCAAAATGGGACAACCAGGCGATTGGGTCGAAGGTAGCCGCGCTTGCAGCTCCCATGATAGGGGCATCGGTAGCCATGTTCGTCTCCTAGTAAGACGTTTGTGGTCAGGCCCGGCATCGTGTTGCTGCACTTTGTCGGGCCGCTTGCTTTCATCGGACGGGATGTCCGGTGAAACTTCATCCAGTCTCCTTCTCAGGAAACGGTACGATCTCCGCGCCCGTGCGGAGCTGATCGAGATGATCACTCCACCATTGCGCCATTGCGACCCGCTCTTTCCAGTACGGTGACCGATTATAGATCCCGCGAACGGCATTCTTGTCGGCATGCGAAAGTGCGCGCTCGACCGCGTCAGGGTTCCACTTGCCGCTTTCATTCAAAAGGGAGCTGGCAGTGGTGCGAAAGCCGTGTGCGGTCATTTCGGTGCCGCCGTACCCCAACCGCCTCAACGCGCCATTGATGGCATTTTCGGACATCGGACGATCTTTGGACCTTGCCGAAGGAAATACGAACTCGGAATGGCTCGAGAGCCCGACCATGCCGCGTATCAGTTCGATCGCTTGAATGGATAAAGGCACGGCATGGGCCTCCTTGCGCTGCTTCATTCGCGCGGCTGGAATGGTCCACACGGCTTTTTCCAGATCCAGTTCGTTCCACCGCATCTGACGTACCTCGCCGGGACGCTGGAACACGTGCGGTGTCAGCTTCAAAGCGTAGATGGTGGCTGGTTCGCCGGAATAGGTGTCGATGGCGCGCAGGAGCCTCCCTAGCTCGACCGCGTCCGTTATCGCTGCGTAGTGTTTCACTATCGGCGATGCGAGCGCGCCCCTTAGCGCATGTGCTGGATCAGCATCAGCGCGAACCGTCGCAATGGCATAGCGAAACACCCGGCTGGCGAACGAGCGCACACGATTAGCGGTCTCACGCTTGCCGGCGCCCTCGATCTTTCTCAGGGCCTGCAAAATCTCGTGCGGTGTAATCTCAGCAATCGGACGTTTGCCGATGCTGGGTCGGAGGAGATCGAGAAACCAGCGGCTTTTGGACAATGTCGTGTCCGCAAGCCCCTCTTTCTCCCGCTTCTCGAGAAACTCCTCGCCGATCGCTTCAAAGCTATTCGCGGCGCCAAGCTTAGCGGCGATCTTCTCGTCCTGCTTGCGACGTGCCGGATCCGTACCGGTGGCCAGCGCCGAGCGGGCCTCGTCGCGCAACCGCCGGGCTTCCTTGAGACTGATCTCCGGATAAGCCCCCAGCGAAAGCTTCTTTTCCTTCCCGCTCACCCGAAACTTGACGCGCCACAGCTTCGAGCCCCCAGGGGTCACGAGAAGGTACAAACCCTTCTCATCCGCCAGTTTCCAGTCTTTCTGCCGGGCCTTGGCGGCTCGAATCAAAGTGTCGTTCAGGGCCATTGGGGGCCTTTTCCGCAAAACGGGGCGTTTTTAGGCCCCCAGATCACATGAAGGCCCCCGTGAAGGCCCCCACCAGCCGCCGATTAAGGACGGACAAGTGTGAACGCAACCGAACACCAACTGCTGATTTTTCGCAGAAACCCGGGGCTTTTGCAACCGGGGATGAACGTCAATGAACAGGAAAATGGTGCCCAGAAGAGGACTCGAACCTCCACGCCCTTGCGAGCGCCAGCACCTGAAGCTGGTGCGTCTACCAATTCCGCCATCTGGGCACGGGACACGATGCCATGTCGCACCGTGCCGGGTAGGAGCGCGCCGATAGCGGGGAGCACGCGGCCCTGTCAACAGGGCGTGGCGCGTTCGGCCGAAAATGTTTCGGCGCTCCCCGAAATCCGGGCGATCAGTCGACCAGTTCGCGTTCCCGCTCGAACGTGAAGCCTTCATAGCCCGCCGCGGCGACAGCCTCGCACTTGCGGCGGTAATTATCGAGTCCGCCGACATAGGGCATGAATATCCGGGGCTTTCCGGGCACGTTTGCGCCCATATACCAGCTGTTGGCCTGCGGCATCAGCGTGGCGTTGGCGACGTCGTTGACGTGTTCGACCCAGCCGTCCTCCGCCGATCCTTCCGCATCGATCGTCCGGAGGCCATGCAAGCGCATATAGTCGATGCATTCCATGATCCATTCGACATGCTGCTCGATCGCGAGGATGACGACCGAAAGCACGGACGGGCTGCCCGGACCGGTCACCAGGAACATGTTCGGGAAGCCGGCCGAAATCAGGCCGAGATAGACGCGCGGTCCGGCCTCCCACTTGTCCTTGAGCTTCGCTCCGCCGACACCCCTGATGTCGATATTGTTGAGCGCGCCGGTCATCGCATCGAAGCCGGTCGCGAAGACGATCGCATCGACTTCATGTTCCTTGCCCCCGGCGATGATCCCCTTCCGGGAAATGCGTTCGATCGGGTTCGCCCGGACATCGACCAGATGGACATGGGGCAGGTTGAACGTCTCGAAATAATTGGTGTCGAGGCAGAGCCGCTTGGTGCCGAACGGATGGTCCGTGGGCGTGAGCAGCGCGGCGGTTTGCGGATCCTTGACCACGCCCGCGATCTTCCTCCGCACGAATTCCGCGACGATCATGTTGGCGTCCGGGTTCACCGCGATATCGTTGAACGCGCCCAGGAAAGCGAAGCCGCCTTCGGTCCAGCGCTTCTCGAGTTCGGCATAGACCTCCTCGCGCGAGACGGCGAGCGCGCTTTGATCATTATAGGGGTAGTTCGCGCCTGCCGGGGTGTATTCGGCGCGACGGCGGTCCTCCATGAAGCTGTCCTTGGCCTTCTCGTGTTCGCCCGCCTGCAGAGGGCGGTTGAAGGCCGGAAGGCTGAAATTGGGCGTGCGCTGGAAGACCGTAAGATCCGCGGCCTGTTCCGCGATCACGGGGATCGCTTGGACCCCGGAGGAACCGGTGCCGATCACGGCCACGCGCTTGCCGGCGAAATCCACGCCTTCATGCGGCCACTGGCCCGTATGATACCATTCGCCCTCGAAACTATCGAGGCCCGCGATGTTCGGCACCTGCGCGGCGGACAGGCAGCCCGTAGCCATGATGCAGAAGCGGGCGGTGGCGACGTCGCCCTGGTCGGTGCGCACGGTCCACAGGCGGGCCGCCTCATCATAATGGGCGGACGTCACGCGCGTCTGGAACTGGATGTCGCGGCGCAGATCGAGCGTGTCGGCGACATAATCCATGTAGCGCATGATTTCGGGCTGGGTGGGATAACGCTCCGTCCAGTTCCAGTTGCGCTGCAATTCGTCGGAAAAGCCGTACTGGTAATTGATGCTTTCCACGTCGCAACGCGCGCCCGGATAGCGGTTCCAGTACCAGGTCCCGCCGACATTGTCCCCCGCCTCGAAGACACGGGCGGAAAGGCCGCGCTGGCGCAGGAGATGAAGCGCATACATGCCGGAAAAGCCCGCGCCGACCACGATGGCGTCATAGGCCTGCACAGCGGAATCCCCGGGGCGAACACCGTTTTCCATGAATTTTTCTCTCCGAAGTCTATCTCTATGATGTCTAGACTACCTTGTCCGGCGGCCATTTGCCAGCATTGCGCGGCTGCCGTGATCGGGCACATAGAATGTCCGCCGAGCGCAAGGCACGCAAGCGGCCTGCCAATTGGCGGACCAGCGCCTAGGCTGGCTTCAAAAGCAGTACTGCATGGGAGCTGTAGAAACCGTGACGCCGAGCCGCGAGACCCTGCTGCGGGCGATCCGCAGCGCTGCCACGATGATCGGGAGCCGTGGAGCGGAACCCGAAGTGCTTGCGCTCCTAGGAGTGATCGATACGTGCGCCAACGAACTCGCCTTGCGCGAGGAGCCGGCCTTCTACCAGGCGTATCATGCACAGGGCCTGGCGCTCGTTGCGCAGGGGCGCGAGCTGCTGGGCGAGATCGCGGACCCGTTTCCGCCCGAAGTACCGCCCGAGACGCTTCACGGTGCGCTGCTCGACGCTGCGATTGGCCGGGTAGCGGCAGCGCTGGAAAGCTGCGTCGGCGGGATCGTGGGACGCGCCGATCCGACTGCCCTCGCTTTCATCCGCGCCGCGACCGAATGGGAGCTCGCGCTCTACACTCATCGGCTGAACGATGGCGGCGTGACCCAGCCGGCAACACTGTTCGGCTGCGACGAATTCGAAACCTATCTACGAGCCCGCTGGCCCGAATGGACGGATCTGGAAGTCACCGACTTCGCGATGTTTCCCGGCGGCTTCTCCAAGTTCACCGTGATGATCGAGACACGGGACGCGGTGAACGGCCCGCAACGCCTCGTCGCGCGGGTCGAACCGCCGGTGAAGTTCATGGACCTCGACGGCATGGACGTCGCCTGCGAATTTCCCGTGGTTCTGATGGCCTATCGCGCCGGTCTGCCGCTGGCCGAGCCGCTCTGGCTGGAGGACGACATCGGGAAGCTCGGACGGCGCTTCTTCGTCAGCCGCCGGGTCGCGGGATCGGTCATGGGCACGATGAAGGGTTCGGAGGATGCGATCCCGCGGGACGTCCTGCGCATGCTCGCATCCACCATGGCGCGCATCCACACCACCCCGCTCGACCGCGCCGATCCGCTCATCGCTTCCTCGCATCTCGGCAAGTGGCTGGACTATCCGAGCCTCAGGGCCAATTCGCTCGGCCTGGTCGATTACTGGGCCGGGCAGATGCCCGCAAACGGCGTCAAGGGCTCCCCCATCCTTGCCGAAGCGATCGCCTGGCTGCGCGCCAACGTGCCCGACGAGGACGGCCCGCTGAGCCTGATCCATGGCGATATCGGGCTGCACAACATGATCATCGAGGATGGCCGGCTGAACGCGCTCCTCGACTGGGAGAACTCGCGCATCGGCGATCCGGCCGAGGATTTCGCCATGCTCTTCGCCGGGATCGGCGACAGGGTCGACCGGGCGGAATTCCTCGAGCTATACCGCGAAGCCGGCGGCCCGGAGATCAGCGAACAGCGTCTCGACTGGTTCGCCGTCTATGGTGGCGTCTACGTCACGATCGGCGCGCTGGCGGTGCTGGCGAGGCTCGATGCATATGAACAGGCCAATATCGCGGGCACGCTGTTCGGCCTCAAATACGCCCACCACTATGCCAGCAGCCTGTCGGGGCTGATCGAGAAGGCGGAGCGGCGGGCCGCTTTGGTCTAGGATCGCCCGATCAGGAAAGACCGGCGAAAGAGACCACGAAGGGGGTATCGGCATTCGCCAGCCGGATCGGAAGGACGCCCTGATATTCCGGCGAATTGTACCAGGCATCGAGCGTTTCCTGATCCTTGAAGCGGAGCAGCACGATCCGGCTGGCGGGTGCCTTGCCTTCGATCGTATGGATGTCGTCGCTGATCGCCAGCGGCTCGATCCCGTATTTCGCGACGCTCGCCACGCCGCCATCCTCATAGGCCTGATAGGCCTCGAGATTCTTGCGATCGACTGCGGCGAGAAGGAAAACGGACATCGCACTCTCCCATGATGGCGCGGCGGCGCAGCGCCTTGTTCAAGAAACCCGATTATAGGTGGAGCAGGCGAATGGCGAGGCGGACAGGGTGCAGCAAGACTATGCTGATCGTGCAATTGTGCCCTGTTCCTGAGAACCACGATATCGCAGCGCAGACCACATATGGATGGCCTTGCGCGCGTTTCCTGCTAGCAGGTTCCGGACACTGGATGGTGGTGGAGGGAAAGCACATGATTTTGCTGAAGGCCCTGGTGCTCGGAGCCCTGCTGACCTGGATCGTCGCGAGCTTCATTGCGGGCGGCGGATCGACCGGAGGCT
>CAMLQG010000121.1 GCA_946482075.1 uncultured Erythrobacteraceae bacterium
TCCGCCTGCGCCACCTGCGACGGGTTCTTCTATCGCGGCAAGAAGGTCGCGGTCATCGGTGGCGGCAACACGGCGGTCGAGGAAGCGCTCTACCTCACCAATCACAGCGATGACGTGACCCTGATCCACCGCCGGGACGAGCTGCGTGCGGAGAAGATCCTGCAGGACCGCCTCTTCGCCCATCCCAAGATCACCGTGCTGTGGAACAAGGCGGTCGACGCGTTCCTGGGCGAGCCATTCGCCGGTGGCCTGACGGGCCTCGAGCTGATCGACACCAAGACGGGCGAGAAGAGCGTGTTCGAGACGCAGGGCGCGTTCGTGGCGATCGGCCATGCGCCTTCGACCGAGCTGTTCAAGGGCAAGCTCGCGATGGACGAGGCCGGCTACCTGCTGGTCGAACCCGGCACGCCCAAGACCGCGATCCCCGGCGTGTTCGCCTGCGGCGACGTGATGGACCACGTCTATCGCCAGGCGGTGACGGCAGCCGGCACGGGCTGCATGGCCGCGCTGGATGCGGAACGCTTCCTCGCCACGCTGGAGCATGTGCAACGGCAGACGGTGGGAGCTTAAGCTAAGCTTAGCTCCCGTTCGTCCTGAGCTTGTCGAAGGACCGTCCTTCCTTTTCTGCTGTGGCTGAAGGGGAAAGCGGCCCTTCGACAAGCTCAGGCGAACGGTTCTTTCAGGTCTCAGCTCTCGCGTTCGATCTTGAGCAGCGTGTAGTAGTTCCCGAAGCCATTGACCGCGTAGCAGCGCATTGCGTGCCGCGCGGCAACGCTCTCGGCATGCATGACCAGTCCAGTCCGTGGCGTGACATGGAATTTTCGCAGCCACGCCTTCAGTCCGGTGCGGAAGGGTGAGGGCAGGCGTTCCATTCCGCCAAAATCCACGACATGCAGCGATCCGCGCGGCGACAGCAGCGAAACCGCGTGATGCAGCGCCCGCTCCCAATCGGGAATCATGGAAAGCGCGAAGGAGATGACCACCCGGTCGAACTCCGTGCGCCCGAACAGCGCCTTTGGATCGAAGCTCGTCGCATCGCCCACCGCCAGCCTGGCGCGCGGGCCGAGCCGCGCTGCAGCCGATTTCAGCATCTCGGCAGAGATATCCAGCCCATAGAGCCGCAGATTGGGCCAGTATTCGTCGATCCGGTCGAGATTGCGACCGGTGCCGCAACCCAATTCCAGCACCGTGTCGCCCCGATTGCAGCCCAGCTCACGGATCAGCCGGTCTCGGCCGAAGAGATAGTATTTCCGCGTCGCGTCATAGATGTGGCGCTGGCGGCGATAGATCGCATCCATCAGCGTCCCGTGCTCGGCATCCTCGGCGGCGGCGCTCACGGTTTCAGCGTGTAGAGATGGACGCCGCCATAGATCGAGGAACGATCCGCCGCGGTCAATTCGCGGGCGCGCTTCGGGCAGTAATCCCAGCGGGCCAGTATCTCGTCTGGCACGCGGCCGGGCAGCAGCGTGGGCTCGGCCGCCGTGCGGAACAGCACGCGGGCGGCGGGGCGTGCGGTGCGGGTGATCTGGGTCCATAATTCCGTCAGCTTGGCGTCGTCCATCCAGTCCTGCGCATCGAGCAGGATCACGCGGTCCACGCTTGCGTCGGGCTGCGAGGCGAGATGATCGGTGACATTGGCATGACGGACCTGGATCCGGCCGACTCGTTCGCGGACCGTCCGGTAGTTGGTTTCCTGGAGATAGGGCGGCAGCGGGCAATCCGGCGTCTTGCCGTATCCGCGCGAGAAGGCCTGCCAGGCGAAATAGTTCTCGCTGACGGAGAACCCGCAGGCCAGCCGTTCCAGCCGGCGGCGCAGCACGGCCGCCATGCGCTCCTCGCCGGCCAGGGCCGCATGCTGGGCAGGCGGAATGCCGAGGCCGAACAGCGAGGCGGGATGATCCGTCAGCCAGCGCACGAAGCGGCGGTCGAAAATCGGGGCGAGCTTGTCCTCGAAGATGCGGCGCTGATCCTCCATCGTCGGTGCCGCGAGGATCTCCTTGAGGTCGATCCGGTAGAGCCGGGCGAGCAGATGCGCCGCGCCGATGAAGCCGCCCAGCAGGCCGTGGCGATAGATTCCGCGCGAAAAGCCCGAAATGCGGCGGCGGCCGGCAATGTCCCGGCCTTCCCAGTAGCGCCGTGTCGCTTCATCCAGATAGGGTGCGACGTGATGGCGATAGGCCGCCACGTTTTCCGCCTGATCGGCTTCCGCGAAGAAGCGGCGGAAATGGGCATAGTCCGGCAGTCGGCGGACGGAGGCCAGCTTGAGCTTGTTGAGCGCGACATGGGCCGTGTTCAGATCGACCGCCACGATCTGCGCCGGATCGGCGATCAGATAGGACAGCACATTGCAGCCGCCGCTCGCGATGGTGACCACATTGCTGTCGGGCTGGATATCGAGCGCTTCCATGTCCACCACCGGATCTTCCCAGATCTGGGGATAGACGAGACCCTGGAAAGCCACCGCGAAAGCGCGGTCGAGCAATCTTGCCTTGGGCTCCGCATCGTTGCGGCGCACGGCCTGGTCGATCTTCCGGAGTCTGTGTTGCGCCATCTGCATCCCATCCTGCTGTCAGGTCGGGATGAATTAGGCGCGTTCCATGACGGCTTCGTGTCGGCATCGGCCGGACAGCATCTGCCCGGCCGATGGATAGCTCAGATGACGGCGAAGACGGCTTTCGCCGCCAGGAACACCAGGCCCATCAGGACGAAGCTGGACAGCGCGAAGAACGCGAAGCGCAGCATGATCTTGTTGCCGAGCGATTGCACCAGCGAGTGGAGCACGCGCAGCCCGACATAGGCCCAGCCGAGATCGGCCGCGAGCCCGTCACCGGCGCCGACCAGCGCAAGCAGCAGAGCCACCGCATAGAAGACTGTCGGCGCTTCGTGCAGATGATTGTAATTATGCGCTTTCCACTGCGCCTCTGGCGGAAGCAGCTGGTCCAGGACGCCCGGCCCTTTCGTGCGCACGGCTTCCTGGTCCATATTCTTGCCTGCGGGCAAGCGCGTGAAATACATCCACCACCACATGACCATCGTCCAGATGGCGAGCACTGCCACCGGTTGCAGGATTCCCATTCCGATCATCTCGTTTCTCCTGTCACGTCATTATGCCCGCCGGCCTTTTGCCGGACCGGCGGGGGAGATTGGAAAGATGGAACAATGCCCCGGCACCGGCTGCGCCGGTGCGCTATGACGATCTGGACTGGGCCTCCTCCCCTTCTCCCGGGGCGGAAACTGCGCGAGCGCCGGGAAATTGTCCAGAATTGCGCCGAAACTACCCACCGCCGGATGCCACACGCTGATATTGTTCTGTCACACGCGCGGCCTATATGCGCGTCTGGCTGAGTGGCCAAAGGAGATGCGAGTGAGCAGAGTGCTGGTGATCGGTGCGGGCGGCGTGGGTTCCGTCGCGGTCCACAAGATGGCCCAGGTTTCCATTGGGAATCCGGAGATTTTCTCGGATATTCATCTTGCGAGCCGGACCAAGAGCAAATGCGATTCCATCGCCGAATCAGTGAAGAAGCGCACCGGCGCCGCCGTCCAGACCTATGCGATCGACGCGGACGACGTGGCCGCCACCACCGCGCTGATCGGTAGCATCGCTCCCAAGCTCGTCGTCAATCTGGCGCTGCCTTATCAGGATCTGGCGATCATGGACGCGTGCCTCGCGACTGGCGTCGACTATCTCGACACCGCGAACTACGAACCGCGCGACGAGGCGAAGTTCGAATACAAGTGGCAGTGGGCCTATCATGACCGCTTCAAGGAGAAGGGCCTGATGGCGCTGCTGGGCAGCGGCTTCGATCCGGGCGTCACCAGCGTCTTCGCGATGTGGCTGAAGAAGCACAAGCTCAAGACCATCCGCACGCTGGACATCCTCGATTGCAATGGCGGCGATCATGGCCAGGCCTTCGCCACCAATTTCAATCCGGAAATCAATATCCGCGAAGTGACCGCGCCCGCGCGTCACTGGGAGAACGGCCGGTTCGTCGAAACGCCGGCAATGGGCGTGAAGCAGGCGTTCGACTTCGAGGCCGTGGGTTCGAAGAACATGTACATGATGTATCACGAGGAGCTTGAAAGCCTCGCTCGCTTCATTCCGGAGATGGAACGCGCCCGCTTCTGGATGACGTTCGGCGATGAATACATCAAGCACCTGACCGTGCTGCAGAATGTCGGCATGACCCGGATCGATCCGGTGATCTACCAGGGCCAGGAGATCATTCCGCTGCAATTCCTCAAGGCCGTGCTGCCGGAGCCTGCGAGCCTTGGCCCGACGACCAAGGGCAAGACCAATATCGGCGACATCGCGACCGGAGACGCGCTGGACGGTTCGGGCGAGAAGACGTTCTATATCAAGAATATCTGCGACCACGAGGAGGCGTATGAGGAAACGGGCAACCAGGCGGTGAGTTACACCACCGGCGTGCCCGCGATGATCGGCGCGGCGATGATGCTCACCGGTGCGTGGCGCGGCGAAGGCGTGTTCAACATGGAGGAGTTCGATCCCGACCCGTACATGGACATGCTGAACAGGCATGGCCTGCCCTGGACGGTGGAGGAACTGGACGCTCCGCTGGATTTCTGAACCAGAACCCGTTCGTCCTGAGCTTGTCGAAGGACCGCTTTTCTCTTCAACCGCAGAAGAAAGAAGGACTGCCCTTCGACAAGCTCAGGGCGAACGGTCTAAGGGTCTTGCCACAAACTTCTGTGGTTCGAGGGTCTATTCATGTGGAACGCGCTTGTCCCGGTCGGGCTACTGGCCGGATCGAACCTGCTGATGAACATCGCGTGGTACTGGCACCTCAAGGGTCCGCAAAAGGCGCTGTGGCTTGCGATCTTCATCAGCTGGGGCATCGCCTTCTTCGAATATTGCCTGGCCGTGCCTGCCAACCGTATCGGCGCGCGTGCCTATTCGCTGGCGGAACTCAAGACCTTGCAGGAAGTCTTCTCGTTGCTGGCCTTCGTCGTGGTCGCCTGGGCGCTGTTCGGGTTGAGACCGGGCGTCAGCCAGATCGTCGGTTTCGCACTGATCGGCGCAGGCGCGTTCTTCGTCTTCAAAGCGCCATTGGGTTAAGGACTGAACATGGAAACCAGAGCCGGCGATCCGGGCGCTTTCGCTCAGTTCGATCTCAATCGGGTGGACAGCCCCGCTTTCGTGGTGGACCTCGCGCGACTGCGTTCCAATTTGCGCATCCTGGCCGATGTTCGCGATCGGGCCGGGATCAAGATACTCGGAGCGCTGAAAGCCTTCTCGATGTGGAGCGTCGCGCCGACGATCGGGGAATATCTCGACGGTGTGTGCACGTCCGGCCTGTGGGAAGCCTTGCTGGCGGCCGAGCACTATGATGGTGAGATCGCGACCTATTGCGCCGCTTACAAGGAACAGGATCTCGACGAGATCTGCCGCCTGTCCGACCATGTGATCTTCAACACGCCGATGCAGATCGAACGATTCGGGGATATCCTCCAGCGCAATCGTGCGCGCGGCGAATCGTTCGATATCGGCTTGCGGATCAATCCTTTGCATCAGGAAGGTGAAGTTCCGCGTTACGATCCCTGCGCGCCTGGATCGCGTCTCGGCTTCCCCGTGGATCAGCTGGAGGACCGCCATGTCGACATGGTCGAAGGGCTCCATTTTCACACGCTGTGCGAACAGGATTTCGAACCGCTCCGGCGTACCTGGGATAAGCTGTTCGACGATATCGAACCCTGGTTCGAGCAGCTGAAATGGCTGAATTTCGGCGGGGGACATCACATCACCCGTGCAGATTACCAGCGCGACGAACTGGTCGAGTTCCTGATCGACGTCCAGGACGACACGGGCTGCGAGATCTATCTGGAGCCGGGCGAGGCGGTGGCGCTGGATGCCGGCATTCTCACCGGCACGATCCTCGACTCGCACTGGAACGGGATGCCGCTCGCCATCACCGACATTTCGGCCACCTGCCACATGCCCGACGTGCTGGAAGCGCCCTACAGGCCCGCCATGCTGCATGAAGGCCGGGTAGGGGAACCGGTGCGACTGGGCGGACCTTCCTGCCTGGCGGGCGACGTGATCGGCGACTTCCATCTGCCTGTCCCATGCGAGCCCGGAGAGCGAATCGCCTTCCTCGATCAGGCCCATTATTCGATGGTGAAAACCACGACTTTCAACGGCGTACCGCTGCCTTCCATCTGGCTGTGGGATAGCGAGACCGATGCGCTCGAGAAGGTCCGGGCCTTCGGATACGAGGATTTCCGCGACCGATTGAGCTGACACCGCGCCGGTTCGGGAAAGGGGGTACTTTTTCATTTGCGATTAAGGACGCAGGTTCTATAGGAGCGCCCCGCAGCCCCAAGGGGACTTCCTAACCGCAAGGCTGCCTCGTTCGAAACTTATGTTTTGGGGGTCCCTTGAGTTGCACATCTATCCTGACGCATCGGCTGTAGTTGGCGCTCTCGCGCCCGATGAACCCGTTATCCTGAACCGCCCGCATGCCGCGGCGCGCGCGGCCCGATTCTTCGCGAAGAAGTTTCCGGGCAAGTCGCTCTATGCGGTGAAGGCGAACCCCTCCGCGGATCTGCTCCGCATATTGTGGGATTCGGGGATCACGCATTACGATGTCGCTTCGATCGCCGAAGTCCGCCTCGTGCGCGAAGTTCTGCCCGATGCCGTGCTGTGCTTCATGCATCCGGTGAAGGCCTTCGGCGCCATCCGCGAAGCCTATCACCAGCACGGCGTGCGCGTGTTCAGTCTCGATTCGATCGAGGAACTGGACAAAATCGTCGCCGCCACGGCGGATGATGCCGGCAAGGCGCCGGAAGATCTCTCGCTCTGCGTGCGCCTGCGCGTCTCTTCCGACTATTCCGAACTGAGCCTGGCCTCCAAGTTCGGCATCGATCTCGCCGATGCGGCGCCGCTGCTCCAGGCGACTCGCCAGGTGGCAGATTGCCTCGGCATCTGCTTCCACGTCGGCAGCCAGGCGATGACGCCGTTTGCTTATGTGCAGGCGCTGGAACGCGTCCGCGCCGCGATCGTCGATGCGTCGGTCACCGTGGACATCATCGATGTCGGCGGCGGTTTCCCGTCGATCTATCCAGGCATGGAACCGCCCCCGCTCGAGGACTACTTCGCGTCGATCCACCGAGCGGCGGAATCGCTGCCGGTGTCCTATTCGTCCGAACTCTGGTGTGAGCCGGGCCGGGCGCTGTGCGCGGAATACAACTCGCTGATCGTGCGCGTGGAAAAGCGCCGCGGCGACGAACTCTATATCAATGACGGCGCCTATGGCGCGCTGTTCGATGCGGCGCATGTCGGCTGGCGCTTCCCGGTC
>CAMLQG010000122.1 GCA_946482075.1 uncultured Erythrobacteraceae bacterium
CGTTCCACGAACACCGGACTTTCGCCAATGCGGTGCTGATGGGCATCAACCCGTTCGACCAGTTCGGCGTCGAACTGGGCAAGGAGATCGCCAAGAAGATCGAGAAGGGGGGCGAGAAATTCGATCCGAGCACCGATGCGCTTCTGCAGGCAGCGGGGTTGGACTGAGGCTTCCCTCTCCGTTCATCGGCAAGAAATAGGCGCATTTGCAATCAAGTCGTAGCTTGACCCGCCATTCAACCTGGCAGCAATATCTTCCCCGGATCGCATCGGGCCGACAAGGTCACGATGCCGCCCCGCAAATGAGGGCTTTGAGAGAGGAACTGAAGATGGCGGGCAAGGCACTGGAACCCCTGCTGGTGGACGATGCATCCCAGATCGTCTGGGACGATGAAGCCGATGTGGTGATCGTGGGCTTCGGCGGGGCGGGTGTTTCCGCAGCACTGGAAGCGCGCGAAAGCGGAGCCGACGTCCTGGCGATCGATCGCTTCAACGGCGGTGGGGCCACCCATTACAGCGGCGGCGTGTTCTATGCCGGCGGCGGCACGAAGCAGCAGAAGGAAGCGGGCTTCGACGATACGCCGGAAGAGATGTTCAAATATCTCCGCGCCGAGGGCACGCCCCTTACCGACGAGACGCTGACCCGCTTCTGCGAAGGCAGCGTGGGCGATCTCGAATGGGTGGAGAAGCGCGGCGTGCCCTTCTCCGGCAATGCCTATCTCAAGAAGACGGCCTTCCCGCCCGATCCTTATTACCTGTTCTATTCGGGCAATGAGATGATCCCGAAGTTCCGCGAGCAATCGGAACCCGCACCGCGCGGTCATCGCCCCGCCAGCCCCGGCTTCGGCGGCCACGTAATCCACAACAGACTGCGCGCGGCCGCCATGGCGGATGGCGTCCGGCTCATGACGCATGCACCCGCTCAACGCCTGATCCAGGACCGCAACGGCCGCGTGATCGGCGTGGAAGTCAACGCGATCCCGCAGGATCTGTGGAAGCAGCATGACGAGCTCTACGCGGTCGTCTCGCCCTGGAAGCCGTTGAATGCCGACAAGGCGCAGAAGGCGATCGAGGCTTGCGCGAAGCTCGAAGCGCAGGTGGATGCGCCCAAGCGCATCCGCGCGCGCGGCGGCGTGATCCTGGCAGCTGGCGGCTTCGTGAACAATCTCGACATGCTGAAGCAGAACCGGCCGGTACTGGCGGAGAAATATCTTGGCATCCAGCGCCTGGGTTCGATGGGCTGCGACGGCAGCGGCATCCAGCTCGGCCAGTCGGTGGGCGGCAAGGTGGACCTGATGGACAAGATGTTCCTCGGCCGCTCGATCACCCCGCCCGACGCCTTCGTCTATGGCGTGATCGTCAACAGCAGCGGCAAGCGCTTCATCAACGAAGACGCGTATAATTCGATCGTCGGCAATTCGGTGTCCGAACAGCCGGATGGCGCGGCCGCCTGGCTGATCCTGGACGACAAGCTGTTCTGGTCCGGCGTGAAGAAATCCGTTTTCCCCGGCAAGGGGATGTTCATCGCCTGGGGCCTGCCGGCGCTGATCAACATCACGCTGGGCGGCACGAAGCGCGCGGGCGATCTGCGAAGCCTGGCGAAGAAGATCGGCGTGGATGCGGCGGGGCTCGAAAAGACGATCGCCGATTTCAATGCCAATACCGGTCCCGGCGCGGTCGATCCGCTGGGCAAGGCGCCGGACAAGCTGAAACCGTTCAAGGGCAGTTCGTGGTGGGCGGTGAATGTCTCGCTCAGCAACAAGTTCTCGCCCACCTGGGCGTTCACGCTCGGCGGGCTGGATGTCGACCAGGACAGCGGCCTGGTGCGCGACGAAGGCGGTAAGGCGATCCCGGGGCTCTACGCGGCCGGGCGCAACGCGATCGGCCTTTGCTCGATCAACTACAATATGAGCGGCAGTTCCGTGGCCGACCTGGTGTTCTCCGGACGCCGCGCGGCGCGCGATGCGGCAAGGCAGGCGGGCTTCAACAGCGCAGGCGTGGAGGTGGCGAAGGAAATCGCTTAACGAACAGAACCCGTTCGCCCTAAGCCTGTCGAAGGGCCGCTCTTCTTTTTCGAAGTGAAAAGCGGTGCTTCGACAAGCTCAGCACGAACGGTGATCTTTATTCCTTCGCTTTCTTGGCCGGGGCTTTCTTCTTCGCCGGAGTCTTCTTGGCAGCCGCCTTCTTGGCCGCAGGCTTCTTCCGCCCGGCCTTCTTCGACGGCCCCTTGGCCATGCGTTCCGTGATCAGGCGGATCGCATCTTCTTCCGTCACATCCTCGGGCTTCATGTCGCGCGGGATCGTGGCGTTGGTCTGGCCATCGGTGACGTAAGGGCCATAACGGCCCGGCATCACCCGCATCTCGCCGCCGCTTTCGGGATGATTGCCCAGCGTCTTGAGCGGCTCCGCCTTGGCCCGCCCGCTCCCGCCACCGCGATTTGCGGCCGCTTCCGCCAGCAGCGCGACTGCTGCGTTCATACCCGTCTCGAACACGTCGGCCGTGGACCGCAGCTTCGCGTATTTGCCTTCATGCGCCAGATAGGGGCCATAGCGCCCGATGCTGGCGGTGATCATCTCGCCCGTTTCCGGATGCGGCCCGACCTCGCGCGGCAGGCTCAAAAGCTTGAGCGCCCAGTCCAGCGTCAGCTCGTCGATATCCTTGGGGATGGAGGAGCGCTTCGCTTCCTTGCCCTCCCCCAGCTGGATGTAAGGCCCGAAGCGGCCGACCTTGCGGGTCACTTCCTGGCCGCTGGCGGGATCGGTGCCGAGCACGCCGTCCTCGCTCTCGCCTTCCTCTCCGCCCGGCTGGGCGAAGCGGCGGGTATATTTGCATTCCGGATAGTTCGAGCAGGCGACGAAAGCGCCATACTTGCCGCCGCGCAGCGCTAGCCTGCCTTCCTGGCACTTGGGACAGAGGCGCGGATCGCTGCCGTCCTCCTTGGGCGGGAAGAGATAATCTTCCAGGAACACGTCGAGCACTTCGGTCACTTCCGAAGGCTTGCGCTCCATCACCTCATCCGACTTCGGCTTGAAATCGCGCCAGAAAGCTTCGAGCACTTTTTTCCATTCGGCGCGTCCGCCGGAGACGTCGTCGAGCTCATCCTCCATTCCGGCGGTGAAGTCATAAGCGACGTAACGATCGAAGAAACGTTCGAGAAACGCTGTCAGCAATCGCCCGCTTTCCTCTGCGAAGAAACGGTTCTTCTCGGTACGGACGTAGTTGCGATCCTTCAGGACCTGAAGGGTCGACGCATAGGTGGAAGGCCGGCCGATGCCGAGCTCCTCCAGCCGCTTGACCAGGCTCGCTTCGGAAAAGCGCGGCGGCGGCTGGGTGAAGTGCTGGGTGGCTTCGACGCCTTTCTTGGCGGGCGAATCCCCTTTGGAGATGACCGGCAGCAGGCCCTCGTCCTCGTCATCGTCCTTCTGGTCGCGCCCTTCCTCGTAGACGGCAAGGAAGCCGGGGAACTTCACCACCTGGCCGGTCGCGCGCAGCTCGTGCCGGCCGGTAGGATCGCGCAGGGTCACCGTGGTGCGTTCCAGCCGGGCGGCGGCCATCTGGCTCGCCATCGCGCGCTTGAAGATCAGGTCGTAGAGCCGCGCCTCGTCGCCGCTGCCGGCATGATCGCGGGTGAAGTCGGTCGGCCGGATCGCTTCATGGGCTTCCTGCGCGTTCTTCGCCTTGGTGGAATAGAAGCGCGGTTTCTCGGGCAGGTAGTGCCCGTCATAGCGATCGTTGATGGCCTTGCGCAGATCCGAGATCGCGCCGGCATCCATCTGGACGCCGTCGGTCCGCATATAGGTGATCGCGCCCGCTTCATAGAGATTCTGTGCAAGCCGCATCGTGTGGCTGGCCGAGAAACCGAGCTTGCGCGCCGCTTCCTGCTGCAGCGTGGAGGTGGTGAACGGCGGGGCCGGGTTGCGCGAGAGCGGCTTGGTCTCGACCTCCTCCACCGTGAAGCGCCCGGCTTCCACCGCGGCCTTGGCGCGCTGGGCCGTGCCTTCGTCACCGATCGACAGGCGGTCGAGCTTGTCGCCCTCGAAGCGCACCAGGCGCGCTGAAAACTCGGTGCCGTCCTGCTCCAGCCGGGCGAGGACCTGCCAATATTCCTGTGCGCGGAAGCTCTCGATCTCGCGCTCGCGATCGACGATCAGCCTGAGCGCGACCGACTGCACGCGGCCCGCGCTCTTGGCGCCCGGCAGCTTGCGCCACAACACCGGCGACAGCGTGAAGCCGAAGAGATAGTCCAGCGCGCGCCGGGCGAGATAGGCGTCGATCAGGTCGTGATCGAGATCGCGTGGACGCGTCATCGCCTCCGTCACGGCCTGCCTGGTGATCGCGTTGAATGTCACGCGGTCCACGAGCTTGGGCAGCGCCTTGCGCTTTGCGAGCAGATCCCTGACATGCCAGCTGATCGCTTCACCTTCACGGTCAGGGTCGGTCGCCAGGATCAGGCGTTCGGCGCCCTTGGCGGCATCCGCGATCTCCTTCACGCGAGACTGCTTGTCGCGATAGGTTTCCCAATCCATCGCGAAATCCTCGTCCGGGCGGACGGACCCGTCCTTGGGCGGCAGGTCGCGGACATGGCCGTAGGATGCGAGGACCTTGAAGTCCTTGCCGAGATATTTCTCGATGGTCTTCGCCTTGGCGGGCGATTCAACGATCACAAGCTGCATTGAGGATTCCGGCTTCCCTTACGCGTATACGTACACGCGCGAGGGTGGCGAGGAGGATCGGGGTTCGTCAAGCCGCTCGATCATTCGAACACTTCAGCGAGTTGCTGGGTCGGGGCATGGATCAGTCCGAAGACGGCAACGGCGAAGCTCGCGGTGAGCGCCGTGGCGGCATTGCCGACGATCTCGGTCGCGACGATCCCGGCTGTCCCGCCAGCCATGAACAAGGGTGTGATTGCGGCAATAGCGGCGATCGCGATCAGGGCGACGACCAGGATCGCCAGGATCAGCGTGCCCGTATGGCCACGCGTCAGCCCCCAGCTTTCCTTCATCGCTTCGATCGCACCCTTCTGGTCTCCGATCAGCAGCGGTCCCGCCAGCGACCAGCGCGCGGCCAGGATCAGTCCCGGCACGATCAGCAGCACGAAGCCGAGGATGAAGCACAGGCCAATCAGGATGCTCTGGCCGATATAGGCCCAAAACCGCTTCGATCCCAACACGCGAAGCAATCCGGCCGTGCGCAGCATATGCTCGAGCAGGAGATATTGCGCGAAGAGTCCGGCCAGCGTGAGCAAGAACTGGAGCGAGGATGTCCGCAGTGCGACCGCCATGTCTTCCGGATCGTTGGCCAGCTCGATCGCGATACCGATCGCCGACAGGCCGGCGACATAGATCGCGATCGCCCCGGCATTCGGAAGAAGACCACCGAACGTGCGTTTCAGGATCGCGCCGACCGTTACTTGATCCGCCATTCCTGCCCCCTCTGAAGACTTCATTCATTATATATGGGGTCCGTTCGTGTCGAGCGCAGGAGTTAGTATCCAGCAAGCGAGACCCGCCCGCCGGCATGGCGCACCAGTTGCCCGGCGATCTCCAGCTCCAGCAAAGCGAGCTGAACCGCAGCCGTGTCGCCCCCGCTCTGGCGGACGAGTTCGTCCACTTCCACCGGCACGATGGTCAGCAGGCCGGTGAGATCGGCCGGATCATCCGCCATCTCCTCGCCGAAGTCGAAAGCGGAAACCGGCGCGCCCTCGGCCAGGCGCGAGCGGGGCTGTCCGTCGAAGCCGGACAGAAGTTCCAGCACGTCTTCCGGCTTCTGGACCAGCACTGCCCCGTCGCGGATCAGCTGGTTGCAGCCATGGGAACGGGGATCGAGCGGAGAGCCGGGGATGGCCATCACTTCACGCCCGGCCTCGCCTGCGAGCCTTGCCGTGATGAGCGAACCGGATTTGGGCGCGGCTTCCACCACCAGCGTTCCGGCGGCCAGGCCCGCGATGATCCGGTTGCGCGAGGGGAAATGGCTGCCGCGCGGCTCGGTGCCCGCCGGCTGCTCCGCCACCAGCAACGCGCGTTCGGCGATCTCCGCCTGAAGATCGGCATGCTGCGGAGGATAGGCGATGTCGATCCCGCTGGCGATCACACCGATCGTATGCGGCAGACTGCCGCGATGGGCCGCGCCGTCGATCCCGCGTGCGAGGCCGGAGACCACGACCAGTCCCGCTTCCGCGAGCGCGGCTGCGAAATCGCGCGCCAGCTTGACCGCCGCGGCGGACGCATTGCGTGCACCGACCATTGCCACGCAGGGCCGCGTCGTCAGCGCCGCATCGCCCTTCACGCACAGGATCGGCGGCGCGCCTTCCGCTTGGGCAAGCAGCGCAGAATATTCGGGGGAATCGTGAAACAGATAGCGCGCGCCGGCGGCACGCATCGCCGCGATCTCCTCCTCAATTCGGCGAGCCGGCGCGGCGCTGTAGCTACGCCCGCCACGCCCCGCGAAATCGGGCAGCGCATCCAGCGCGGCGCGCGCAGCGCCGAAGCGACGCAGCAGCTGCCTGTAACTGACCGGCCCGATATTGGGAGAACGCAGGAGACGAATGCGGGCAAAGGCCTCGTCTTGCGAAAGGCTCATTCCGGTTTGTCGGCTTTCGCGGACTTGCCGATCCTGGGCTCCGTCCCGGCGATCAGCCGTCCGATATTGGACCGGTGCAGCCACACGACCAGCACGGCGATGATCGCCAGCGCGACCGCGGCATCACGATGACCAAGGCTCCAGGCGGCGATCGGCGCACCCACTGCCGCGCTCATCCCGCCGAGCGAGGAGATACGGGTGATCGCCAGCATGCCCAGCCAGACAATCGCGTAAACGAGGCCGACCGGCCAGGCGAGCCCGGTCGCCACGCCCATGGTGGTCGCCACGCCCTTGCCGCCCCTGAAGCGCAGCCAGATGGGGAAGCAATGGCCGATGACCGCCGCGACGGCGACTATGGCTTCCGTTCCCGGAAATACTGCGCGCGCGATCAGCACGGCCGCCGCGCCCTTGACGAGATAGAGCAGCAGCGTGGCGGCCGCCAGCCCCTTGCGTCCCGTGCGCAGCACGTTTGTCGCCCCGATATTGCCGGAACCGATGCTGCGCAGATCGCCCGCGCCGGTCATGCGTGTGAGCAGCAGGCCGA
>CAMLQG010000123.1 GCA_946482075.1 uncultured Erythrobacteraceae bacterium
CGCCACGCCGTCGATCTGGCTGATCTCACGCGATAGGCGGGTTTCGACGAGATCGCTGAGCTCGGTCAGCGGCATGTCGTCGGACTGGACGTTGAGCACCATCACGGGGCTGTCGGTGGGGTTCACCTTGCGCCAGGTGGGCAGGTTGGGAAGGTCGGCCGGAAGCCGCCCCGCCACGCTGTTGATCGCTGCCTGCACTTCCTGCGCGGCGGCATCGATATCGCGTTCCAGCGTGAACTGGATCTGGATCTGCGTGCGCCCGAGCGCACTGGTCGATGTCATTTCCGTGATGCCGGGAATGCCGGTGAAAGCGACTTCGAGCGGGGTGGCGACCGAGGACGCCATCGTCTCCGGGCTTGCGCCGGGAAGGTTCGCGGTGACCTGCAGCGTCGGGAAATCGGTTTCCGGCAGCGGCGCAACGGGCAGCAGCGGGAAGGCGGCGATGCCGAGCAGGATCGCCGCGAGCGTGATCAGGATCGTGGCGACGGGCCTGCGAATGAAGCCCGCGGAAATACCGCCGCCTGTCTCGCTCGGCGCTCCGGGAGAGGGCGAGTCCGGCGCCGCTCCGGCATCCGTCGCGCTCATCGCTCCGGCGTCTTCTTGGAAGGCTTGCCGACGATCGCGACCTTGGCCCCGTCGCGCAGGCGCGAATAGCCGTCACTCACGATCACGTCGCCTGCGGAAACCCCGCGCGTGATCACGGCCAGCTTGTCATTGGTGAAGCTCGTTTCCACCGGCACGCGTCTGGCGGTGCCTTTTTCCACGCGATAGACGAAAGGCCCTTCCACGCCCGGCCGCACCACGGGGGCGGGGAGTACGATGGCGTTGGGAGAGAAGCCGGTGCGGACCTGCACGGCGACGAAGGCGCCCGGCGTCAGGCTGCCCCGCGCGTTGGCGAACTGCGCGCGGACGCGCGCCGTGCCGCTCGTCACGTCAAGCTGGTTGTCGATCGCGGTGATCGTGCCTTCGCCTAGCGGGCGGTGCGTCTCGCGATCCAGCGCTTCCACCACTTTCGCGCCCGGTTGCCCGGCATTGGCCTGCAACTGGCCGAGCACGGTCTGCGGCACCGGGAAGATGATCGAGATCGGATCGACCTGCGCGACCGTCACGATCCCATTTGCGTCGCTCGTCCGCACCCGGTTGCCCTGGTCCACCTGCCTGATGCCCACCCGGCCGGAGACGGGTGCGGTGATCCGGGTGAAGGAGAGGTTGACTTGCGCCGCGCTGATATTCGCTCGGTCGAGCGCAACCGCTGCGCGCATCTGGGCGACCTGGGCGCGCTGCTGGTCCACTGTCTGGCGCGCGATCGCATCGCGTTCCAGCAGTTCCGAATAGCGCTGGAGGTCCAACTCGGCGAGATGGAGCTGCGCCCGATCGCGAGCCAGCTGCGCCTGTGCCGCGGCCAGCGATGCCCGCAGGGCCCGGTCATCGATCGTGGCGAGCACCTGACCCCGTGCCACGAGATCGCCTTCGCGGAAGAGCAGATGTGTGAGAATGCCATCGACCTGTGTGCGGACGACCACCGCCTGGAGCGATTGCACCGTGCCGACGGCGTCGATCCCATGCGGCACGTCGCGCCGCTCCGCGCGCACGACCTGGACGGGCACGGTCCGGTCCGGTTTCGGCTTCTCGCCGCCGCCGAACAGCGCGCGCAGGATCACGAAAGCCAGCAGCAGGACGATGAGGATGATGGCAGCGGCCGCTCTGGGATGCGCGCGCATCCACTCGACCCTCTCATTCATGGCGCCGTTACTCATGGGTTTCGCGATATCGTTGGTTCAAGTCGTCAGGCTGACAGAAGCCTTACGTTTCTGTCAGTTGTTGTGGGCGATTAGCAAGGCACAGTTCCACGATCCGTTCGCCCTGAGCTTGTCGAAGGTCCGTTCTTCCTTTCTTGAAAAAAAGCGGTGCTTCGACAAGCTCAGCACGAACGGAAACGGGGGCTCACCCCAGCGAACGGAAATACTCCACATTCATGTCAGAAGACAGGCAGTCCAGGATCGGCGGCACGAGCCGGTCGTGGAAGTCGATATGCATGTGATGCTCGTAAGCCGCCTCGTCGCTGAACGTCGCCACGACGAGGAACAGGTTCGGATCGCTGTCCGATTGCAGCAATTCATAGACGCGCGCGTCGGGCTCCTGCGCGAAGACGAGCTGCTTGAGCTTCGTTTGCAGGGCGATGAATTCGTCGCGCTTCTCGGGCTGGACCCGCAGCGTTGCGACGAAGGATCTGGCTGGCGTTTCGCTCATGTCCTGTCCCCCTCACAGATCGTGCAGATATTCGCGGGAATAGGCGCCGTCCATGCAGGCGACCATCTCCGCGATGATCGCGGCATTCTCTGGCCGATCCTGATGCGCGCGGTCACCGGCTTCGGATGTAAAGCTTTCGAACACGGCGAACATACCGGGCTCCTCCAGGCGGAAGAACTGGTAGGCCAAGGTGGCGGGCTCGTCCGTGCTGAGCGCGGTCATCTCTTTCGCGAGGGTCACGAACTCGGCTTCTCTCTCCGGCCTGATCCGGAAGCGCGACAGGAAGGTAAAGGCCATCGATTCCGTCTCCCGATCCCATGCCCGACCGCTCGCCGGGCTCGGCACTGGATGCCTGCTTGCTTCCATGTTGTCTAGACACGTGATATCGCTTCGCGCGTAAGGTCGCAGGTCGTCCAACGCATGGCGGCCGGGGAAGCTTGGAGAGGCAGAACATGGGCTTCGATTTCACGAACTGGCAGATTCATGTCGGCGCGCCGCACCCCTTCAACGCGGAAGTGCCGCGGCCCGACAACGGCACCGCGCGGCTCGATCCCGCACGGTATCACGATCCCGCCTTCGCGCGGGCGGAGTGGGAGAAGGTCTTCACCAAGACGTGGCTGCTGGCGGGTGTGGTAAGCGACATTCCCGAGCCCGGCGATTTCCTGCGTTTCGAGATCGGAACCGAAAGCTTCATCGTGGTGCGCGACGAGGATGGGAGCATCAAGGCGCATTACAACGTTTGCCCCCATCGCGGCAGCGCGCTCGCGATCACGGATTTCGGATCCGTCTCACGCTTCACCTGCCCGTTCCACAGCTGGCAGTTCAATCTCGACGGCGCCAATGTGCGCGTGACGGATCGGGAGACGTTCAATCCCGAGGTGCTCTGCCACGGCACCGATCTCACGTCGGTGCGCTGCGAGGAAGTGGCTGGCCTCATCTTCATTGCGATGGCTGACGACGTGCCGCCGCTGCGCGACTATCTCGGGCCGTTGGCGGATCACCTCGAACTCTATGACATCCCGCAGATGAATGTGGTTCAGCACAAGCGTTCCGACTGGGCGGCGAACTGGAAGGGCGGGGTGGATGCGTTCTACGAGATCTATCACCTCCATGCCGTCCACCCGCAGACCCAGGGCGTGATGGACGATCGCACCCAGATCGATCTCTATCCCAACGGGGCGAGCCGCCAGTTCGTGCCTTTCGCTCAGCCGAGCCCGCGCTATCCCGATCAGGACGGAGTGAATCCCGGCATCGCGATGATGCTGCAGGATGCGGGCATCGATCCGGCGAGCTACGAAGGCACGGCGCAGGACACGCGCGCCGCCGTCCAGCAGGCCAAGCGCGCCCGTTCCGCGCTGCATGGGTTGGGCTACGAGAAGTTCAGCGATTCCCAATTATCGGATTCGGTCGTTTTCGGCGTCTTCCCCAACGTGCAGATCGGCTGCCATCCCGAAGCGGTGTTCCTCCACCGCTTCCTGCCGCATCCGCGCGATCCGGAGCAGTTCACTTACGATACCATGATCCTGTTCAAGGATGAGGACATCCCCGGCTATTCCGCGCCCGGCTGGATGGGCTTGGCTGAAGGCACCGACACGTCGGGCGAGATCCGGCCCGAGATCGTGCGCAAGGGAATCGGCGAGCCGCCGGAACTTGGCCAGGTGCTCGACCAGGACAGCGAATTGCTGCCGGTGGTCCAGAAGGGCGCGAACTCGCGCGGGTTCAAAGGGCCGCTGTGGAGCGAGCAGGAGGCTCGCCTGCGGCACTTCCATGTCGAGCTGGATCGCTATCTCGGCGGGACAAAAAGCTGGAACATGTAAGTGGTGCCTCCCCGCATTCGCATTGAATTATACCGGATTCGATTCAAACAAACTTGAATTGACCGTTCTGGCCATCGGCATAGGCTGGACCCCGGCAAAGCATAAAGGGGAGCAGTCCATGGCCGGCCGGCTGGAAGGCAGGGTAGCGATCGTCACCGGAGGCACGCGCGGCATGGGCGAAGCCGAAGTGCGCGGGCTGGTGGCCGAAGGCGCGAAGGTCGTCTTCGGCGGGCGCGACGAGGAAGCAGGCAATCGCATCGCGCAGGAGCTGGGCGGAAACGCCGTCTATGTCCGGCAGGACGTTTCCATCGAGGCGGACTGGGAGCGCATCGTCGCCACGGCGCTCGACCGGTTCGGTACGATCACCTCGCTGGTGAACAATGCCGGCGTCCAGGCGCTGTCGCCCATCGCGGATATCAAGCAGGAGGATATAGAGCGCCTCTGCCGGATCAACCTCATGGGCCCGCTGCTGGGCATCAAGCATGTCGTCGGGCCCATGCGGGCGGCGGGCATGGGATCGATCGTCAAGATCGGTTCGCCCGCGGGCGTGAAGGCGCTGCCCTTCATTGCGGCCTATGCGGCGACAAAGGGTTCCATGTCCGGTGTGACGAAATCCGTCGCAGTGGAACTTGCGGCGGAGAATATCCGGGTGAACCTCGTGATTCCGGGCTTCTTCGATACGCAGATACTGGCGGACGCCACGCGCGGGAAGGGGGCGGAACTGGGCGCGAAGCTCACGCCCATGAAGCGCACGGCCCAGCCCCGGGAAATCGTCGGCACGATCATCTACCTGCTGTCGGATGACAGCCTGTTCGTGTCCGGCACGGAAATCAGGGTGGACGGCGCCTACACCATCTGAAGCGGCGCCACAGGAACCAGGAAAGGGAGAGATATCATGACGACACCGGATCCCAAGCAGGTCGTGCTCGACTATTTCGAATGCTGCGACACCGAAGGCACACGCGCGGCCTTCGTGAAATACCTTCATCCCGACGTGATCAAATGCGATACGGGGCTGGGCGCCAATGTCGGGCTCGACATGGTGCTGACGGGGCTGGAAGCCTATCTCGAACTGTTCGACCGGCCCAACGTCCATTGCGACATCAAGAACATCGCGGCTTCCGGCAACGTGGTGTTCGCCGAACGGGTGGAGACCAATTATCATCCCGAGAAGGGCAACAAGTTCGTGGGCGAACTCGCCTCGGTGATGGTCGTCGAAGGGGACAAGATCATCCGCTGGACGGACTATTACGATTCATCGGAATACAAATATGGTCGCGCCATCCCGCGCATGCCTTCGGTCAAGAAGCTGATGAAGATGCTGGGCGAGCTCAAGGAGAAGGGCATCAACATCCGTTCGCGCCTGTGGGATTTCGTCGACGAACGTTATTTCGGCAAGTCGGTCTGAACGGATCGGGCCATGGCGGACCCCTCGATCTGCCATGGCCTTCCCGATCGGGATCAGCCGATCTCGATCACCACTTTGCCGAAATGCCGGCCGGTCGACATATATTCGTAGGCCGCCGCGGCATCGTCGAAGGCGAAGACACGATCGATGATCGGGCGCAGCTCGGTCCTGGCGAGGAAGGCGTTCATCTCCTCGAACATCGCGCGTGAGCCGACCTGGATTCCGCGCAGCGTGATGCCTTTCATCAGGATCGGGCGCGGGTCGATCTGGCCGTCGGCAAGCACTCCGATCAGGCTGACCTTGCCCGAATGGCGCGTGGCCGTGATCGATTGCGCGAGCGTGCCCCCGCCGCCTACTTCGATGACGATGTCCACGCCCTTGCCGTCGGTCAGCTCGCGGGCGCGCTTGCCCCAATCCTCGACCTCGCGATAGTTGATCGTCTCGCAAGCGCCCATCGCGCGCAGCCTGGTTTCCTTGGCTTCGTCCGACGATGTGGCGATCACTTTCGCGCCGCGCGCGATCGCGAATTGCAGCGCGAAGATGGAAACGCCGCCGGTGCCCAGCGTCAGCACGGTCTGGCCCGGTTGGAGCCCGTCGAGCGCATGCCAGGCGGTCATCGCCGCACAGGGCAGGGTAGCCGCTTCGATCCATGAGAGATAGCCGGGCAGGCGCACGACCTTGGCGGCATCGAACAGGCGGTATTCCGTCAGGTTGCCATCCACATTCCCGCCGCCGAGACCGGAAGCGAAGTCGCTCGCTTTCATCTCCCCGTCGATCCAGTCCTGGTAGAAGATGCCGGCCACGCGGTCGCCGATCGCGAGGCCCTGGACGCCATCGCCCACGGCTTCGATCTCGCCCGCCCCATCGGAAGCGGGGACGAGTGTGCCTGCGGTGAGCTTCGCGATCATGAGGTCGCGATAGTTGAGCGACACCGCCTTGATGCGGACGAGGACCTGGCCCGGCCCCGGCATAGGCACCGGCGCTTCATCGCGCACGAGGCCGGGGAAACCGTCCTGCGCCAATCGATAGAACTGCATCCGTCCTCCTGCGTTTGTCATGCGCATCCACTTGGCGGAATGAAGATGGATCGGCAAGCGGGTCCGAGACACTCCTCTTCGATGGGGAAGCATCCGTTTGGTTGACGCGAAACGCGGGTGAAAGCGCCCCTGTCTTCTCCCCGCCATGATCCCCGCAAGGCCGCAGCAGCGGCGGGATAGGGGCCCGGAGGCTGGGTTCGAAGCATGTGACCTTTCGCCGGGCTTCTGTCCGGCGGGAGGTTTGGAGCGTGGCGGATGACGGGGTTCATCCGGAAGGGTAAGCCAGATTCTCGCGCTGTAGGAAAACGGTTTCTGGTGTGCTTGGGGCGTGCCGTCTTATCTCTTCGTCATTCCCGCGCAGGCGGGAATCCATCTCGCACGACAGCGGCAGATGCGCCGTGGAAGTGGATTCCCGCCTGCGCGGGAATGACGAGGATGATGCGGGTCTGGAGCCGATCAGTTGGTCAGCGCCGCGCGCCCTGTCCGAAATAAGTGGGAGCGATGATTTTGGCTTCTTCGGTGTTTTGCCATGCGAGGTAGTGGCGGATGG
>CAMLQG010000124.1 GCA_946482075.1 uncultured Erythrobacteraceae bacterium
CAGCAGCGCCTTGGACGGGATGCAGCCGACATTGAGGCAGGTGCCGCCCAGCGTCTCGCGGCTTTCCGCGCAGGCCGTCTTCAGCCCGAGTTGGGCGGCCCGGATCGCCGCGACATATCCGCCGGGTCCGGCGCCGATGACGAGGACGTCGTAATCGTAGTCAGCCATATGCACCTTCTCGTCATTCCCGCGAAAGCGGGGACCCAGTTTGCGCCTTCTCCGCCTGGGTTCCCGCTTTCGCGGGAATGACGAAGGAGGGCGCGGTCAATATCACAAATCGATCAGCAGCCGCGTGGGGTCCTCGATCGCTTCCTTGATGATCTTCAGCGCCGTCACCGCTTCGCGCCCGTCGATCAGGCGGTGGTCGTAGGACAGCGCGACATACATCATCGGGCGGATCACGATCTCGCCATTGCGGACCACCGGGCGGTCCTCGATCCGATGCAGGCCGAGCACGGCCGACTGCGGCGGATTGATGATCGGGGTGGACATCAGCGAACCGAACACGCCGCCATTGGAAATGGTGAAGGTGCCGCCGGTCATGTCGGCCATGGTCAGCTGGCCTTCGCGCGCCTTGGCGCCGTAATCCGCGATCGCCTTCTCGATGCCGGCGAAGGACAGCCTGTCCACATCGCGCACCACCGGCACGACGAGGCCGTTGGGCGCTGAGACCGCTACCGAGATGTCGACGTAATTGTGATAGACGATCTCGTCCCCGTCGATCTGCGCGTTGACGGCAGGCACGTCCTTCAGGGCCAGGCAGGATGCCTTGGCGAAGAAGCCCATGAAACCCAGGCGGATGCCGTGCTTCTTCTCGAACAGGTCCTTGTACTGGTTGCGCGCCTCAATCACCGCCGTCATGTCGACATCGTTGAAGGTGGTGAGGAGAGCGGCATTGTCCTGCGCGCTCTTGAGCCGCTTGGCGATGGTCTGGCGCAAGCGCGTCATCTTCACGCGTTCTTCCGCGCGGCCCGCGCCGCCGGTTGCCGGAGCGGAAGCGGGCGCGGCAGCCGGGGCAGGCGCGGCGGTGTCGGACTTCTTCGCTTCGGCGGCGGCCAGCACGTCTTCCTTGGTCAGGCGGCCGTCCTTGCCGGTGCCCTTGACCATGGATGGGTCGATCCCGTGTTCCAGCACCGCGCGGCGCACCGCGGGCGAGAGGGTGGACGCACCGTCGCCCGTCTCCGCCGGAGCAGCGGCCGGGGCGGCAGCGGCTGGAGCGGGCGCTTCCTTGGGGGCGGCGGGCGCGGCAGCCTTGGCGGGGGCACCGGAGCCTTCTTCCACCACGCCGATGACAGCGCCGACTTCCACCGTTTCGCCCACCTGGACGCGGTAATCGCCCATCACGCCCGCCACGGGCGAGGGGACTTCCACCGCGACCTTGTCGGTTTCGAGGCTGGCCACCGGCTCATCCGCCGCGACCGCTTCGCCCGGCTTCTTCAGCCATTCCCCGAGCGTGGCTTCGGTGACGGATTCACCGAGAGTGGGGACCTTGATTTCACTGGACATCGATCTGTTTCCCTCTTGGGACGGGATTTACTTCTTGGCTTCCTTGCGGCGGATTTCCTCGCGCACCGACAGGCCCAGCGCATCGGCGACGAGCGCCGCCTGTTCATGCGCGTGGCGCTTGGCGAGGCCGGTGGCCGGCGAGGCCGCGGCGGCACGGCCGGCATAGCGCGGACGCGTGGCGTTGCGCTTGGCGGCGATCAGCGCTTCCTCGATCTGGCTTTCGACGAAGAACCAGGCGCCGTTGTTCCTCGGTTCTTCCTGGCACCACACCACTTCTTCCAGATTGACCATCTTGCCCAGGCGCGCGGCCAGCGGCTCCCCCGGGAAGGGATAGAGCTGCTCGAGCCGAACGATCGAGATATCCTCGATCCCTGCATTGTCGCGTGCTTCGATCAGATCGTAGGCGACCTTGCCGGAGCACAGCACCAGGCGCCGGATCTTGTCGTCGGCGATATCCTTCGTGTCGGACACGATCCGGCGGAAATGGCTTTCGCCGAGGAATTCCGCCGCGGTGCTCTTCGCCATCGGGTGGCGCAGCAGCGATTTCGGCGTCATGATCACCAATGGCTTGCGGAACGGGCGCAGCATCTGGCGGCGCAGCACGTGAAAGTAGTTCGCCGGCACGGTGATGTTGCAGACCTGGATGTTGTCGTTCGCGCAGAGTTGCAGGAAGCGTTCCAGGCGGGCGGAGCTGTGTTCCGGCCCCTGGCCTTCATAGCCGTGCGGCAGCAGCATCACGAGGCCGTTGGCGCGCAGCCACTTGTTCTCGCCGGCGGCGATGAACTGGTCGATCATGATCTGCGCGCCATTGGCGAAATCGCCGAACTGCGCTTCCCACAACACCAGCGATTTCGGATCGGCCAGCGCATAACCGTATTCGAAGCCCAGCACGCCATATTCGGAGAGCGGGCTGTCATAGACCTCGAACCGGCCGTGGGGCAGGGTGCAGAGCGGGATGTATTTGCGCTCGTTCGTCTGGTCGACCCACACGGCATGGCGCTGGCTGAACGTGCCGCGGCCGGAATCCTGGCCGGACAGACGGACATTGTAGCCTTCCGACAGCAGCGATCCGAAAGCGAGCGCTTCGCCGGTCGCCCAGTCGAAATCCTTGCCCGTCTCGAACATCTGGCGCTTGGCATCGATCACGCGGCCCAGCGTCTTGTGGATGGTAATGTCCTCCGGCACCGTGGTCAGCGTGCGGCCGAGGCTTTCGAACAGCTTGTTGTCGATCCCGCTCTGCACGTTGCGGCGCGCGGTTTCGGGATCGGCCGGCTTGTTCAGCCCGCTCCAGCGGCCGGCGAACCAGTCCACCTCGTTGGGCTTGTAGCTCTTGGCGGCCTCGAACTCGTTTTCCAGCGTGGCGGTGAAACGGTCTTCCGTCTCGCCCTTCCAGTTCTTGTCGATCACCCCCTGCTTGACGAGGCGTTCGGCATAGATCGCGCTGACCGGCGGATGCTGGCGGATGCGGTCGTACATCAGCGGCTGGGTGAAGCTCGGCTCGTCGCCTTCATTGTGGCCGAAGCGGCGATAGCACCACATGTCGATCACGATGTCGCGGCCGAAACGCTGGCGGTATTCGATCGCCAGCTTGCAGCAGAAGGTCACCGCTTCCGGATCGTCGCCGTTCACATGTAGGATCGGGGCCTGCACGCCCTTCGCCACGTCGGACGGATAGGGCGAGGAGCGCGCGAATTGCGGGCTGGTGGTGAAGCCGATCTGATTGTTGATGATGAAGTGGATGCAGCCGCCGGTATTGTAGCCGCGCACGCCCGAGAAGCCGAGGCATTCCCACACGATGCCCTGGCCGGCGAAAGCCGCGTCGCCATGGATCAGCACGGGCAGGACCTGTTCGTGCTTGGACAGGTCGTCGCGGATGGATTGCTGCGCGCGGACCTTGCCCAGCACCACGGGATCGACCGCTTCGAGATGCGAGGGGTTGGCCATCAGCGACATGTGGACCTTTACCCCGTCGAATTCGCGGTCGGTGCTGGTGCCGAGATGGTACTTCACGTCGCCCGAGCCGCCGACATCGTCGGGATTGGCCGAGCCGCCGGAGAATTCGTGGAAGATCACGCGATAGGGCTTGGCCATCACGTTGGCGAGGATGTTCAGGCGGCCGCGATGGGCCATGCCGTAGACGATCTCGCGCACGCCGTCCTGGCCGCCATATTTGATGACGCCTTCGAGCGCGGGGATCATGGATTCGCCGCCATCGAGGCCGAAGCGCTTGGTGCCGACATATTTGCGGCCGAGGAACTTCTCGTATTGTTCGGCACGGATCACGGCACCGAGAATGGCCTTCTTGCCATTCTCGGTGAACTCGATCTCCTTGTCGGCGCCTTCCATCCGATCCTGCAGGAAACGGCGTTCCTCCACATCGGAGATATGCATGTATTCAAGGCCGACCTTGCCGCAGTAATTGGCGCGCAGGATGTCGACCAGCTCGCGGATCGTGGCCCATTCGAGACCGAGATTGCCGCCGAGATAGACTTTGCGGTCCAGCGCATCGCCGGTGAAGCCGTGCCATTCGGGCTCGAGATCGGCGGGGAGTTCGCGATGGCTCAGGCCCAGCGGATCGAGATCGGCGGCAAGGTGACCGCGCACGCGATAGGTGCGCAGCAGCATCTGCGCGCGGATGGCATCATTGGCGGCCTGCTCGACCGCCATTCCATCGAGCTGGATGCCGGCCTTCGCAGCCGACTTCTTGATGGCCGCCTGCATCGCAGTGGGATCGAGCGCCTGCGTGAGGTCGTCCTCGTAAGCGCCGCCCACCAGCGGCCAGCGGCTGTTCTTCCAGGATGGCCCCGGCTGGGGATCGTCGGGGAGGAAATCGTGCAGTTCGCTACCCATCAGTGCACCTTCGTGAGCCCCCGCGAAGGCGGGGGCCTCCATCCGTTTAGTTCGACAGCTGAAGCTGGGAAGCCAGATCGCGCCATTCGGGATTGAACTCCACGATGCGCTTGATCTTCCAGCTTCGGTTCCACTTCTTCATCTGCCTTTCGACAATCCTTGCCTCGTGAATGTTCTCGAACCGTTCGAACCACACAAGAAGATGGCAATTATACTTCTTGGTAAAACTCGAAACCGCGCCGCTGCGATGCTGCTCGACGCGGGTCGGGAGGTCGGCGGTCACTCCGATGTAGAGCACGCCATCCGGCTTGTTGGTCAGGATATAGACGAATCCCGCTTTCAAACCTTTTTCCCGGCCGATTGAGGCCCCCGCCTTCGCGGGGGCGCACATTCAACGTTATGCCAATTCCTTCAGCAGGCCGTCCAGCGTGACGCCGAGCTCGCTGGGCGAGGGGGACACGCGGATGCCGGCTTCTTCCATCGCGGCGATCTTATCTTCCGCGCCGCCCTGGCCGCCCGACACGATCGCGCCGGCATGGCCCATGCGGCGGCCCGGAGGCGCCGTGCGTCCGGCGATGAAGCCGACCATCGGCTTCTTGCGGCCACGCTTGGCTTCATCCTTGATGAACTGGGCCGCCTCCTCTTCGGCCGAACCGCCGATTTCGCCGATCATGATGATCGACTTGGTCTCGTCGTCGGCCAGGAACAGTTCCAGCACGTCGATGAAGTTCGTACCGTTGACCGGATCGCCGCCGATGCCGACCGCGGTGGTCTGGCCCAGGCCGATATTGGTGGTCTGGAACACGGCTTCATAAGTGAGCGTGCCCGAGCGGCTGACGACGCCGACGGAGCCCTTCTTGAAGATGGAACCGGGCATGATGCCGATCTTGCATTCGTTCGGCGTCAGCACGCCGGGGCAGTTCGGGCCGATCAGGCGCGACTTGGAGCCCTGGAGCGCGCGCTTCACGCGGACCATGTCGAGCACGGGGATGCCTTCGGTGATGGCGACGATCAGTTCCATCTCGGCATCGATCGCTTCGAGGATCGAATCCGCGGCGAATGGCGGCGGCACGTAGATGCAGCTGGCGGTCGCGCCCGTGGCGGCCTTGGCTTCGGCCACGGTGTTGTAGTTGGGCAGGCCGATATGCGTCGTGCCGCCCTTGCCGGGGGTGACGCCGCCGACCATCTGGGTGCCGTAGGCCAGCGCCTGTTCCGTGTGGAACGTACCGGTGGCGCCGGTCATCCCCTGCGTGATGACCTTGGTATTCTTGTTAACCAGGATGCTCATGCGGACTCCTGTTGTTGCTCTCTAGTGTTGGACCGTGCCGATTTGGTCGGCCTTGAAGGCGATGCCGGCAACCTTCGTGATCGCAATCGCGGGGCTTCCGGCGGGTACGTGGTAAATCTCGAAACTGTCCTGCTGGGGCGTGAGGCCCGGCTCCCATTTCAGGCGCGTGGCTTCCGGCTTGTCGACCGCGAGATCCGGCGCGCGGCCCATCCAGCGTTCGGCATCCTTGGGGTCGATCGAACGGGTCTCGTCCGGATCGTAGCCGCGGCAGCCGATCAGGGTCATGTCGATCACTTCGACGCCCGAAAGCACGAGGTAGAGCGTTTCGCCCGCTACCTTGCGCGAATAGACGTTCGGCGCTTCGAGGATCTTGCCGACGCCTGCCAGCGCCTTTTCGCCCTGTTCGCGCCCGAAGCGGACCAGTTCGCCCACCGGCGTGGCGTCCGGGTTCTGGGCGGTCCACCCGGCCTTGGTCACCTTGTCGGCAGCCACGGACAGGGTGGTGAGGTCGGAACAGGCCGCGCGGAACGCGGCGAGCACCGGGACAGTGGGATAGGGTTCTGCCTTTTCGGCAGCCAGGGCTTGCGTCGAAAGGCACGCGCCGATCGCAGCAAGCCCATAGGGCAGAAAGGAGGCGGAACACTGCATCAGGTTCAGCTCAGGCGAGGCTGCTGTCGATGCCCTTGCAGGCTTCCAGCAATTCCTTGACCGCATCCACGCTGACCGTGAAATTGGCCTGCGCTTCGGCATTCAGGTCGATCTCGATGACCTTTTCCACACCGCCGGCACCGATCAGCACGGGCACGCCGACATAGAGATCCTTCACGCCATATTCGCCGTTCACGTAAGCGGCGGAGGGCAGGATGCGCTTCTGGTCATTGAGATAGGCTTCGGCCATCGCGATACCCGAGGTGGCGGGCGCGTAGAAGGCGGAGCCGGTCTTCAGGAGGCCGACGATCTCGCCGCCACCGCTGCGCGTGCGCTGCACGATCGCGTCGATCCGCTCCTTGGTGGAGAGGCCCATCTTGATGAGGTCGGGAACGGGAATGCCGTTGACCGTGGAATATTCCACCACCGGAACCATCGTGTCGCCGTGGCCGCCGAGGACGAAGGTGTTCACGTCCTTCACCGACACGCCGAATTCCCAGGCGAGGAAGGTGGAGAAGCGCGCCGAGTCCAGCACGCCGGCCATGCCGACGACCTTGTTGTGCGGCAGGCCCGAGAATTCGCGCAGCGCCCACACCATCGCGTCGAGCGGGTTGGTGATGCAGATGACGAAGGCGTCGGGGGCGTTGGCGGCGATGCCTTCGCCGACGGCCTTCATGACCTTGAGGTTGATGCCGAGCAGGTCGTCGCGGCTCATGCCCGGCTTGCGG
>CAMLQG010000125.1 GCA_946482075.1 uncultured Erythrobacteraceae bacterium
CTGCTGTCCTGTTCGGCGACGGGGGTGACGAGCTTCCCGTCCCAATGGGCCCGCAGGAACTCCAGGCGCTTGCCGCCAGGCGGCAGGGCGGCACCGGCCTGGGCGACGCTTCGGACAGGCAGCGGATCGGCCGCGCCCAGCATCCGCCGCATCAGCGGCAGGAGAAAGAGAAAGGCGGTGACATAGCTCGATACCGGATTGCCCGGCAGGCCGAGGACAAGCTGTCGCCCGCGCTGCGCGACCAGCAGCGGCTTGCCCGGCTTCATCGCCACGCGCCAGAAGGCGAGTTCCGCGCCCCAGGCTTCGAGCGCCGGACGGATCAGGTCGTGATCGCCTACCGATGCGCCGCCGCTGGTCACGATCAGATCGGCGTCCTCCGCTCCCGCCAGCGCATCGGCCAGCGCGTCCAGATCGTCGCCCACCGGGCCCAGCCGCCGCGTTTCGCAAGGCAGGCTCGCAGCGAGCATCGCCAGCATCGCGCCATTGCTGGCGGGAACCTGGTGGGCTGCGCAGTGCGCTGGATCGGCCGCCAGCTCATCCCCGCAATCGAGGATCGCGAGCCGGGGCTTGCGGCGCACCGTCAAAGTGGAGTGGCCCGCGGAAATCGCCAGCGCGGCGGTCGCGGCGGTGATCCTGGCGCCATCATTCAGCACGGGCTGGCCAGCCCGGAAATCGAAACCGGCGCGGCGGATATGGCGGCCGGGGCGAGGAGTATCGCCGGCCAGCCGGAGCGTGTCGCCGTCACGTTCCGCATCCTCCTGCAGCAGCACCGTGTCCGCCCCAGCGGGCATCAGCGCGCCGGTGGAAATGCGCACCGCCTCATCTGCGCCGATCGTTCCGGTGAAAGGGCGTCCGGCCGCGCTCTCCCCGGTCACGCGCCACGGCCCGGCGAGATCTGCGCCGGACAGCGCGTAGCCATCCATGGCGGAGAGATCGGCGGCGGGCTGCGTGCGTCGTGCCGTCAGCGCCTCGGCCAGGAAGCGGCCGAGTGCGTCCTCTACCGCCACCGTCTCGGTCGTGAGCGGTTCCGCCATGGCGACCAGGCGCGCCTGCGCCTCTTCGAGAGGCAGGGGAGGGGTCATTCCGGCGCGCGCCAGTCGCCCGATTTGCCGCCGCTTTTCGACAGCAGCCGAATTTCTTCGACAATCATGCCTTTATCGAGCGCCTTTGCCATGTCGTAGATGGTGAGAAGCGCGATGGAAGCCGCAGTCATCGCTTCCATCTCCACTCCGGTCTTGCCGGTGAGCGAGGCGGACGCCGTGACACGCACTGCCTCGTCCTCGAACGCGAATTCCAGCGTGACGGCATCGAGCGAAAGCGGATGGCACAGCGGGATCAGCTCGCCGGTCTTCTTCGCGGCCATGATGCCCGCGATACGCGCGGCGGCGAGAACGTCGCCTTTGGGCACATCACCTTCGCGGATTGCGGCCAGCGCCTGCGCCGACATGCGTATCCGGCCGGTTGCGACCGCGATTCGGGCAGTCGCCTGCTTGTCGCCGACATCGACCATGCGGGCATGTCCCGAGTCGTCGAGATGGGTGAGCTTGTTCATGATTTACTGGGTCCGGATGAACAGGTTGACACAGTTGACACTGTTCAGGGAGAAAACTCCGGCCCCTTCCCGAAAGGCAGCGGAAGGGCCCGGAAAGCCTTGGATCTGCGGGGTTCGGTGCTGGTTCATGCGCCTGTCATGGCAGATTGGAGGCATGTAGGACAGGGGTTTCCCCCGTCACTCTGACTTGTTTGGCCTTTATCCCCCTCGAGCAGAGTTTCGTCATTCCCGCGAAAGCGGGAACCCAGGTTCCAAGTTTTCATCAAGCGCAGGGGGCGCATTGGAGGAAGGGCAGAAGCCGGATTCCCGCTTTCGCGGGAATGACGAAAGGAGAAGATTATTCTGCCCGAGGGGATAAAGGCCAAACAAATTCAGTATCGCGGGATTGGGAGAAGCTAAAATCCCTTCAACAGCCTTCGGGTCGCGGCCTCGACGTCGTCCTGGCGCATCAGGCTTTCGCCCACCAGGAAAGTCCGCACGCCGGAAAGGGTGAGGCGTTCGACGTCATCATGCGAGTTGATCCCGCTTTCGCCCACCAGCAACGTGCCTTCGGGCGCGAGGGGGGCGAGGCGTTCGGTTACGGCCAGATCGGTGACGAAGCGCTTGAGGTCGCGGTTGTTCACGCCGATCAGGCGGGATCGCAGCCGGGCGGCGCGTTCCATCTCGGCTTCGTCATGCACTTCCACCAGCACGTCCATGCCGCGTTCGATCGCGGCGGCCTCGATCTCGGCCATGACGCCGTCATCCAGCGCGGCGACGATGATCAGGATCGCATCCGCGCCGATCGCGCGGGCTTCCGCAACCTGCCACGGATCGACCATGAAATCCTTGCGCAGCACCGGCAGGGAGCAGGCCGCGCGCGCATCCATCAGATAATCCTCATGCCCCTGGAAATAGGACGCGTCGGTGAGGATCGAGAGGCAGGCGGCACCGCCCCGCTCATAGGCGATAGCATGTTCTGCCGGCCGAAAATCGGCCCGGATCAATCCCTTGGAAGGCGAAGCTTTCTTGATTTCTGCGATCAGGGCGAAACCGTCCGCGATCTTGCGCTCCAGCGCGGCCCGGAAGCCGCGCGGGGCGGTCTGCGCCTGCGCCTGGGCATCGAGATCGGCCAGCGTCGCGACGCCCTTGCGCGCGGTCACTTCCTCGCGCTTGGTGGCGCAGATTTCCTGAAGCTTGTCCATCGGCGGCGCGGTTAGCAAAAGGCACGGGGAATGCCAAATGATCGTCGCGTGGCGTGCTTGCGTCCCGTTGAATGGCGGATCAGAATACCACGGCAATAATCGGCGAGGAGAGTGCGATGATCCGTTTCCTGGGCTTCTACAAGCGCAAGCCGGGGCTGACTCATGACGAGTTCAACCATCACTGGCTTACCATCCACGGACCCTGCGTGCGTGCGGTGGAAGGCGGCGACCAGTATCTCAAGAAATACATCCAGCACCGCCTCACGATCGATCCGCTGAGCCAGGAGCCGGATTTCCTCTATGACGGCTTCTCGGAAGGCTGGTTCGAAAGCCTGGAGGAACGGCAGAAATTCATCGAACTGCCCGGCATGAGGGACGTGATCGAGGATGAGGAGCGCTTCATCGACCTTACCGCCACCCGCTGGATGGTGATGGACGAGCATGCGCTCCAGATCGATCTGGTGAAGGAATGGCCGCACCCGGTGCTGCGGGGGCCTGGGATTTGAATCCCCAGCCCCGTTCGTCCTGAGCTTGTCGAAGGGCTGTTTTCCTCTTTAGCAATAGAAGCAAAGAAGGACTGTCCTTCGACAAGCTCAGGACGAACGGGGATAGGTATTCACCTGCACGCCGCGATCCAGCAATCGAGCAGCGTGTTGGCCAACCCCCTGTCGATCGCTTCGGCGGCTTCTTCCACGCCGGCCCGCCAGTCGGCCACTTCGCCCGCCACGATCAGCGCGCCGGCCGCGTTGAACAGCACGGCATCGCGATAGGGGCCGGCCTCGCCCTGCAGCAGGCGGCGGAGCGCCTTGGCATTGTAGGCGGCATCATCGCCCTTGATCGCATCCACCGGCGCTTGCGCAAGGCCCGCATCGGCAGGCGAGACGCGCTGCATCGCGTAACCCTGCGACGTCACGACAGCGAGTTCGTTGCCGCCCGCGAGGCTCAGTTCGTCCAGCCCTTCATCGCCCGAGACGATCATCGAATGATCGCTGCCGAGCCGCACCAGTGCGTCGGCATAGATCGGCACATAGGCCGGTCGCGCGATGCCGACGAGCTGGCGGCGCACGCCCGCCGGATTGGCGAGCGGGCCCATCAGGTTGAAGATCGTGCGCCGGCCGATCGCCTTGCGGATCGGCATGATGCGGCCCATCGCGGGGTGGTGGCGCGCGGCGAAGAGGAAGCAGATGCCGAGATCGGCCAGCGTCGCTTCCGCCGTTTCCGCAGCGCGGCCCAGATCGAGCCCCAGCGCTTCCAGCGTATCGGCGGCACCCGCCTTTGACGAGGCCGCGCGGTTGCCATGCTTGGCGACCGGCACGCCGCAGGCCGCGACCACCAGCGAAACGGCGGTGGAGACGTTCAGCGTATGGTGGCCGTCGCCGCCGGTGCCGCAGACATCGATCGCGTTGGCGGGCGCCTTGATTGGAATCATGCGGGCTCGCATCGCTCGGGCCGCGCCGGCGATCTCGGCTGCGTTCTCGCCCTTGTCCGAAAGCGCGATCAGGAAGCGGGTGATCTCCTGGTCGCCGATCGCGCCATCGAGCATGGCCGCGAAAGCGCCTTCGGCCTCATCCTCGGATAGCGGCGTGTCGCCCGGCGGAAGGCTGCTCATGCCGGGGTGCGCAGCGGCATGCGGTCCGGAACCCGCGCGCCCATCCCGCAGATCCGCAGGAAATTGGCGAGCAGGGCGTGGCCATGCTCGGTCGCGATGCTTTCCGGGTGGAACTGCACGCCGTGGATCGGCAGGATCGCGTGGCGGAAACCCATCACATGGGCATCGTCGGCCGTGGCGTTGACGACAAGCTCGGCCGGGATATCCTCGACCACCAGCGAGTGATAGCGCGTGGCGAGATAAGGCGAGGGCAAGCCGGCGAAGACGCCGCTGCCGTCATGAGTGACGGGGGAGGTCTTGCCGTGCATCAGCCCGCCGCGCACGACCTTGCCTCCGAAATGCTGACCGATCGACTGGTGGCCCAGGCACACGCCCAGCAGCGGCTTGCCCGCATCCGCGCAGGCGCCCACGAGATCGAGGCTGATGCCCGCTTCGTTGGGTGTGCAGGGGCCGGGCGAGATCAGAAAGCCCTGCGCGCCGGTGGCGATCGCTTCCGCCGCGGTAAGCGCATCGTTGCGCACCACTTCCACCTTGGCGCCCAGCTCCATCAGGTAGTGGACCAGGTTCCAGGTGAAGCTGTCGTAATTGTCGATGACGAGGATCATGGCGGCGCTATAGATGGCGGTAAGCAGGGGGCCAACGGAAAGTTTCCCGCACCCGGCCTTGAGCCGGGGTCCCACTTCTGAGCTTACTGCCCGAAGCCGGGCTCCAGCGCCACCCGCGCCGCCTCGCGGGCAGCATCGAAGAGTGCGCTGGCTTTGGCTTCGCACTCGCGCTGTTCGTATTCGGGTACGCTGTCGGCCACGATGCCGGCGCCAGCCTGCACGTTCATGACGCCGTCCTTCACCACTGCAGTGCGCAGCACGATGCAACTGTCGACCGAGCCGTCGGGCGCGAAATAGCCCACGCAGCCGGCATAGGCGCCGCGTGTTTCGGGCTCCAGTTCGGCGATGATCTCGCAGGCATGAATCTTCGGCGCACCACTGACGGTGCCGGCGGGGAAGCCCGCGAAGAGAGCGTCGAGCGCATCGTGCTTGGGATCCAGTTTCCCGACAACGTTGCTGACGATGTGCATGACGCGGCTGTAACGCTCGATCGTGTAGCTTTCCGTCACGCGTACGCTGTCCGGTGCCGCCACGCGGCCGACATCGTTGCGGCCGAGATCGAGCAGCATGAGGTGCTCGGCCAGTTCCTTTGGATCGGCGAGCAGGCTGATCTCATTGTCCTTGTCCTCTTCCGGCGTCTTGCCGCGCGGGCGTGTGCCGGCGATCGGGCGAATGGTGACCTCCCCGTCACGCACGCGCACGAGAATTTCCGGGCTGGAGCCGACAACGGCAAAGCCCGGCAGGTCGAGGAAATAGAGGAACGGCGAAGGATTCACCCGGCGCAGCGCGCGGTAGAGCGCGAAGGGCGGCAGCGGGAAGGGGCAGGTGAAGCGCTGGGCGAGCACGACCTGGAAGATGTCGCCCGCCTCGATATACTCCTTCGCACGCAGGACCATCGCTTCGTAGTCCTTCGCCGGCATCACCGGATTGAGCGCCATGTCGGGAAGCGAGACCACACTTTCGCGCGCAGGTGCGGCGGCCGACAGGCCACGCAGCGCTTCGTCGATCCGTTCGCCCGCGCGCTCGATCTGCGCGTCGGCATCGCCGCCATCGGCCCAGAGCGGGGCGATGCAGAACAGCTCGTCGCCCAGCCGGTCGAACACCAGGATCAGGGTGGGCCGCACGAACAGCATGTCGGGCAGTTCCAGCGCGCTTTGCGGCGCGCGGGGCAGCGTTTCCACCAGGCCGATGGTTTCATAGCCGAAATAACCGACCAGGCAGGCCAGTGCGGAAGGAAGAGCCGCAGGCACGTCGATGCGACAGGAGGCTGCGAGCGCACGCAGTTCCACCAGGCTGCCTCCGGCGAGAGGTGCGAAGCTATCGCGGTCGGTCTTCCACTTGCGGTTGATCTCGCAGGCCGCGCCCGTCGCGCGGAAGACAAGATCGGGATCGAGGCCCAGCAGGCTGTAGCGCCCGCGAATCTCTCCACCTTCGACGGATTCGAGGAGGAAATCGCCCCGACCCGGCTCGATCAGCTTCAGCGCCGCGCCCACGGGGGTTTCCGTGTCCGCGACCAGCTTGCGCCACACGAGCGCGGGCTTGCCGGCCTTCAGAGCCCGCCTTGCGGCTGCGGCGTTTTCCGGCCCGGCATCATCGATCAGAAGGTCGGCCAAGCGTCCGGCCTCAGTTTCCGCCGCCGGAGAGCTGCTTCTTCACGGCCGCGATCGCCTTGTCGTTCTTTTCCACGCCCATCTCGGCGCGGACGGCCTGGCGGAACTGCTGCTCATATTCGCGGCCGGCAAGCCCGCCGAGTTCGCGTCGGGCGTTCGCCAGCATCGGATCGTTCGGGGCGACCTTTCCGGGAATGATCTGGTCCAGCTGAACGATGAACCAGCCCTGCTTGCCCGGCGCTTCCAGCCGCTTCTGGGTGCCGGCGGCCATGCTGAACATCAGCACGAGCG
>CAMLQG010000126.1 GCA_946482075.1 uncultured Erythrobacteraceae bacterium
GCGCCATGCCGGTTCGGGACCGCTGCCGGCGGGGTGGCGATGAGGGGAAGATGGAGGGGCGCTTTCGGAGGGATAAGTGTCAACCACTTTCGTCATTGCGAGGCCGCAAGGCCGCGGCAATCCAGAGCCCTTGCGCGCGACGCTCTGGATTGCCGCGTCGGCTCCGCCTCCTCGCAATGACGGGTTGCACAAGTGACCCTACGCAATCGCGACGTTCTTCGTGCGGATGAATTCCGACAGCCCCTCGAACCCGCCTTCGCGGCCATAGCCGCTCAGGCCCTGCCCGCCGAACGGCGCGTTCTCGCGTGCGGTCGGGGCGCCGTTGACCTGGATCGTACCGGCATCGAGGCGATGGACCAGCCGCAAGGTGCGCGGCAGGTTGGTCGAATGGATATAGGCCCCAAGCCCGAAAGGCGTCCCGTTGGCGATCTGAACCGCTTCGTCCACATTGCGGAACGTCAGCACCGACAGCACCGGCCCGAAACATTCCGCCTGGCCCAGCATGCTGCCGGGCTCCACCCCGGTAAACACGGTCGGCTGGACGAAGGAGCCGGCTTCCAGCCCTTCCGGAATGCCCCCGCCCAAGGCGAGCTTGCCGTCACCGCGCGTCTTCGCCTGCCCGATCATGTCGAGCAGCCGCGCTTGCGCGGCCTTGCTCACCACGGGGCCAAGCTCCGTCTCGTTCTGCAGCGGATCGCCCACGCGCAGCGAGCGGATTTCCTCCACCACGCGCTCGGTGAATTCCTCCGCGATCGATTCCTCGACCAGCAGGCGGGTCGGCAGCACGCAGCCCTGCCCCGCCAGGAACAGCGGCGTACGCGCACTGTGCTTGACCGCCACGTCAAGATCCGCATCGGCGAAAACGAGATTGGCGGACTTGCCGCCGAGTTCGTAGATCGCGGGCTTCATCTCATGCGCGATCGCCGCCGCTATCTTGCGCGCGGTGGCGGTGCCGCCGGTGAAAGCGATCTTCTGCACGTCCGGATGCTTCACCAAGGCTTCGCCCGCATCCGGGCCACCGGTGACGAGATTGATCACGCCCGGCGGAATGCCCGCTTCCAGCGCGAGCTGGATCAGGCGCCAGGCGGTGAAGGGCGTGAATTCCGGAGGCTTGATCACGATCGTATTGCCGGCGGCAAGCGCGGGGCCGACTTTCATCGCTAGCCCCATCAGCGGCCCGTTCCAGGTGATGATCATCGCGATCACGCCCCAGGGTTCGGGCAGCGTGTAATCGAAAACGGTATCGTCCTGATAGGTGGAGACAACCCGGCCTTCGAGCTTGTCCGCCCAGCCCGCGGCATATTTCGTCCAGGCGGCGAACTTGCCGGGAATGATCCGCACGCCGGAGATGGGCGAGCCCACTTCGCGCGTGCCGATCCAGGCGAATTCCTCGGCATGCTGCTCGACGAGGTCGGCCAGGCGGAACAGCCGGTCGCGCCGCTCGGACGGCTTCATTCCGCGCCAGGCGGGCAGCGCCTTCATCGCCGCGGCGACAGCGGCGTCCACTTCCTTCGGGCCCGCCAGCGGAATCTCGGCCTGCTCTTCTCCCGTCGCAGGGAAGACATGGACATGGGTGCCGCCGCTGCCGCTGTCGAGAAAGGATTCGCCTATGACCAAGCCGGCCTTGGGCAGGGCCATGCCAGCGTGATTGTGCAGATTCATCCTCTCTCCTTTCGACCCATCTTTTATTCGAGCTTTTCGCCCACGGAGCGCTCCAGAACCATTTCCAGGCGGAAACGGCCCGCCGGGAAATGGCCGAAGCCGACTTCCGCCGCCTCGCCCGCCCCGGTGATGAAGCGCGTGCGCACCACCATGATCGGCGAGCCTTCATCGACCTTGAGCAGCCCGGCCACCCGGGCATCCGCCGCCGCCGCCTGGATTTCCTGTTCGACGCGCGCGATCACGATGCCGAAATGCTCCTGCAGCAGCGTGTAGACCGTGTGATTGTCGCTCAGCAGATCGACCACGCCGGCATAGCGTTCCGGCAGGTAGATCTGCGAATAGCCCAGCGGCAGGCTTCCGCGCATCGGATTGCGGAGATATTCCGCCAGCACCCATTTCCCGCCTGCGGGGACGGAAAGCTTCTCCGCCAGCTTCGCGTCGGTCTTGAGCTCGCTCACTCCCAGCATCTGGCTGCGCGTGCGCTGCGAATATTGCAGCATTTCCCCGATGGAACGCACCGAGTTGACGAAATCCTCGCTCGGGTCGAGCGAGATCAGCACCGAGCGCGTGCCGCGGCGGCGCTTGATGTAACCGAGCGTTTCCAGCTCCTTCAGCGCCTGGCGCACGGTCGTCCGCGTGGTACCGAAGTGCTCGACCAGATCGGCTTCGCTGACGATCGCTTCCCCCACCTGCCAGCGCGCCGCCTTGATCTCATCCAGCAGATGGCCGAGGATATCGCGATAGCCGACCCGTTTCGCGGGCGTCTCAACCGGTGGTTTGGGTTTGGTGACGGTCACAGTCTGCCCCATGCTCAATGTCTCAAGCCGGCGCTCCTAGCACGATCTTGGCGTCGAGTGCGATGACTCCGCCCTGGTCGGGCTGAACCATCAGTGGATTGACGTCGATCGAACCCAATCGCGGTTCCGCCAGCGCCAGTTGACCGAGCGCAACAGCCGCGAGGGCAAGCGCATCGATATCGTAGCTCCGCCCGCGAAAACCCGTCAGCAGGCGACCGAACTTGGTCTTGCCCAGCGCGTGCTTCACTTCCGCTTCCGAGAAGGGCGGGACCAGCACGGATGCATCGCCCAGCAGTTCCACCAGGATACCGCCCGCGCCGACCACGATCACCGGGCCCACGACAGGATCGCGCTGGAGGCCCAGAATGGCTTCGAGCCCGGTTTCGATCATCTCTTCCAGCAGGATGCTGTCCGCGTCCGGATCGGCCTGGGCCAGAGCGCTACGGATGCGCGCCCATGCCGCGTCGATCGCCAGGTCGTCCCGCAGGGCAAGGGCGACGAGGCCATATTCGGTCTTGTGCGCGATCTTGTCGGACAGCCCCTTCATGACGACAGGCTTGCGCAGCGCGGAATGATCGCCAGGCGTCTCGCCCGCAGGCAGCACCGCGCTTGCAGGGATGGAGAAGCCGGCGGAGACCAGCAGCGCCTTGCTGTCCGCCTCGTCCAGCAACCCGTCTTCAGTGGGCAGCGCCAGCTTCGGTGCCGCTACCGCAGCGCTCCCACCCTTGCGCAGCTTCACCCGCGCGCTCTGCGCATCGATCGCGCGCAGCGCCTTGAGCAGCGGCACGGTCAGGTCGGTCAGCATGATGCCGGCCTGGTTCAGCCTTTCGCGATCCTCCGCATCGACCGAGGGCGAGATCGCGATCAGCTTGTTCATCCCGCGCGCCTTGGCCTCCACCAGTATCCGCGCGACCTGCTCGTTGATCTCGGGCTTCAGAAGCACGAGGCCGAACAGCAGCACGTTGAAGCCGTCGTCACGGAAGACCTCGATGATCTGCGGGATCAGCTGGTTCTGCGCGGCGATGTCATACGGGTTTACCGGATGGCTTTGCGTGGGAAGCGCTTTCAGCTGTGCGGCGCCCTTCTCGGATGGGTCCTGCAACGGCATATCCAGCCGCGCCATCTCATCCGCCGCTTGCGCTGCAAACCCACCAGAGATCGAAGCGATGAAGGGACGCAGCGCTTCCCCATCACTCCAATCGTAGCGCAGCAGGCATTCCGCGATGCAGGCCAGCGTCTCCAGATCGTCGGCGACATAGACCCCTTCGCTTTCCAGGAAGGAGACCGTGTTGCGATAGGAACCGGCGATGGCACCGGTATGCGACAGCGCTGCCTTCTGTCCGCTTTCCGATTCCCCGACCTTGATCGCGATCACCGGCTTGCCGGCAGCGCGGGCACGAGCGAGCGCGGCCTTGAACGGCTCGATCTTGCGGATCGTCTCGAGATAGATCGCGATCAGGCCGGTATCCGGATCGTCCACGAAATAATCGAGATAATCGGCGGCGCCCAGCACCAGCTCGTTGCCGCAAGTGACGTATTTGCTGATGCCCAGCCCGCACTGGCCGAAGCGGCTGAGCAGCGAACTGACCATCGCCCCGCTCTGCGAGACGACGCTGATCCGGCCGGACTTCACCCGCCCCCGATACTGGAAGATCGGCGCGATGGATGGCACCAGGCCCAGACCCGCATTGGCAAGCCCGTTGGTGTTGGGGCCCGTCACCGCCACGCCGTGATCGCGCACCAGGGCGAGCAGGCGCTTGTCGCGCTCCAGCCCTTCCCCGCCCGCTTCGCCGAAGCCCTGCGAGATGATCACCAGGCTGCGGATGCCGCGCGCCACGCATTGTTCGGCGATATCGATCGCGGTGGCGGCCGGCACGATGATCATCGCGGCTTCAATGCCATCGGGTAGCGCTTCCACGCTGGGATAGCATTTATGGCCCAGCATCATCTCATGCTTGGGATGGACCACGCTGATCGTGCCCTGATAACCGAGCAGCGACATCGCATTGATCGGCGAACTGCCGAGCTTGGTGGGATCGGCGGACGCCCCGATGATCGCAATCGAACGCGCTTCGAACAGCTTGCGGATCGCATCCTTGGTGGGTGCGGTGTGGAGTTCCTGCTGCAAGGTCGCCATCAGCCCTTCTCCGCCAGGCGCAGGATCTCCCGCGCGGTCGCGACATGGGCGATATCGATATGCTCGCCCGCATACATGACCGAAGCACGACCCTGCGCCTCGGCCTTGGCGAAAGCCTCGATCATGCCTTCGTAATAGGCGCGGTCCTTGGCGCTCAGCGAATAGACTTCGTTCACCACCGCCACGTTGGGCACGCTGAGGCCGGCGTCCTTGGCGTCGCGCATGAACTGGAGGTTTCGGGCCATCGACGTGCCCTTGCCCATCTTGCGGTTCAGGTCGTCGCTGCCGCTCTCCAGGCCGAAGCTGATCCGCGCCATGCCGCTCGCCCGCGAAGCCAAGCTTGCGGTTGAACTCGGCGAAGCTGCGCAAACCGTCGAGGTCATGTACGTCCTGCCACAATCCACCCACCGGATAGGGCTTGCCCGCCGCGCGCAGCGCCGTGACCGCACGCGATCGCAGGAACAGCGTCTCCAGCCCTTCCGGCGTCCATTCGAAGCCCAGCGCCCGCGCGACATCCGCATTGCGCGCGGCACACGCCGTAAGCGTTTCCACGCGCGGATGGCTGGCAATGTCGAAGCACAGCTGCACTGCGCGCGCGGTTTCCAGCGCGACCACCAGATGTACGCTTCCGGGTTCCAGCCCCGCGCGATCCTCCGCCTCTGCCGTCATGCGCGATGCGAATTCAACATCCTGCGCATCTTCCGCCTTGGGGATGAACAGAGCCGAGAGACCGGGCCGAACCGCCGCCAGGATATCCTCGAAATCATAGACATGCAGCCCGCGATTCACACGCACCATGAGCCGCGTGGACGTGGTGCCCGCCACTCGGTCGATCGCTTCAGCTACCATCGCGCGAGCGGCGGGCTTGTCCGCCACCGGCACGCTGTCTTCCAGATCGAGCACGATGGCGTCAGGCCCGGCTGCCAGCGCCTTCTCCAGCCAGCCCGGCCGGTTGCCCGGCACGAAAAGCATCGTGCGGATCGGGCGGAGTTTCGCGGTGTCCATCACACCGCCTCAGAACGAACGCGGCAAGCCGAGGATCTTCTCGGCGATGTAGGACAGGACGAGGTTCTGCGAGATCGGCGCGATCCGCCACACGCGGGATTCACGGAAATAGCGCTCCACGTGATATTCCGCCGCATAGCCATAGCCGCCATGTGTCTGCACGGCGCGATCGCAGGCTTCGAAGCCCCATTCGGTCGCGAGATATTTGGCCATGTTGGCCAGTTCGCCGCAGGGCATGTCGTTGTCGTAGAGCCAGGCGGCCTCGTCGCACATCAGCTGAGCGGCTTCCAGCTTGGCGTAGCTGTCCGCCAGCGGGAACTGGACGCCCTGGTTCTGGCCGATCAGGCGGCCGAAGACCTTGCGCTCATTGGCGTATTTCACCGCGCGGTCGAGCGCGACGCGACCCAGCGCATTGGCTTCCCACGCGACCAGGATGCGTTCGGCGTTGAGCCCGTCCAGCAGGTACTGGAAGCCTTTGCCTTCCTCGCCCACGCGGTCGCTCTCATGAACGCGCAGGTCGTCATAGAAGACTTCGCAGGAGCCAACCGCCTCACGACCCATCTTGGGGATCGGGCGGATGGAGACGTTGGGATTCTGGATGTCGACCAGGAACAGCGTCATGCCGTCGGTCTTCTTCTTGCACTGGTCTAGCGGAGTGGTGCGGGTCAACAGCAGGCATTTCTGCGATTGCTCCGCCTTGGAGGTCCACACCTTGCGGCCGTTGATCACGTAGTGATCGCCATCGCGCCTGGCCGTGGTCGTAATGCTGGTCGTGTCCGTGCCCGCATCGGGCTCGGTCACGCCGAAACAGACATGCAACTCGCCCGAGACGACCTTGGGCAGATATTTCTGCTTCATCTCCTCGCTGCCGAACTTCAGCACCGGAGTGAGGCCGAAAATGCTGACATGGACGGCGGTGCAGGCGCTCAGCCCGCCACCGCTGGCGACCACTTCGGACAGCACGATCGCGCCTTCGGTCAGGCCCAGCCCGACGCCGCCATATTCCGGCGGCATGACAAGGCCGAGATAGCCCGCTTTCGCGAATGCATTGTAGAATTCCCAAGGGAATTCATGCGCGCGGTCCTTCTTCATCCAGTAATCATCGTCGAACCGGGTCATCATCGCCCGGATCGATTCCTTGATCGCGCGCTGGTCTTCGGTCAGTTCCCTGCCCATCTTGCGAACTCCTGCCTCAGGCCTT
>CAMLQG010000127.1 GCA_946482075.1 uncultured Erythrobacteraceae bacterium
GACTTCGCTCCAACCCAAATTATTCTCTTGCACCTAAAGGGGCGTCCACAGATGGATAGCGGACATTCAACATGGAGTGTCGGCGAAAGGGTAAGCGACGATCTGATACTGATCTTCGAATACGACGTAGCCCGGCCTCTTTGTGCGCAGAATAACTACGTTCTGACCATATGCTTCGAGCAAGCGCTGGTATTCCCGCATCCGTGAGATTTGCTCGATTGCGGTGTCACGAAACCAACTTATTGCCTGGGCTTTGGCATGTGGTCTCGTTGATAGAGATAAGCGTGATGGAACGGGTAAGTGCGCTTTGAACCATGCATAGATCGCTGCCAGTTCATCTGCATCTTCAGGAGACATCAATCCGCTCGACAGCAAAGTGTCTGCTGCTTGGAAAAGCCCTTGGCGCCGTCCAGAATCCGGATCTAGCTCGTCGATCACAAATCGGATGAACATCATTCGCGTCTAGCAGGCCAAAAGCTAAGGCGTCGATCTATGGGTGGTTAGCTGCCCTAACGTCACGGTCCGATCAACGCGCGCCGCCGTTCTTCGAACCAAGGCTCAGCGACCTCCACAACGTAGAGCCCCTAGCTCCTGCACGCATCTATCGTAAGTGCTGCCCGTTTCCGCATTGAAGCGATGATGATAGGCGTAGCCGTTCGCTCGACGGGCATGGTCACTGAAAATCATATGCCCTTCCGGCTCTTCATTCCTAACGCCAACGCTGAGCATCAGCCGTAAATCGACGGATGCATTTCGCGGCCGCCCATAGGAGCTTCCCAACCGTTGAAGATGGACAGTCTCAATTAAGGGCTCGCTTGAACGTAGCCACGTTCTGCCGCCTTTCGATCGCGCAAATCCATGGCCTCCAAGGATTACCGATAGGTCGTGGCTGACCCGCTTCATGCCTTGGGCAACGACCTTCGAAGAGTGTTCCATGAAACGAGTTTAAACAAGGAGCCAATGTCCGCTACGGGGTCGAAGGCCGACATTCGCGACGAGCACTCCGAAACGAAGCTCGCCCCTTCAAAGCAGCGCCTTCACCGCCTGGAAATGATCCACATGCTGCGCGGCTTCGGTGAAGCCCAGCCCCATCGAAAGGATGCTGGCCTGAGTGCCGCCGGCATCCTGCCACCGACGCATCGCGTCCGCCGTTTCCTTGGGAGAAGGCGCGCCGAAGGCTTCGTCGGCGATCAGGGCGTGGCCGCCGAATGTCGCGGGATCGCGCCCGGTTTCGCGCAGCAGCGCGCGGATCTGCTCCCATTCCTCGATCGTGCTGTCCATGTTCCGGGCGACGAAGATGAACCCGTCCGCCAGGCGCGCCGCGCGCTTGTAGGCGGCGCCCGAGAAGCCGCCGCAGAAGATCGGGATCTGGCGCTTGGGGCGCGGGACGAGGTTGGCGCGGTCGATGCCGTCGAACCGGCCCTGCCAGTCGATCTCGTCCTCGCCCCACAGGCGGCGCAGATAGGGGATCTGTTCATCCAGCCGCTTCCCGCGCGCATGGAAATCCTGGCCCAGCGCGTCATACTCGACGTAGTTCCAGCCGATGCCGACGCCCAGAGTGAGCCGGCCGTTGGACAGGAGGTCCACATCGGTCGCCTGCTTGGCGACCAGCACCGTCTGGCGCTGCGGCAGGATGAGGACGCCGGTGACGAGTTCGATCCGCTGCGTGATCGCTGCAAGATAGCCGAACGCGACGAAAGGATCGTGAAACGGATCGTTCTGCGTATAGGGCCCGGTCAGTGCCGGTTGGCGACCCGCATGGACCGCGCCGACCACGTGATCATACATCACCAGATGATCGAGCCCCATCTCCTCCACCGCGCGGCCGATTTGGCCGATGGGCTCGGGCGCGCCGCCCAGCTCGATCTGCGGATAGATGGCCCCGATCTTCATAAGCTGCTCTCCTCGCATGGTGCGAGGCCCGTTCTTGCGCATCGTCGGGCGGGCGGCAAGTCATGAGGGCGCAGGGAGAGTGGCGCGAGCGATGATCAGGAAATGAAAACGATCCGTTCGTGTTCAGGGGGTATTGTCTTACGCCTTGCGCGCGATCCTTGCCGCGTCCTCGCGCAGCTGAATGATACCCGGCACCTCTTGTGCCGAGAGGGCATGCGAGTAGAGGAAGCCCTGCGCGGTGTCGCAGCCGATCTCCGCCAGATGGCGTTCTTGCGCATGGGTTTCCACGCCTTCGGCGATCACTTCCAGCCCCAGGCAGTGACCGAGATTGATGACGGCCGAGGAAATGGCGGAGGAATCCGCATTGGTGCCGATTTCCTGGACGAAGGACTTGTCGATCTTGAGCAGGTCCACGGGGAACTGGTTGAGATGCGACAGCGAGGCATAGCCGGTGCCGAAATCGTCGAGCGCGATCCGCACGCCGGCCGCGCTCAGCCGCTTGAGCGCTACTTCGACCTCGTCCGCACCATGGCCGAGGAACACCGTCTCGGTCACTTCGATCTGGATGCAGGAGGTCGGCACACGGCGCTCGGCCAGCCTGGCGAGAAGCGTGTCGGCAAAGCAGCTTCCCCGGAAATCGACCGCCGCGACATTGATCGCGACATGGCCGAATTCGACCCCGGTGGCGAGCCAGCACTGGACATCGTTCAGGACCTTCTCGATCATCCGGTCGCTCAGCATGCCGCCCAGCGTCGGGTCTTCCAGCGCGGCCTTGAGCACGTCGGGCCCGCGCAGGACGTCATCCAGGTCGCGCCAGCGCAGCAGCGCTTCGAAACCGACGATGCACGATGTCCGCAAGGAGACCTTGGGCTGGTAATAGGGCACGATCGCATCGCGCTGAAGCGCGTTGCGGGCAGACGCGATCATCATCTGGTGGCGTTCCACTTCCACCATCATCGCAGGCTCGAAGACCTTGCATTGCCCACGCCCGCCCGCTTTCGCGGCGTAGAGGGCGATATCCGCCGCTTTCATGATCTCGGACCGGGTGCGCCCGTCGCGCGGGATGAAGCTTGCCCCGATGCTGGCCGCGCATTGCAGCAGGCGGCCCTCATGGGCGAGTGGCTCGCTCAATTGGGTGAAGATGCGGTCCACCACCCCGGCCAGATGTTCTTCCGAACACTTGTTGAGGATGACGGCGAATTCGTCGCCTCCCGTGCGCGCCACCAGATCGCCGCTGTCGAGCGCGGCGCGCAGCCGGTCAGCGAAGACGCTGAGCAGCGCATCACCCGCATCATGGCCCAGCGTGTCGTTGATCGCCTTGAAATTGTCGACGTCGAGGATGAGCAGGACGCCGACCGACGCTTGATCGACATTGGCGAGCACGATGTCGAGCCGATCCTGCAGCACCGCACGGTTGGGCAGGCCGGTGAGCGTATCGTGCTGCGCCATCCACAGCGCGTGTTCTTCCGACTTCTTCTGGTGCGTGATGTCGCGCGCGACCATGATGATGCGATGGGACGCGTCGGCAATGCCGTTGGCGATCACGTCGAACCAGCGGAACTGGCCGCTCGGATCGATATCGTGCGTAACCAGATTGACCGTTTCGCCCGCTTTCACCCGTTCCAGCATGAGCGCCCCGGCCGGCCGATCTTCCTCCGGCAGAAGCGGCAGCCATTTTTCCCCGACGATGGAGCAGTCAATCGCGGAATTCGGCTGGTTGCAGAAGATCACCCGGTCTTCCGCATCAAGGATGATCGTGTAGTCCGGGCTCGACTGCAGGATCGTCTCGTTGAAGGATTCGCTCCGCTTGAGATCGCTGAGCGCAGTCATCCAGGAGACGAGCATGCGGTGGAGCGAAAACGCAGCGGCGAAGATCGTGAAGATGTAGATCGGCAGCTGAAACGAAATGACGGCGAGGATGGGTTCCGCCGCGAACAGCCCGCCGACCGCGATCGGCGCGAGTGTCAGGAACACCATCGCGGCGGCAAGGCGCGGGGTTCCGAAATTGCGCAGGCAGATCCCGCAGACCATGGCGGCGGCCGACATGCAGACGATCGTGGACAGCAACCAATCGCCGCTCAGCAGGGAAATGCAGGCGCCATAGCCGACCGAGGCCGACCAGGTGCAGGACAGTATCGCTGCCAGAAGCCGGGGCGGTGTCCGCTCGCGGGCGATCAGGCGCTGTCCATGGATGAGCACGCCGAGCCGGACCGTGCCCAGCGCGACTTCGAACACCAGCCAGCCTATGAAGGGGGCCGAAGGTTGCAGGAAAGCCGCGATCGCCGCGACCAGCGCGGTGTTGATCACCCCTCCGATGAAGATCGGAACGGTGGTGAAAAGGCCGTTCATGAGTTGGAGAGCGATGGGCGCAGGCACGTTTGCCCTCGTTCCGAGGAGCCACCCCGTCAGCTTTTCCAGAGGCACACGCAGCCTGCTCATTGCAAAACGAACCCAATTCAATTTTGGGGCACGCTACAGCGCAATGGTTAACAAGCTTTGGGGATCCGGCCGGGGAATATCCCATCTTTGCAACGAAACCGGAACGTTGAGCAACGCGCGCAAACGGCTGCTAAGTTAACTTCCGCACGTAACGGACGCCTTTCCGGCGGCTGGGGTGCGGCTCCCCGCCGCCAGCCGGTTCGAACCCTAGATCTTGACCAATTCCACCCGCCGGTTCTTCGCGCGGCCTTCATCCGTATCGTTGCCGGCGATCGGCTTTCCGGCCCGAAACCCCTGGATTGGAGGCGCGCAGGATCGATGCCGAGCCCCACGAGCGCGCCCAGCACGCTGCGCGCGCGGGAGGCGGAAAGAGCACGGTTGTGCTTGGCGTCGCCCGTATTGTCCGTATGCCCTTCGATGGACAGTTTCAGGCCGGGGCTCTGCGCAAGCAGCTTGTTCACCTCGTCGAGCACGGGCTGGGCATCCGGGCGCAGCGTGGCCTTGTCGAGATCGAAATTGATGTAGAGCGCGACCCGGCCCGCCTTATCGATCGCGGACTTCATCGCGCTGGCATCGAGAAAGCCGACCGATTGCGCCATGCCCTGCTTCTCCAGCACCACGACAAAGCCGTGCTGCGGGAAGGACCCGGTGCTGATCTCGATCCAGTATTCCTTGCCCGGCGCGCGGATCAGATAGCTGTCATGCCGGTAGTCCGGAACCGGCGAAGCGCCGTAATTGTTCTTGTCGAACTTGGCCCGCCCGCCCGCCGCATCCATGATCTCATAGGTGTATTGGGACGTGCTGATCTTCCTGCCGCCCAGCGCGGCGATCGCGTTCTCGTAATTCCGGTGGAACTCCAGCTCGCTATAGGTGCGATTCTGGGTCAGGCTGAAGCGATCGCGGAAGATCTTGCCTTCGACCAGCATGGGCGTGCTGCCCCCCATGAAATACTGCGCGTCGAAATTGATGGTACGTTCCTTGTCGGACAGGTTGCTCACCAGACCCTCGGGCGTCTTGAAGAAGGGAAAGGGCGGCAATGCGATAGTGGTCAGCGGCACGCTTTCGACCGAGAATCCGGCAGCGATCGGTGCGCTGGCACCGGGTGCGGCCTGTTGAGCAGCGGTGGGCGCGGCCATGCCCGCAGGTTTCTGGTCCGGTTCTTCCCGCCTGATCTTGCAGGAAAGCGAACCCGCGGCCAGAGCGGACACGATCAGCGCCGTAAAGCTTCGCTTCAACATCACCCGGCCCCTCCCTCAGATATCCCGCGTCTGGCGCGGCGCTTCGGAGGATGCCCGCGCCCTGCCGGGAGTCAATGGAAATGCGAGAGGGACTATTCCGACGCGACTTCGTTCAGCCCGGCACCCATCCTCGTGGAAAGATCGTGATTGCGCATCTCGCGCAAACGCCCCGGCGTGCGCCCGGCGAAAAGGCGGATTTCCCGGATCATGTGCGACTGGTCATAGAAGAGGTCCGTCACATGCTGCAGCTGCTCGACCGTGGCGCGGGGATTGGAAAAGGTCGCCGCCGCGCGCAACGCACGGCTCTTGCGCAGCAACGCCTTGGGCGGCAGTCCGAAAAAGCGCTGGGTCAGCCGCTGCACCTGTCGCTCGGAATAGCCGATCATGGAATGAAGCGTTTCGAGCTTGCGATCCGATCGTTCCGAAAGCCATTCCATCACCAGGGCGATCAACCGGGCATGGCGCGGATTGACCGGTTTCAGCTTTCCCTCGATCAGATTGCCCAGCTTGCGTACCACTTCGATCGGATCGATCCGCCCCGTTCGATAGGCCTCGCCGCTTTCCCGCGCGAGAACGGCCGCTTCTTCTCCCAGATGCAGCGTTGCGTCATAGACCCGATTGCCGTGCCTGGTGGCGTCGAGCCCGGTCAAGGCCGCCCAGCCCAAGGGCGTCAGCACCGCGCCGAGCGCGTAGAGCGGACCGTTCGTGGAATAGGGCGCAGCGACGGAGCATGGCGTGAACAGGCTGATGGCCGCAATCCTGTCCTTCGTTCCATTCGGGAAGTGCATCACGCCTTCGCCGCTCAGGAACATCACCAGATGGCTGACATTGGACGGATGCATGTCGCGAATGTCGGACTGATGGCAGCGATAAACATAGAAGGTCGCCACATAGGGTTCGAGCGACATCGGAACAGAATAATATTCGGAAATGAATGCCGTCGCATCGGTCAGCGAAAAGGGTTCCGCCGAAGGCTGAGAACGAGCTTGCTCGTAAGCGCTGTCGACGGCGCGCTCCTTTTTCAGTTCTCTATCCTCTCGTTTCGACCCGATGGAGATCAAAGAGAGGGCAG
>CAMLQG010000128.1 GCA_946482075.1 uncultured Erythrobacteraceae bacterium
GCCTGCGGCTCCAAGGGAGGGGATCGTGGGGAGAGGCGGCTGTCCAGGCGCTGCGCGTGAGGCGATGCCCCACCCCCTGACCCCTCCCCTGGAGCCGCAGGCGGCGCGCAGCGCCAACGGGAGGGGAGAACGACCCGTGCCCCTTGGAACGCCTCCGTGTTTGCAATCTATACAATCGCCAAAGAAAAAGGGGCGGTGTCGATCCGCCCCTTCTTGAAAGGACTGGGGTAAGCGATCGCGGGGGGCGATCTACTACAGGGAATCCTGTCGGATGCCATGTTTGGCTTGGCGCAAAAGCTATCGCCGGGTTCTGAACCAATTCCTAACCCGGCACTTGGGATTATCCCCATGGTCGCGGCCGGCTTTCAACTCGCGCGCGGCGGTGGCCGGGTGATGATGATTTCGCGCGCGGCGCGGATATCGCCTGCCTCGATCTGCTTGGTCAGCCGCTCCCTGTCGCGATCGCGGTAGAAATCCTCGGCGCGATCGATGTCCTCCAGGCTCACGCCGAGATCGTCCAGCGCCAGGCGCGCCATCTTCACCGCGGATTCGAGCACTTCGCGCACGAGGTACTGGGTGGGAGCATCCTTCAGGCGGATCACCGCGCGCCGATCATAGGCGCGGATGTAGATGGCGGCTTGCGGGAAGGCATGATGAACGCCTTCCACCATACCCGCATCGAGCTGGTCGCCATCGATGCAGAACAGGATCAGCTGCGCTTCGGCCGCGCCGGCCTGGCGCAGCAGATCCACCCGCGTCCCGTCGCCGAAATAGACTTTGGCGCCGAACTCGCTCGCGATGTCGATCATCTCCACGTCGCGGTCGATCATCGTGACGGAGATATCGCTGGCGATGAGCATCTGCGCCACTGTCTGGCCGAACCGGCCATAGCCGACCACGATGGCGTTCGCGCCGTCGGCCACCGGTTCGTCGCGCGATTGCGTGGGGCCGTCGGGCGCTTCGCGGAAGCGCTTGGTGGCCGCCATCAGGAACGGCGTCGTGGCCATCGACAGAGTGACGATCGCGCCGAACAGGCTCGCCACGTCGGGCTCGATCAGCCAGGCTTCGCTGGCCTTGGCGAAAAGCACGAAGCCGAATTCACCCCCCTGGCTCAGCAGGAGGCCCAGCGCCAGCGCGCTGCGCCAGTTCATGCCGAAAGCCAGGCCGATCCCGAAGATCACGCCCGATTTGACCGCGATCAGCGCAGCCGCCATCGACAGGACGAAGAGCGGGCGCTCGGCGATCGCGTTCAGGTCCAGCATCATGCCGACCGAGAGGAAGAACAGGCCGAGCAGGATCGAGCGGAACGGCTCGACATCGGCTTCCACTTCGTGGCGATAGGGCGAATCCGCGAGCACCACGCCGGCGATGAACGCGCCGAGCGCGGGCGAAAGTCCGAGCGCTTCCATCAGTCCGGCCGAGGCGAGCACGGTGAAGAGCGCGGCGACGACGAACATCTCGCGCTCGCCGAGATTGGCGATCAGGTTGAGCAGCGGCCGCAGCACGAAGCGGCCCGCCGCGAACAGTCCGGCAACGGCCATCACCGTGTAGATCGCCAGCAGCCAGCCCGGCGGTCCGCCGGTATCGGCAGGATTGCGGCTCAGCGCGGCGATGATGGTCACCAGCGGGATGATCGACAGGTCCTGGAACAGCAGGATCGCGAAGGATCGTTCGCCGAAAGGCGTTCGCAGGCGGCCGGATGATTGCAGCATCGGCAGCACCTGCGCGGTGGAGGACAGCGCGAGCGGCAGGCCGAGGGCAAGTGCCGCGGCGGGCGAGAAGCGGGCGGCGATGACCACGCCGGTGACGGCGAGGCCGCAGCCCACGACCTGGAGCAGGCCCAGGCCGAAGATCTCGCGCTTCATGCGCCACAGGCGTGCGGGGTTCAGTTCCAGCCCGACCACGAAGAGCAGCAGCGTGATGCCGAGTTCCGCGATCCCGATCTTGCTTTCCGCATCGCCCACGAGGCCGAGCATTTCCGGGCCGACCAGCGCGCCCGCCACGAGATAGCCCAGCGTCGCGCCCAGGCCGAGGCGGCGGAACACCAGCACGAAGACCAGCGCGAAGCCGAGCAACAGAAAACCGTCATGGAACAGGGAATGCGCGTTCTGGCTGGGCATCAGCCTGCGTCGCACTTTCTCGCGCGAGCGTAAAGGCCCGGTTGCGAGGACGGATATCTCCGGAGAAATACGGTTCGCGGCGCTATGCAAACCGGCGTCGCACGATATCTTGCCGAGCTGCGGGAAAGCGCCGAACGGCGCATCCCGGGGAGAGACGCAGATGGCGATGTTTACCGACGAGGAGCTTGCCGATCTCGGCAAGGACTTCCCCGAGCTCATCATGGAAGCGCTGGACGGGGGCGACATCGAAGCCGCGCGCCGATGGTGCCGGCGCCATGCGGACAGCAAGACCATGATCCACGACGTCTATGTCCATTGGGTCACGCGGCTGATGACGATCATTCACCGCGATTGCGGCGAGGCGGCGGCGGTCGAGGCCGTCCGCTCGCTGGTCGATTTCGTGGGCGAGCAGACGATCGACACCAAGGATCGGATCATGCGCGAATCCGGCCTCAAGGCGTGGATCGAAGCAAGCATGGATATCTGGCGCCAGCATGGCAGCTATCCCGGCGTCGAAGTGGAGGAGGACCATGAGAAGGTCACCGTGCGCCTTCATTCCTGCGGCAGCGGCGGCAAGATGATCAATGCCGGCTGCTTCGACGGTCCCGACGGCTATGCCAGGCTCAAGACGCCCGGACCGCATACCTGGGGCGAGACGGACGTGCCGATCTACTGTTCGCATTGTGCCTTGGCGCATGAGCTGATGCCTCTGGAAGCGCTGGGGCTGGGCGGGCAGCTATGGGTGCATGAGAAGCCGTTTCCGAAGCGGCCGGGCGATCCTTGCATCCACCATTTCTACAAGGATGCCGGCGCGATTCCGGCGCGCTACGTCCGCCGGTTCGAGAAGGAATGAACCCTTACGAAGGGGAGGTGGCCGCCAGTTCCAGCACATGCACCACCGGGCCTGACGTCCTGCCGGGCACCGGCCGGATCGCCATCACGGTCTTGGCCCCGCGCATGATCGCCCGATAGCGCGCCAGCTCCTCGGCGAAGATATCCGGGTCGGCCAGATAGCGATCGTAATGCGTCAGTACGGCATAGGGCGCGCGGCAGCTTTGCAGCCGTGCCTGCGCCACATGGCCGAGATCGACCACCGGCGCCTTGCCGCGCGCCTCTTCCACTTGCGCGTAGCGGATCCGTCCGGTCAGCAGCCCTTCGGCATCGAGGCAACCGGCCGAACCCAGTGGGAAGAGCAGCTTGCGGTCGTGCTGCAACAGGTCGATCGCCGCGTCTTCCACCAGGATGGCCGCATCGGGCGGCGCATGGGCGAGAATCCAGGCCGAGGCGATCTGGCGCGTGTCGTGCGTGCGCTCCACCGCTTCGACCTGGGTCGCGCGGATCATCGGGACCATCACCAGCAGAGGCAGCGCTACGACCGTCAGCCGCCCTGTGCGCGGCGCGACGAGGTCGAGCAATCCGCACAGCGCCCAGGCGGCCCACAGCGCCAGAAACGGCAGCAGGGGCACGATCCAGCGTTCCCACAGCAGCGCCTGCGCGCAGATCGCGACGAGAAAGGCGCCTGCTCCCGGCAGGATGGCGATGGCCCAGATCCGCTCGCGCAGGGACGACCACGCCATTCCCGCCGCCGCCAGCGCCAGCCCCCCGCCGCCCATCGAGATCAGGACCGGCCCCGTCGCATACCAGGCGAGATTGGCGAGGAAGCCGCTCCCGATCGCGCCGGGATGGTGCGGGCGGGCTTCACCGGCAATGTCCCGCAGCGCGGTCTGCCAGTCCAGCAGGAGGTAAGGCGAGACGACGATCAGCGTGGCGACGGCAGCGATCCCGCACAAAGCGAGCCGCTGCAATTCGGCCGGCCGGGCTCGCGCGCGCATGAGCGCCGCGCAGATCGGAGCCGCGACGATCAGCGCGGCAGGCCATTTGGTCGCGGCGGCGAGGCCGACGCAGAGGCCCGCCAGGATGTAGTCGCGCCGCCTGCCGTCCCGCGCGATCGCGATCGTGCACAGCGTAGCCAGCAGCATGAAGATGCTCGCCTGGACATCGGTGCGGATGATGCGCGAATATTCGATATGGACCGCATTCACCGCCAGGAACGCGGCCGCGACCAGACCCAGCCGCTCGTCCGCCAGCCGCTTGCCCAGCCGGTAGGTGAGATAGACGCAGGCCACTCCGCAGGCGGCGATGAAGATCCGCGCCGGCAGGAACACGATGCCGGGATCGGCATAGATCGCGGAAGCGAAGCCTTCCCCGCCGTCGAACCGGCCGGTCGCGATCCCGATCGCGCCCACGCCAGCGCTGATCAGCGCGAGGCAGTAGAGCGTGACGGTGCCGGGATGGCCGAACCAGCCGGGATTGAGCGTACCGTTCCGCAGCATGTCCAGCGCCGACATCATGAAGAGCGGCTCGTCCGGATCGTTGAGCGCCGGCAGGCCGAAATCCACCCCCCGCAGCCTGAGCGCCGCCGCGATCACGAGGATGCCCGCCGGGATGACGGACCCGTTACGGGCTTTTGGGGATGGGTCCGTCATGATCTCGAACGCGTTGACGTGGAGCTTTGATGCAAACCGTAATTCTCGCTGGAGGACTGGGCACTCGGCTGGGCGAGGAAACAGCCGTCCGGCCCAAGCCCATGGTCGAGATCGGCGGCATGCCCATCCTCTGGCACATCATGAAGATCTATTCCTCCGCCGGGCTGACGGATTTCGTGATCTGCCTCGGCTACAAGGGCTACCTGATCAAGGAGTGGTTCGCGAACTACTTCCTTCACACGGCCGACGTCACGATCGACCTGCGCAACGGCAATGGCATGGAAGTGCATTCGTCGCGCAGCGAACCCTGGCGGATCACGCTGGTCGAAACGGGCGAAACCACGATGACGGGCGGGCGGCTTGCCGCCGTGCGCGATTATCTCGATCCTCAGGAACCCTTCTGTTTCACTTATGGCGACGGTGTCGCCGATATCGACATCGCCGAACTCGTGCGCTTCCACAAGGCGCATGGGCTGCGGGCGACGATCACGGCCGTTTCCCCCCCGGGCCGTTTCGGCGCGCTTGAATTCCACGACGAGCGCGTTGTCGATTTTCATGAGAAGCCCGCCGGCGATGGCGGGCAGATAAATGGCGGCTTCTTCGTCGCCGACCCTTCCGTGCTGGACTTCGTGGAAGGTCCGCAGACGGTGTGGGAAGCCGGTCCGATGGAGCGCCTCGCGCGCGGCGGCGAGCTGATGGGCTATCGCCACCATGGCTTCTGGCAGCCGATGGATACGCTGCGCGACAAGATGTACCTGGAAGAGCTTTGGAAGAGCGACAGGGCGCCGTGGAAGCGCTGGTGACGCCCGGCTGGCAAGGCCGTCGCGTTCTGGTGACGGGGCATACGGGCTTCAAGGGCAGCTGGCTCAGCCTGTGGCTCCATGCGCTCGGCGCCGAAGTGACGGGCTTCGCGCTGGCCCCGCCGACCGATCCCAGCCTGTTCGATGCGGCGCGGATCGGCGATCTCGTCTCCCATCACGAAGGCGATGTGCGCGATTTCGAAAGCCTCCGCGGCGCGGTCGAGCTGGCGCGGCCGGAAGTGATCTTCCATCTCGCGGCCCAGCCGCTTGTGCGCCTGTCTTACGAGCAGCCGGTGGCAACCTATGCGACCAACGTGATGGGCACGGTCCATCTGCTGGAAGCGGCACGTCGGGTGCCGGGAGTGAAGGCCGTCATCTGCATCACCAGCGACAAATGCTACGACAATCGCGAATGGATCTGGCCCTATCGCGAAAGCGATCCGCTGGGCGGGCACGATCCCTATTCCAGCAGCAAGGGCTGCGCGGAACTGGTGACGGGCGCCTATCGCAAGTCCTTCTTCGCTGATGGCCCGGCGGTAGCGAGCGTGCGGGCGGGCAATGTGATCGGGGGCGGGGATTGGGCGGCCGACCGGCTGTTGCCCGATCTGGTGCGCGCTTTCGAAGCAGATGTCGCCCCTCTCATCCGTTCGCCGGATGCGGTGCGGCCCTGGCAGCACGTGCTCGAAGCGCTGGGCGGCTATCTGCTGCTGGCCGAGCGGTTGCTGGCCGGCCGCAGGCCGTTTGCGGACGCGTGGAATTTCGGCCCCTCGGACGAAGATGCGCGGCCCGTTTCCTGGATCGTGGAACGGATGCGCGCGGCCTGGGGCGGCCGGGCGCTCGATGCCCTGGCCGATACCGGGCCGCGCCCGCATGAGGCGGGGCTGCTGCGGCTCGACACTTCGAAAGCCCGCGCCGAACTCGGCTGGCGACCGGCGCTGCGGCTGGAACAGGCGCTGGAGTGGATCGTGGCCTGGCACAAGATAGTGGGCGATGGCGGGGATGCGCGGGCAATCACGCTGGCGCAGATCGCGGATTATGAACGGCTGGCCGGACGAGCCGGGCAGGTTGCGGCCCTTCCTTTGTGCCGTTCGTCCTGAGCTTGTCGAAGGACAGTCCTTTTCTTTTTCCGCAGTCTGAAGAAAGAAAAACGGTACGTCGACCAGCACAGGACGAACGGCGGCGGCGGCGAACGCCACCCCTCTCACTTTTC
>CAMLQG010000129.1 GCA_946482075.1 uncultured Erythrobacteraceae bacterium
CTCCCGCCCTTGCAAGGTAGCGGGACCCCGGCTCAAGGCCGGGGTGACGTATATGGGATTTCCCCCGTTGCCCAGCGGGCAGGCGATAGCCATATCCGTCCCGCAATCCGGTCGATCACACTGACCGATTTTCCGCGCTGGCCTTGGCGGGCCGGGGCGGCTATGGGGCGCGACCTAGGAATTTTGGCCCGAGGATTTTGGGGTCAAGGAGAAGATAAGGTGGCCAAGAATTGGACGCCGGAGGGGTGGAAAGCCTTCGAGGCGAAGCACCTCCCGAGCTATCAGGATACGGCGGAACTGGCGGAAGCCGAGGCAACGCTGTCCAAATATCCGCCGCTGGTCTTCGCGGGCGAAGCGCGCGCGCTCAAGGCGGAGCTGGCGGAAGTCTGCGCCGGGCGCGGTTTTCTGCTCCAGGGCGGCGACTGCGCGGAAAGCTTTGCCGAATTCCACGCGAACAACATTCGCGACACGTTCCGCGTGCTGCTGCAGATGGCGGTCGTCCTCACTTTCGCCGGCAAGCAGCCGGTGGTGAAGGTCGGCCGCATGGCCGGCCAGTTCGCCAAGCCGCGCAGCGCGCCGACCGAGACGCTGGATGGCAAGGAACTGCCCAGCTATCTCGGCGACATCATCAACGGGATCGAATTCGAGGATGGCGCGCGCGCCAATGATCCGCAGCGCATGCTGCGCGCCTATGCGCAATCGGCTTCCACGCTGAACCTGCTGCGGGCCTTCGCGACGGGCGGCTACGCCAATCTGCGCCAGGTCCACCAGTGGACGCTGGATTTCATGGGCCGCAGCCCCTGGGCCGAGCGTTTCTCCAACCTGGCGGACCGGATCGGCGATGCGCTGGACTTCATGGCCGCGTGCGGGATCGATCCCGAAAGCGTGCCGCAATTGCAGGGTACCAGCTTCTACACGAGCCATGAAGCATTGCTGCTGCAATACGAACAAGCGCTGACCCGGCAGGATTCGCTGACGGGTCAGTGGTACGACACCAGCGCTCACATGCTGTGGATCGGCGACCGCACGCGGTTCGAAGGCAGCGCGCATGTGGAGTATCTGCGCGGCGTCGGCAATCCGATCGGGATGAAGTGCGGGCCGAGCCTCGAGCCCGACGCGCTGCTGCGCATGCTCGACACGCTCAACCCCGCGCGCGAGCCGGGACGGATGACGCTGATCTCGCGCTTCGGGCACGACAAGGTGGAAGCCGGCCTGCCCAAGCTGGTGCGCGCGGTGAAGCGGGAAGGGCACCCGGTGGTGTGGTCCTGCGATCCGATGCACGGCAACGTCATCAAGAGCGACAGCGGCTACAAGACGCGGCCGTTCGATCGCATCCTGACGGAAGCCAAGGGCTTCTTCGCGGTGCATCGCGCGGAAGGCACCCATGCGGGCGGCATCCATGTCGAGATGACGGGCCAGGACGTGACCGAATGTGTCGGCGGCGCGATCGCGATCACGGATGAAGGCCTGAAGGATCGCTATCATACCCATTGCGATCCCCGCTTGAACGCCGCACAGTCGCTCGAACTGGCTTTTCTGCTGGCGGAAATGCTCAATCTCGAGGCAGAACAGCGCAAGGCGGACGCGGCTTGATTATGTCCATTTTCGTGCAGATCCTGACTCCTTTTGCGGGTGGGGATTTAGCGAAGGATTAACCGTAACCTCGCTAGTTTCGCGCCTTGGCCGCAGGGGAGACGGTTGTTGGGTTTTTTGCGGAATTATCGGGAACTGCTTCTGGCCGGATTGATCTGGCTGGGAGCGGAGCTCGCGTCTTTCGCTGCGATCCATATCGTCGGTGTGCGTGTCGTCACCTGGCTGCCCAGCGGTATCGTCGTCGCTGCGCTGCTGCTCTTCGAACGCAGAAAATGGGGGCCGTTCCTCATTTTCGTTTTCGCGATGTCCGTGGTGATCGGCCTGGCGTTCGGATTGCGGCCCAACGTCGTCACCGCGCATGCCCTGATCAATGTGCTGCAACCGCCCATCATGGTCTGGATCGTCCGCAAGCTGACGCGCGGCCTGTCGATCCAGGCCTTGCAACTGGGCGATCTCGTTGGCTTCACCGTCGCCATAGCGGTCGGCTCGCTTGTGGTCGTTCCTATCGTCCTGGCCCTCCAGGTCAGCTCCGATCCGGTGTATCTGACCTATGTTGCTTTCGCGACGATGCTGGGAACGGCAGTGGTCGCGCCCATCGCTCTGACGGCGCGCGATCGGCTGGCCGGCGGGAAGAGGGCATGCGAATGGAACGTCCTTGCCGCGCTCGTAGTGACCGGGGCCCTGGTTTTCGTGCTGTCCCTTGCAGTGCTGAACTATGCGGCCAATTCGCTTCTTTTCCTTCCTACCGCGCTGATCGTCTTCATCGTGGCCCGTCATGGCCAGATCGGCGCGTCGGCCACTCTTTTCGCGTTCGGCTTGGCCGCTTCGGTGCGGACGTTCGGCGGAAATTCGCCGGCTGCCTTCCTGGAGATGACGTCGGCCCAGGCGATGGTGTTCCTGCAGTTCTACATGATCCTGCTGCTCGCCGTCTCCCTCCCGCTCGCCGCCTTGCTATTGTCGCATGACCGGCTCGCCGAACGGCTGTCGCGCCGCAATCGCCGCTTGCGTCAGGATCTCCTGCTGCTGAGCCTTGCGGAGCGGTTGGCGGGTATCGGACGCTGGCGGCACAATCTGGTGACCAATGAGCGGGAGATGTCGACGGAACTGCGCCGCATGTACGGTCTCAGGCCGGATCAGACGATCTCGATGCGGGAAGGGCTCGCAATGATCACCGATGGCGGCGTGTCGCTTCGGGAGAAGACGCTCGCCAATCGTGACAATCGGCACCCCTACACGTTGGAATTCACCATTCGCCGGTCGGATGGCGAAGAGCGTTTCCTGCGAATGATCGCGGTGAACGAGTTCGACGAAAGCGGCCAGATGTACGAGATATTCGGCGTCACGTTGGACATGACCGATCAGCAGCGCCGCGAGGATGCGCTGGACCAGGCGCGCAAGCAGGCGATGCGGCTTGCATCCGAAGCGCAGCTCCTGGCGCAGACGGATGCGCTCACCGGCCTGGCCAATCGGCGCCGGACGCTCTCGCAGCTCGAGAAATGCATCGTCGCCGCCAGGGAGGAGAAGAAGGCGTTGACCGTGATCACCTTCGATGTCGACCACTTCAAGCGCGTGAACGACAGCCACGGCCACCAGACGGGCGACGAGGTGCTCAAACGCGTCGCCGAACTGGCGCGCCAGCAGGTGCGCGAAAGCGACGTGATCGGGCGCACCGGGGGCGAGGAATTCGTCTGGATACTTCCCGGAGCCGACGAGGACGTCGCGCGCTCGGCGGCGGAACGCCTGCGTCAGGCGATCGAGAGCCACAGCGCCGGAGGCGGGCTGCCCGGCGTGACGGTCAGTGTCGGGGTCGCCACATGGCGCGAATGGGAAGGTCCGGGTGACATATTGCGCCGCGCGGATGTGGCCCTGTACGATGCGAAGCACAACGGCCGGAACCAAGTCAGCAAGGCGGCGTAGTTCCCTCGACAGATGGGCTTCGAGCCCATAGTTTTTTGCCCTTGGCTCCGAGTTTCGGCAGCCGGAGCAAAGGGAGATTTGCGTGCCCCAGAGCCAGCAGCGCCCGCATCCGGGCGCGGTCGTGAGTGATGCCTTCACAGCGACGCGGAGTGCTAGCCTTGCTCTGGCCGCGCCCCTGACCGATGCCGATGCCACGATCCAGTCGATGGAGGATGCATCGCCCGCCAAATGGCATCTCGCCCATACCACCTGGTTCTTCGAGACTTTCCTGTTGCGCGATCATCTTCCGGGCTATCGCCTGTTCGATGCGGACTGGCCGTTCCTGTTCAATTCCTATTACGAAGCGGAAGGCGCGCGGATCGGCCGCTTTGCGCGGGGAATGCTGTCGCGTCCCGCGCTGGAGGAGGTGGTCGCCTATCGCGCTTATGTGGACGAGGCGATGCAGCCGCTGCTGGACGATCCGGCGCATGCCGATCTGATCGCGCTGGGGCTCGCCCATGAGGAGCAGCACCAGGAACTGCTGCTGACCGACATCAAGCATGCCTTCGCAAGCAATCCGCTGGGCCCGGCGATGTGGCAGGCGGAAATGGCCGCCGCGGCCGGCGTTCCCGAGCGCTGGGACGACCATCCCGGCGGCATCGCGCTGATCGGCGATTCGGGCACCGGCTTCGCGTTCGACAATGAAGGACCGCGCCATCGCGTGCTGCTGGAGCCTTTCGCGCTCGCCCGCCGGCTCGTGACCAATGCGGAATGGGCGGCGTTCATCGCCGATGGCGGCTATGCCGATGCGCGGCTGTGGCTGTCCGACGGCTGGGCCTGGCGCAAGCGGGAAGCGGTCGAGGCGCCGCTTTACTGGCGCGGCGACGAAATCTTCACCCATGCCGGCTGGAAGGAGCGCGATCCCGATGCGCCGGTCGCCCATATTTCCTATTACGAGGCGGATGCCTTCGCGAGCTGGGCGGGTGCGCGCTTGCCGACCGAGTTCGAATGGGAAGCGATGGCGCAGGCGGAAGATCCCGCGGGCGGCAACCAGTTCGACGCACCCGGCGCGGTGATGCCCGGCGGATCGAGCGGGCTGTTCGGCGATTGCTGGCAATGGACGCGCTCCGCCTATCTGCCCTATCCGCGCTTCCGCCGGGCGGGAGGAGCGGTGGGCGAGTATAACGGCAAGTTCATGTCCGGGCAGTTCGTGCTCAAGGGCGCGAGCTGCGCGACGATGCGCGGCCATTCGCGGGCCGGATACCGCAATTTCTTCTATCCCCACCAGCGCTGGCAATTCACCGGCGTGAGATTGGCGAAAGACATCTGACCATGGCTCCGGAACCCTGCATCGCGATGATCGACCTGGACGATAACGGCGTGGACCGCGCCTTCAGGCAGGACGTGCTGAACGGGCTGTCCCAGCCGCAGAAGGCGATCCCCGCGCGCTGGTTCTACGACGAGGCGGGATCGCGCCTGTTCGAGGACATCACGCGCCTGCCGGAATATTATCCTACCCGCGCGGAGACGGAGATCCTGCGCGACCGGGCGGGCGAATTCGCCGAGCTGATCGGCCCGGGGCGCGCGGTCGTCGAATTCGGCTCGGGCAGTTCGCTCAAGACCCCGCTGCTGCTTCAGGCGATCGCGCCGGCGGCCTATGTGCCGCTCGACATTTCGGGCGATTTCCTGCGCCAGTCGGCGCGCGCGCTGTCCGATCGCTTTCCCGATCTTTCCGTGATGCCGATGGAAGCGGACTTCATGAAGCCCGTCAGCCTGCCGCCTGCGATCCGGGAGATGTCCAGGCTGGGCTTCTTCCCCGGCTCGACGATCGGCAATCTCACGGCTTCCGGCGCGGTCGACCTGCTGCGTTCGATGCACCAGACATTGGGCGCGGGCTCGCAGCTGCTGATCGGGATGGACCTGATCAAGGACCGCGCCACGCTGAAGGCGGCCTATAATGATACCGCAGGCGTGACGGCGGCGTTCAACCGCAATCTCGCTCATCGCATCAATCGCGAGCTGGGCGGGACGATTCCGGTCGGTTCGCTGGATCACGTCGTGCGCTGGAACGATGCCCATGCGCGGATCGAGATGCATCTCAGCGCCAATCGCGACATCGCGTTCGAGGTTTCCGGCCGCTGCTTCACCATGCGCCGGGGCGAGACGATCCATACGGAAAACAGCCACAAATACGATCTGCGTTGCCAGTCGATGCTGCTCGATGCGGCGGACTGGTCGATCCTGCGCCGCTGGACGGACGGCGCGGGGCGGTTCTCCCTCCTGCTGGCCGAGGCGGTCCGCGCGTCGAGCGCACCCTGAACCTGCCGGCACACCTGCCTGCCCGGCCGATTACATTCATCGCGCGGCGCGGCGGAGCCTGTTAAGCAGCAAGCATGGATATGGCCGAACTCTGGAAAGGTGCTGCGACCTGGGTCGCTTCCCTGCCGCAGACCGGGCTGCTGATCGCTGCGCTGGTGGCGATGGCGGTCAGCGGTCTCGGCTCGATCCTGGCGCGCTTCAACCGCCCCGCCGGCAAGCTTCTGCGCGGCGCGGCCACGCTGGCGCTGGGTGGCATCCTGCTGATGGTGGTGTTGCAGATGGCCCGGTTCGATTCGCGCTTCGATGTCGCCGTGCCCGAGCTCGGCATGCCCGAGCAGGTGGTGCGTGGCGGCGAGACGCGCGTGAAGCTTGCCGGCGACGGCCATTTCTGGGTTCGCGCGGATGTGAACGGCAAGCCGGCGGATTTCATGGTCGATACCGGTGCCACGCTGACGGCCGTATCGGAAGCCACCGCGCAGGCTGCGGGCCTGTTGCCGCGCGCTGGTGGCCTGCCGGTGACGCTGACGACCGCAAATGGCAGCGTCGAAGCGCATCTCACCAGTATCGAACGGATGCGCTTCGGCAATGTCGAGGCGAGCGGCATCGATGCGGTGATCGCGCCCAATCTCGGACGGATGAACGTGCTGGGGATGAACCTGCTGTCGCGCCTGGCCAGCTGGCGCGTGGAAGGCGACACGCTGATCATGGTGCCGAAGGGGACGGGTGAGACCTGACCCAGCGCGTCGTTGCGCGCCAAGCGCCGCAAAACCCCGCGCCCAG
>CAMLQG010000130.1 GCA_946482075.1 uncultured Erythrobacteraceae bacterium
TCGCGTCCTGCTCGGTTCGATGGACGTCGATCCCCGCTTCACCGAGGCCGGCCGCCAGTTGGCCTGGGATGCCGTGCTGACGACGCTGATCGGGCGGGCCTTCACCCAGAAGGGCTGGAAGGATCATCCCGAATGGCGTGACGCGCCGGTCGTCGCCCCGATCATCATCGCCGGCATGTCGCGCACGGGCACGACAGCGCTGCACAAGCTGATGGGCGCCGATCCGCAATTCCAGGGGCTGGAGCACTGGCTAACCCAGTTCCCGATGCCCCGCCCCCCACGCGAAGACTGGCCCACCAACCCCGCCTATCTGCGGGCCGCGCAATGGATCGACGGAGTGTTCGACCAGTCGCCCGGCTCCAGGATCGCGCATAATGTCGTGGTCGACGAATATGACGAATGCCTGGAGCTTCAACGGCAGAACTTCATCAGCAACCGCTGGACCTGCACCTGGAGTGCGGCGTCCTATGACGCCTGGTGGCAGACGCAGGACGAAAAGCCGACCTATGATCGCAGTGCCGACATCATCCGCCTGATCGGCTGCCATGACGACCGTCGCTGGCTGCTCAAGAATCCGGGCAATATCGGCCTGGCCGACTACATCTTCGCGCAATTCCCCGATGCGCGGGTCATCCAGACCCATCGCGATCCGCTGAAATTCATGCCGTCCATCTGCAGCGTGGTCTATCACCTGCACGCCGCCTTCGAAGGCGAGGACGGCGCACGGGCGAGCGCGCATATGATCGGCCCGCGCGAGATGGAGAAATGGGCCGATATCGCCGATCGCGGCATCGCCCAACGCAAGGGCCGCGAAGGCCAGTATCTCGATATTCATCATGCCGATTTCCACCGCGATCCGATGGGCACGCTGGGTGTGATCTACGACTGGCTCGGCCTCTCCATGAGCGCGGAAGCGGAACGCAACATCGCGGCGAGGATCGCGGACAATCCCGAGGGTCATGGCCTTCACAGCTACGACTTCGCCGATTTCGGCCTGCGGGAAGGCGAAGTGCTCGAACGCTTCTCAACCTATACGGCCTATTTCGATCTCCGCGCACGCAGATGACCGAAACTTTGCGCTGGCGCGACATTCCCCGTGCTCGCCAATAGCCGAAGCCGCCGTGGCTTGGTCTATCGCTTCGCCGAACAGGCCGGATGGATCGGCCCGGAGCTTTGGGAATGGGGAAGAACGTCACCGTCTTCGGGGCAAGCGGCATCCAGGGCCGCCTGCAGGTGCATGAGCTGATCGCACAGGGTCACAAGCCCCGTGCGGTGACGCGCACCAAGGATGCCTACGCCGATCCGCAATATGCCGCCGTCGAAGTGGTTTGCGCCGATTATGACGATCCCGCCTCGCTCGATACGGCGCTTGCCGGGGCCGATGCGGTGCTCGGTCAGCCCTTCTCAATGGGCGATGAGAACATGCTCGTTCGCCAGATGAATGCGCTGGGCGATGCGCTGGTTCGCAACGAGATTCCGCTCTTCGTCTTCAACACCAGCATGTGGGCTCCGCGCGCGCCCTGCGGCGTGCGCGGATATGACGTGATCCTGGAGATGGAGCAGCTGTTCGACGCGCGGGACTTGCCCATGATCTGCTTCGAACCCACCCTGTTCATGAACAATCTCCAGGGCAGTTGGATCAAGGACCAGATCGCACAGAAGGGCCTGTTCACCTATTGCCACAAGCCGGAGATGGAAGCGGACTGGATCTGCCTGGAAGACGTTGCGCGATACATGGTCGCCGCTCTCGACCGGCCCGACCTGATCGGCCGCAAGATCCGCATCGGCGGGCCGGAACGGCTGAAGGCCAAGGACGTGGTCGCCGTGCTTTCCGAAGCCGCCGGGCGGCCCGTGATCCACGAATACATCACGCCGCGCGATTTCGCCCAAGGGCTGTGGGACCTCTACAAGGATATGACCGAGTACGAGGCCAATGGCGGAAACCTGCCGCGCGGCAAGAGCGAAGAGCAATATGTCGGCGACATCGACCGCTTCTACACCTTCTGCAACGATTCCCCCCTGCGTCCCTTCCTGATCGACCAGGAGGAGCTCGACCGCACGATCAAGGTACCGCGCACCACCATGCGCGAATGGGCGCGGACGCAGGCCTGGTCCTGACAGCACGAACGAAGGAGAGGAAAACGCGATGTCCTACTTCATCCAGACCGACGTCACTCTGAAATGGCATGAGAACCAGGGCTACACCGACATGCTCGAAAAGTTCGTGCCCTACATGGCGAAAAAAGGCTGGACGCTGCGCTACGGATTGCAGCCGGTGATCGGCGACCTGCGCGAGCTGACCCATCTGTGGGAAGCGCCCTCGATGGACGTAATCACGGGCGTGCTCGACGAGCTGACGAACGCGCCCGACGCCGAGGTGCAGGAGATCCTCTCGCCCATGAAGCAGTTCGTCCACAACGAGAAGATCAGGCTGCTGCGCAGGACACCGTACAGCCGGTAGGATTTTACACCATTTTCCAGATATTTGAGGATGCAAAGAATGGCTGACCAGGCACAGATCGACAGGGATATCGCCGCGCTGACCGAGCGCACGCACGACAAGATGCACGCCGCCTGCGCGCAGGACATCGACTGGATCATGTCGAACTACTGGAACAGCCCGGATTTCGTGCTCTTCGATCCCTGTCCGGGTATCTATGTCGGCTGGCAGACGCTGAAGGACATCTTCCTAGACTATCATGGCAAGTGGCCCGCAATGACCGCCAAGATCGACAATCTGCGCGTCGGCGTGGAAGGCAATCTCGGCTACACGTTCAGCATCCAGGAATGGACTTTCAAACGGCCGGATGGCGTGGATGACGTGATCGTTCACCGCATCACGGAAATCTGGCGTCGCATCAACGGTGAATGGAAATGCGTGCACGAACACGCCTCCACGCCGAACGACCTGCTGGGCGACAGCCGCAGCGCTTCGAACGAGGACAATGACCAGGCGGCGCGCGTCGTCTAAATCGGAGTTTGACCATGACCGTCCAGATGCTGGGCAATCTCGCGCTCGCCGCTGCCGATCGCGAACAGCAGCACGCCGATATTCTCGCCGCAGTCGAACGACTGATGCCGGCGCTGGCCGAGGCCTACGCGGCCAAGGAAGAGATGCTCGACCTGCCGGAAGAGCTGATCCAGGCACTGGACGAGATCGGCATCTTCCGGCTGCAGGCGCCGGAGCGTGTCGGCGGGCTGTGCGCCAGCGCGGAAACGCTGACCGAGATCGGCATCCGCGTGTCGCGCGCCAATCCCATTGCCGGCTGGCTGATCATCGTGATGAACTCCGCGACATGGGTCGCCAGCCTCTGCCCGGAACGCATGCAGAAGATGATCTTCGCCGATGGCGTCCCGCGCATGTGTGCTTCCACCAATGGTTCCGGCACGATCAAGAAGCAGGATGACGGGACGTATCTGGTCAATGGCGCCTGGCATTACGGCTCGGGCTCGCACAACTCGGCGTGGACCACCTTCCCCTGCGTCGGCGACGACGGCGTGGTCTACAATGTCGCGGCTCCCATGTCGGACGTCAAAATCGTGCCGACCTGGAAAGTCGCCGGCATGCGCGGTACCGGGTCGGACACGCTGGCGGCGGAAAACGTGGTCGTCGGGCCGGACCAGTTCTGCTCGATGGACGAACTGTGGGGTGGCGTGGCCTCGCCCGAACGGCAGGCCAGCGCCGAACTCTCCGACCGCTGGCAGCTCTGGCCGCTGATGCGCGCCAAGCTGCTGGGCGTGATGGTAGGGGCCGCGCAAGGGCTGCTGGACCGGGTGATCGCGGCCAAAGACAAGCCGATCCTCTATACCGGCCACGCGCATCGTGCCGATTCATCGATGTACCAGGCCAGCGTCGGCCGCTCGGCCTCGAAGATCGAGGCCGCCTACATGATCATCATGGATTCCATGCGCGAGATTGACAATGCGGCGATGCAGGCGCGACGAATGAGCCAGCCCGAACTGGCCCGCTTGCGCGGCCTGATCGGCGTCGTCATCGAAATCCTCCAGCCGGTGGTGGATGATCTGATGAACCAGCTCGGCTCGTCGGCGCTCGCCGATGCGAATGTGGCGCAGCGTTACTGGCGCGATTTCGGCTCCGGCATCCGCCACGCGATCTACCACGGCGATTCCCATTACGAGATCACCGGCCGGCAGATCTTGGGCGTCGAGCCCAATCTCGTGCCTCCGGAAATGATTTGAACCAGAAATATCACGGGAGAGCTTGATGCGTGCAGTCCAGTTCAGCAGCTTCGGCGGGCCGGAAGTCCTGCAGATCATCGATCGCGAGACGCCCGCGCCGGGTGCGGGCGAAGTCCTGATCAAGGTGGAAGCGGCGGGAATCAATTTCGCCGACACGCAGATGCGGCAGAACACCTATGCGATGGCGCCCGCCCTGCCCTGCATCCTCGGCGTGGAGATCGCCGGCACCGTGGCGGGCGTCGGGGCCGGCGTCACCAGCGTGAAGGAAGGCCAGCGCGTGGCTTCCGCCCTGTTCCTGGCAGGCGCGGATGGCGGCTATTCGGAATATGTCACGGTCAGTGAAAGCGCGGTCTTCGCACTGCCCGATGCGGTGTCCTTCGCCGATGCCAATGCGGTGCTGATGCAGGGGCTGACCGCTTACTACATGATCCAGTCGGTTGGCGTCGAAGGCAAGAAAGTGCTGGTGAACGCGGCGGCCGGCGGGGTCGGATCGATCCTCGTCCAGCTCGCGCAGAACGGCGGGGCGAGCCTGGTGGCGGGCGCGGCCAGTTCCGGCAAGCTCGACCAGGTCCGCGCGCTCGGCGCGGATGCTGCGATCGACTACACAAGGGACGACTGGATCGAACGCGCGACGGAAGCGAGCGGCGGCACCGGATTCGACCTCGTGCTGGATTCCGTTGGCGGATCGATCACCAACGCCTCGCTCGGCGCGCTGGGCTTCGGCGGGCAGTTGGTGATTTACGGCGCATTGAACCTGCAGGACTTCAACTTCGGCGGCGCGGAAGCGGCCGGGCTGATGTTCGGCAACAAATCCGTGCGCGGCTTTGCCCTCTTCCCGCTGCTGACGCCCGAAGGTGCGCGCGCCGCGCTGCAGGACATGTTCGCCATGCTGGCGGACGGACGGATGAAGCTGCTCCCCAGCACCGCCTACAGCTTCGACCGGGCGGGCGAAGCGCATCAGGCGATGCAGCAGCGTGCCAGCACCGGCAAGCTCGTGCTGACACCCTGAACGAGGACGATGTATGAACTTTGAAGGTAAAGTCGCCGTCGTCCTCGGTTCTTCCTCCGGCGTGGGCTGGACGACGGCCGAGATGCTCAGGGCCAAGGGCGCGAAGGTGGTCGTCTCGGCCCGGCGCGAGGAACGGCTCAAGCAGCTCTCCGAGAAAACCGGCGCGGCCTTCCTGCGCTGCGACATCGCGAGCGAGGATGAAGTGGCCGCCCTCGCCAAATTCGCGGTCGACACGTACGGCAAGATCGACATCGCGGTGAACTGCGTGGGCATGCCGCTGGGCGGCTCCATCGCGGAACAGGATTCCGACGTGCTGCGCACCGAAGTCGCGGTGAACTTCCTCGGCAATGTCTGGTTCGTGCGCCACATGGCCGCGTCCATGAACGATGGCGGATCGATCATCCTGTTCTCCTCCATGGCCGCCACGCACCCGATGCTCCCTTTCTTCGGCTATGCCGCATCGAAGGCCGCGGCGGATGCGATGGTGAAATACGCCGCCATGGAATACGGCCATCGCGGCATCCGCGTGAATTCCATCCTGCCCGGCGCGATCCGCACGGAAATGGCGGAAGGCATCTTCTCCAATCCCGAGATGGAGAAGATCTTCCTCAAGGAAGTACCGCTCAATCGCGTGGCGGAGCCCGAGGACATCGCCGATGCCGTGCTGTGGCTCGCCGGGCCGAACGCCTACATCACGGGCACCAATCTCGACATCAGCGGCGGCAACCAGCTAACCCGCTTCCCGCGCAACGACGAATATGCCGAAGGCGTGGGCGCGGAACTGGGCCACTCCACCGAACGCCACTTGTGAGGATCAGGCCATGATCAAGATCATCTTCATGCTGAAGCGCAAGCCGGGAATGAGCGTCGAGGCCTTCCGCGACCATTACGAGAACGTGCATTCCCACCTCGCCCGCAAATATATCGGCCACCTGCTGGTGTCCTATACCCGCAACTTCGTGGACATCGCGGGCGGGCACCAGGAAGACGCGATCACCGGCGTGTCCAACGCTGCCGGGGAGGCTGACGATTGCGACGTGATCACCGAAATGGTCCTGAAGAGCGAGGAGGACCTGGCCGAGATGGAGCGGATCAACAACCTGCCCGAACTCGCCCCGATCTTCGCAGCCGACGAGGAGCGCTTCCTCGACCGCTCGAAGCTGCGCTTCTTCGTCTGCAAGATGACGCCGAGCGACAATCCGGCGGCGGACCGGGTGCAGGCGTAGGGCGAGAGTTTACACTTATCCCTCCGAAAGCGCCCCTCGATCCTTCCTCTCATCGCCACCCCGCCGGCGGCGGCTCCGAACCGGCATGGCGCGAGGTCAGCACCCGCAACAGCGCGCTATCGCTGGGCTG
>CAMLQG010000131.1 GCA_946482075.1 uncultured Erythrobacteraceae bacterium
TGATCTGCTGCGTGCCGTGATAGAGGCCGCTCGTGTCGCCCAGGCCGACCGTGTTCGCCGTGGCGAACAGGCGGAAGTTCGGATCGGGGCGGATCACGCGGTTCTGGTCGAGCAGAGTGAGCTTGCCTTCGGTTTCCAGCACGCGCTGGATCACGAACATCACGTCCGGCCGGCCGGCATCGTACTCGTCGAACACCAGGGCGACCGGGTGCTGCAGCGCCCAGGGTAGCAGACCTTCGTGGAATTCCGTCACCTGCAACCCGTCGCGCAGCACGATCGCATCGCGGCCGATCAGGTCGATGCGGCTGATATGCGCGTCCAGATTGATGCGGATGCACGGCCAGTTGAGGCGCGCGGCGACCTGTTCGATATGGGTGGACTTGCCCGTGCCGTGATAGCCCTGAACCATCACGCGGCGGTTGAAAGCGAAGCCGGCGAGAATCGCCAGCGTGGTGTCCGGATCGAACACATAGCTGGGATCGAGATCGGGCACGCGCTCGTCCGCCTGCGAGAAGGCCGGGCACATCATGTCGGTGTCGATGCCGAAGACATCGCGCACGCTGACTTGAGTGTCGGGTGCGGAAAGCAGCGTCTTCGCGCCGTGTTCGGACGGTGTCTTGGAGAGTTCGTTCATCGTGGCAGAGGCCTATACGCGCGCGCGCTGCGCTGCAACCGGGTTTGAGGGATTCTACGGCATAGTCATTAATCGTCACCCCGGCCTTGGCCGGGGTGACGAGGGATAGGGTGTCATCAAGTCCTAGCCCACTTTTGGCGGGAGATCGAACAAGGCCACGAACCGTTCCGCAAGCGCCCGATCCCCTTCGATCACCAAGCCGGCTTCGGCTTCCAGCTCCGCAAACGGCGTCTTGCGATAGATCATCGCGCCGATGAGGCCCGGAACCGGAACATGGAAAGCGATATCGACCTTCTCGCCGCCCTTAGCCCGTTCGATCGGCATCCTGCCGTGTTTGAGATGGGCGATGAAGCGATCTTCACCCATAAACAGGCCGACTTCCGCGTCGAACGCCTTCGCCGCCTCGTGGTCGATCATGGTGCGCATCGACAGCATCATCGAGACAGGGGAGATCGGCAGGGTCGGATCGTGCAGCGGCGATCGCGCGGCCCAGCGTCCCAGTTCCTGAATCGCCGGTTCGGCGTAATAGCCCCATTCCGTGAGTTCGTAGACTTGCACCGACGCTGGCGGGGGGAGCTTGCGGCGGAAGAGGATTCCAGCCTCTTCCAGGCTCTCCAACCGTTCGGTCAGCACCTTGGCGCTGATTCCGGGCAGGCTGGCGCGCAGTTCCGAAAACCGTAGCGGACCGAGCATTAACTCCCTGACGATCAGCAGCGACCAGCGTTCTCCGATCAATTCGAGAGCGAAGGCGGTGCCGCAGGCGTCAGCGTACCATTTGCCGTGTTTTCCGGGCTTTTCATCGGTTTTGGTTTCTTTTTGTAACTCCATAGTTGCTTTTAGTAACTGAGTCGGTCAGACATTGCAATACCGATTCGCTGTCAGAGAGGAGAACAGCCATGCCGCGCATGTGTTTCATCAACTTGCCCGTCGCCGATCTCGGCAAGTCGAAAGCGTTCTACGAAGCCATCGGCTTCACCAACGAACCTCGTTTCACCGACGATACGGGCGCCTGCATGGTGTGGAGCGAAAGCATCTTCGTGATGCTGCTCACGCACGAGAAATGGGGCCACTTCACCACCCGTCCGATCCCGCCTGCCACTTCCAGCGAAGTGATGGTGGCGCTGTCCTGCAACAGCCGCGACGAAGTGAACGGCATGGCGGACGCCGCCGGCAGCAACGGCGGCAAGGCCGACATCAATCCCGCACAGGATCACGGCTTCATGATGAGCCGCATGTTCGCCGATCCGGACGGCCATGTCTGGGAACCGATGTGGATGGACCCCGCGGTCGCCAATGGCGAACAGGACGTGCCCGAAGTCGATACCGCGCCGGCGGGCTGACTGCTTGCGGTTTGCTCAAGCCCGCAACGTTCTGGTCTCAGAACGTTGCGTTGGACGGAAGGAAGGAGAGAAGAGATGACCTATATCGACGGTTTCGTGATCGCGGTGCCGACCGCGAACAAGCAGAAGTTCATCGATCACGCCAATCGGGCCGACCCGGTGTTCGTGGAGAACGGCGCCACCCGTGTCCTGGAATGCTGGCAGGATAATGTCGAGAAGGGCCACACCACCGATTTCTTCGGCGCGGTGGACCGGAAAGACGACGAAGAGGTCGTGTTCTCCTGGATAGAATATCCCGGCAGGGCCGAGCGCGAGGCCCTGATGGGCCAGATGGCGGAGCTGGGAAAGACGGACGACCGCGTCAATCCCGAGAAGAATCCCATGCCCTTCGACGGTGCCCGGATGATCTTCGGCGGCTTCACGCCGATCGTTGAGGAAGGCGAGCCTGTCGACGGCGGCTATGTCCAAGGCTTCATCGTGCCAGTGCCCGAAGGCAACAAGGACGCCTATCGCACCGCCGCCCTCGCCATGTGGGAGATCATGAAGGACTATGGCGCCGCCCGCGTGATCGAGGCCTGGCAGGACGATGTTCCGGAAGGCAAGCAGACCGACTTCTTCCGTTCGGTGAAGGCCGAAGAGGGCGAGATCGTCGTCTTCTCCTTCATCGAATGGCCCTCGCGCGAGGTCTGCGACGCATCGCACGAAAAGATGATGCAGGACGAGCGGATGAAGAATTTCATGGAGCAGAATCCGAACGTCGAATGCCCCTTCGACGGCAAGCGCATGGTCTATGGCGGCTTCAAGCCGGTCGTCGAACTCAACCGCGAAAACGTAGGAGCGTGATCATGGGCAATCCCGCCGGCAGCTTCATCTGGTACGAATTGATGACCACCGATCCCGACGGCGCGGCCGCCTTCTATGGCGCCGTCGTCGGCTGGAAGCTGGTGGGTGATTCCGGTCCCACCAGCGACATCGATTACCGCATGTGGGTGCGGGACGATGGCGGCAGCGGCGGCGGGGTGCTTCGTCTCACACCCGAGATGTGCGACGGCGGCGCGCGGCCTTGCTGGCTGGGCTATATCTATGTTCCCGATGTGGACGCCACGATCGAGGCGATCACGCGGGAGGGAGGCAAGGTGCAGATGCCGGCCACCGACATGCATGTCGGCCGCATCGCCATGGTCACCGATCCGCAGGGCGCGCCCTTCTACCTCATGAAGCCGGTGCCGCCGCCGGGCAAGGAAGGCCAGGCGAGCGACGTGTTTTCCGTGGATCAGCCGCAGCATGTTCGCTGGAACGAGCTTTCCACTTCGGACGATCTCGCCGCCGTCGAGTTCTACGGCCGCCACTTCGGCTGGACCCAGGAAGGCGACATGGACATGGGCGAGTTGGGCAAATACCGCTTCATCCAGAACGATGGCGTGGGGATCGGTGCCATCATGCCCCGCATGCCGGAAATGCCGGTCAGCCTGTGGAGCTACTATATCGGCGTCGACGACATCGACCGCGCGGTGAAGGAGATCGTGAACGGCGGCGGCAAGCTGCTGCATGGCCCGATGGAAATCCCGGGCGGCGAATTCGCCTTGAACGGCATGGACCCGCAAGGCGCGGCTTTCGGCCTCGTCGGACCGAGGAAGAGCTGACATGGCGGAATACACCTTCTTCATGAACCCGATGTCCCGCGCGCAGATCGTCCGCTGGGCGCTGCACGAGGTCGAAGCCGACTACGAACCGGTATTCGTCGAATGGGGCAACAAGCCGGAAGGTCTGCTCGCCGCCAATCCGATGGGCAAGCTGCCGACCATCATCCATCACGCGCCCGATGGCGACCGGGTAGTGAGCGAGGCGGCAGCTATCTGCGCCTATCTGGCGGAGATGCACCCGGAAGCTGGCCTGCTGCCCCATGACGAGGAGAAGGCCGACTATCTACGCTGGCTCTTCTTCGCCGCCGGGCCGGTAGAACAGGCGATCACTGCCAAGACGCTGGGCTTCGAACCCACGCCCCAGCAGGAGATGATGGCGGGCTTCGGCAATTACGACCGCACGGTCTCCACCCTGGCCGACCATCTGGCGAACAGTGACTTCGTCTGCGGCACCCGCTTCACCATGGCCGATGTCTATGTCGGCAGCACGGTGGACTGGGGCCTCAGCTTCGGCACTCTTCCCACGACTGACGCGTTCCAGGCCTATGTCGAACGCGTCCGCGCGCGGCCCGGCTACCAGGCCGGCAAGGCGATCGACACCAAGCTGATCGAGGAGATGCAGCAATGAGCAGCCCCAGGAACCGCGTTTGTCTGTGGTATGATGGCGGGGCGGAGGAAGCCGCGAAATTCTACGCCACCACTTTCCCCGACACCAAGATCACCGAAAAGCATTACGCCCCTTCCGACTATCCCGACGGCCACCAGGGCGACGTGATCACCGTGCTGTTCGAAGTGATGGGCATTCCCTGCATCGGCCTGAATGGCGGCCCGACCTTCCCCCAGAGCGAAGCCTTCTCCTTCCAGGTGATCACCGAGGACCAGACCGAGACCGACCAATATTGGAACGCGATCGTCAGCAATGGCGGACAGGAAAGCCAATGCGGCTGGTGCAAGGACAAGTGGGGCGTCTCCTGGCAGATCACGCCACGCATCCTGATCGACGCGCTCGCATCCTCCGACCGGGAAGCATCCAAGCGCGTGTTCGAAGCGATGATGCCGATGAAGAAGATCGACATCGCGACGATCGAAGCCGCATGGAAGGGTTGAGCCATGGCAAACTCCTTCGCTCGCATGGCCTTCCCCAACGAAAGCCGGGAATATCGCGAAGCGCGCAACGTGCTGCTCGACGCGGAGACCGCGCTGCGGCGCCAGATCGAAACCGTCGCGCAACTCCGCCGCGCTCTGCCGCCCGGCGGTGAGGTGTCGGAGGATTTCGTATTCGAGCGGATCGGCGCTCATTCTCGGCCCGAGCAGGTGAAACTCTCCGAACTCTTCGGCGAACATTCCACCCTGCTGCTCTACAGCTACATGTTCGGGCCGGAGCGCGATGTGCCCTGCCCCGGCTGTACCCATCTGCTCGACGGTGTGGATGGCGCCGCCCGGCATGTGCCGCAACGCGCGGCACTCTACGTCGTCAGCCGATCGCCGATCGCCCGTCTTGCCGCCTGGGCGCATGAACGCGGCTGGAATCACCTGACTATGCTATCCACCGCGGGAAACAGCTATTCTTCCCGCTATTACGGCAATACGGAAGCTCTCACGCCCGAGATGCGCGCGGAACGCGGCTACAAGGACGGCGAGGATTGGGACGAGCCGATGCTTAACGTCTTTCGCAAGGAAGGCGGCGCGATCCGCCATTTCTGGGGCAGCGAACTCGTCTTCGCGCCGGATGATCCAGGCCAGGATCATCGCGCGCTCGACCTCATCGATCCGCTCTGGAACCTGCTCGACACGACGCCCGAAGGACGCGGCGAGTTCTTCCCCAGCGTGAACTACCAGGAATGCCGCTGATGCTCGCACTCTACGGCCATCTCTTCTCCTCCTACACCTGGAAGGCGCTGATCCCGCTCTATGCGAACGATATCCCGTTCGAGTTCCGCGAGGTTGGTCCCGACCACGCGCAGAACACGGCGATCGTCCAGTCGACCGGGCCGCAGGGCAAGTTCCCGGTGCTGGAGGATGGCGGCACGCGCATTTTCGAGGCGACCACGATCATCGAATATCTCGCGCTCAACATTCCCGCAGCGCGCGGACTGATCCCGACCGAACCCCAGGCGGCCCTGCGCGTCCGCCAGATGGACCGGGTGTTCGACAATTACGTGATGAACATCATGCAGCTGTCGGTGAACGAATATCTGCGCGACGCGAACAATCCCAACCCGGCGATCCTTGAAGACGTCCGCAGGCAGCTCACCCGCACCTATGGCTGGCTGGAAAACTGGCTCGGCGAATATTTCGTCACCGACCACGTTTCGCTGATCGAATGCGCGGCGGCACCTTCGCTGTTCTACGCCGATTGGGTACACCGGATCGGTGACGATTTCCCTCGCCTCCAGCGCTGGCGCGCCCACCTGCTCGCTCTCCCCGCCATCAAGCGCTGCGTGGACGATGCCCGGCCCTATCGTCACTATTTCCCGCTCGGCGCTCCCGACCGCGACTGAAGAGGTGAGGCATGACCGTCCAGCTCAACCACACGATCGTCTGGTGCAGCGACAAGCACCGCTCCTCGGCCTTCATGGCGGAGATGCTGGGCCTGCCGGAACCGCAGCCCTTCGCCCATTTCCTGGTCGTGCCGCTGGAGAACGGCGTGTCGATGGATTTCATGGAGAAGGACGGCCCCATCGCTCTCCAGCACTACGCCTTCCTGGTGGACGATGCCACGTTCGACGCCGGCATGGCGAAGATCGCGGCGGACGAGCTCGATCACTGGGCCGATCCCAGCCGTGCTGATGCCACAGTGCTGCCCAT
>CAMLQG010000132.1 GCA_946482075.1 uncultured Erythrobacteraceae bacterium
GGGGTCGCAGCCGGCTGTTCAGCGGACGGGCTGGCATAAGCCGGCATTGCCGCAGCCGAGAGAGCAAAAGTGGAAATCGTGGCAAGCTTTAAGAACTTCATTTCAAACTCCAATCCCTAGCTTCTGAAAAAGAATCCACCCGCTCAAATACACCGAGCATAAGCCTATGAATAAGGCGAGCTTCATCCCAGCCTAACGCGCATTACTATGCGCGAAAGGCCGTAAAAAATTCCGGGTTACTGCAAGTCTCCCGGGATAGGCCGTGAGGCCCATAGAATCTGCTCATCAGGAGCCGATTCTATCTATCCACTAACGACTGCACATCTCAACCGGTTCCCGGCCGATGGAAGGACAAGATGACCAATTCTCAGGACAAAAGGAGACAACCGCAGCACCTTCCGGCGCTGCGACCCTGAGTGCGACATTCCAATTCGGACGAGGCCGATCTTAAAGCGGGGATTTTCTGTCGCTATTTTCTCTTGGGCAAGGCGAAAGCGATCAGATAATCGCCCGGTGGAGAAATGATGTATTTATGGCCACTTGCGGCAATCACCACGAATTGCCGTCCCGATTTTTCGGACCAGTAACTGCTCGGCGTGGCCATTGCCCCCGTCGGCAGGCGATAGCGCCACATCTCCCTACCGGTCGCGGTTTCGAGCGCGCGAAGCATGCGATCCTGGGTCGCACCGACGAAAGTCAGTCCGCCGCGCGTCGCAACCGGCCCGCCGATGTTGGGCGTTCCGATCGCGAATGGCAGGCCGGAGCGCAGCCCCCAGGGCCCGCTCTCGCTGGCGATGCCGAGCGGCTTCGACCAGACCAGCCTGCCGGTGTCGAGATCGATCGCATTCATCGTCCCGAAGGGCGGTTGCGTACAGGGGACGCCCAAGGGTGAAAGGAAGGCCCCCTTCACATCCGCTGCATAAGGGAGGCCCGCCTGGGCGACCGCGGTTGCCAGATGCCCGCCGGCACCGTGCGTCTGACCAGGCCGCACACCTTGGGCATCCGCTTCCTTTCGCGGGATCAGCCGGATCGTGCCGGCAAGGTGCATCGCATTCGTGACGACCAGGCCGCGATCCTTGTCGATCGCGATACCTCCCCAACTGTTGGCGCCGGTCGTGCCCGGCGTCATCATCGTCATCTGCGTCCCCGGCGGCGTGAAGGGCCCGTCATAGCGCATCTGCCGGAATGCCAGACGGCACCAAAGCTGGTCGAGCGCAGTGATGCCCCACATCGTGCGCTCCACAGGATCGGGAATGCGCGTGGATGGCAGCGCCAACGAAAAGGGCTGAGTGGGCGAGAGCGGCTTTTCTTCTGGCACCTTGCCCTCTTGCGGCACTTTCCGCTCGGTAACCGGCTTGATCGGCTGTCCCGTCTGGCGGTCGAGCACGAAGAATTCACCGCGCTTGGTCGCCTGGACCAACACCTTGCGCATGACGCCGCCGATGCGGACGTCCGCCAGTGTCGGCTGGGCGGGATTGTCCATGTCCCAGATGTCGTGATGAGTCGTCTGGAACCGCCAGCGCAACCGCCCCGTCTCGGCATCCAGCGCAACCACGCTGGCATTGATCTTCTCGTCGAAACCGCGCCGCTTGCCGGCGAAGAAATCGGGAGTCGCATTGCCCATCGGGATATAGACCAGCCCCAGCTCCTCATCCCCGCTTGTCGGCGCCCAGGCGCTCGGCGTGCCGAGCGTATAGGTTTCTCCGGCCGGCGGAAGTCCGGCGCGCTGTTCATTGCCGACGTCGAAAGCCCAGGCGAGCTTGCCCGTCACCGCGTCGAAGGCGCGGATCACGCCGGACGGTTCATCCTTGTGCTGGTTGTCCCACACCCAAGCGTCGAGGACCGCCTTACCGCGCACGATCGTGGGAGCCGAGGTGACGTAGTAATAGCCGGCAGGCCATTTCCCCATGCCTTCCATCAGATCGGCGACACCGTTGGCGCCGAAATCGGCGCAGGGTTTTCCGGTCCTCGCATCGATCGCAAGCAATCTGGCGTCGGTGGTCGCGGTCAGTATCCGTTCGGGGCAAATCGCCTGCCCTCCGGCTTTGTAATAGGCCACGCCACGGCACTGGCCATATGGTGACTTGCTCATGTCCTGGCCGGACTTGAAGCGCCATTTCTGCTTCCCGGTTTCGGCATCGATGGCAATCACGTCGTTATAGGCCGTGCAGATATAGAGCGTGTCGCCCACTTTCAGCGGATTGACCTCCAGCGGCGGCATCTCGCCGGTGGCATCGGTACCCGTGCGGAATATCCAGGCGACCTCGAGATCCTTGACGTTCGCAGGCGTGATCTGGCCAAGCGGGCTGAAGCGCGATCCGCCGAGATCGTTGCCGTAATTCAGCCAATCGCCATTCTCGGAGATGCCTGCCTTGATCGCTTTGGGCATGGCGCCCATGCCCACGCGATAGATCGGGCGCTCCGGAAGCGGTTCCGCCAATTGATGGAGCCCCAGGCCGATGATGACGGCGAGCACCATTCCGCCCGCGACGCCGAGCACTCCCTTCCTGCCGGCGAGCCGCCCGCGCGGCCATCCCGCAAGCGGCCGCCAGACGAATGGCAGCGCCAGTATAGCGCCGATAACCAGTGGTCCACCGAGGCGCGGCAGCAGCGGCCATGGGGCCAGCCCCGCTTCGTAAAGCGCCCAGGCGATCGTAACCAGCAGGACGGCGGCGAACAGCCATGCGCCGGCCGCCCTTCGCGCGAGCAGCAGGCCACCGCTGAAAAGCAGGGCCAGTCCGGCCAGGACGTAATAGAACGATCCGCCAAGAGCCGCCAATTGCCCGCCCCACCAGACCATCGGCAGCGCGATCCCTATGAGAATGAAACCGATCAGCCGCGCCGGCAGCGCCCATCCCCCACGATCGTCCATGTTCCCCTCCCATGGCTCGAAAGCCCATATCGTCGGCGCGAACCCTAAGGGCGCACGCTCCTTTGGCAACCGCCTGTTCCGCCTCGATCAAGCCGCCGCAGGGGAAATCAACCTATAGGAGCGTCCCGAAATAGGCGCGGTACTCCGCCAGCAGCGCTTCCGGCGTTTCTGCCGGCAGGAAATGTCCGCCTCGCTCCATCATCTGCCAGCGCCTCAGATCCGTTTCGCGCGCTGCCGTCGCTCTCGGCATCAGGATGAGTTCCTTCGGCGCGACTGCAACGCCGGTGGGCACCTGAACTGACGGCAGGCGATCGTGAAGGCGGGGCCAGTCCATGACCATGCCCTTGAACGTTTCCTTGTAGATGCGCAGCGACGTGCCGATCGTATTGGTCAACCAATAGAGCGATGCCAGGGTGCACAGGAAATCGCGCCCGTGCAGGGCGATGGGATCGCCATCGCAATCCGACCATGCACGCCGCCTTTCCCACATCCAGGCCGCCGTGCCGATGGGCGAGTCCGCAAGCGCGTAGGCCAGGGTCTGGGGATCGGTCGCTTGTACCGCGATATGGCTGGTGATCGTACCGAGCGCTTCCGCATTGCGCTCCAGCATCCAGGCTTCCTCAGGCCCGTAATCCGTATTCTGGATCGAAAGCATGTTGATCTCGGGAAACGCGACCAGGGTGAGGTGAATCGCCAGCAGCTTTTCGGGATGCGCATGGCCGAGTTCCGCCGTGATCAGCGAACCCCAGTCGCCCCCGCCGGCAGCGAACTTCTCGTAACCGAGGACATCGCACATCAGCCTGACCCAGAGCTTCGCGATCGCCCGGACATTGAGACCGGTCGTGCGCAGCGGCGATGAGAACGCAACGCCGGGCAGCGACGGGACGACCAGGTCGAAGGCCGGCCCTTCGTCCGGCTGGTCCTTCACCATCTGCATGATCCGTCCCCAGTCCCAGAAGGTCCAGGGCCAGCCATGCGTCAGGATCAGCGGGATGGCGTTGGGCCGGTCGCTGCGCAAGTGGACGAAATGGATGAGGACGCCGTCGATCTCCACGCGGAAGTGCGGGAAGGCGTTCATGGCTTCTTCCTGCGCCCGCCAGTCGAACTCATTTGCCCAATAGGCGGCCATGCCGCGCAGCCATTCCTGCTCGACGCCATAGCTCCAGTCTTCGTTGCCGAAATCGCCCGGCCATTCGACGGAGCGCAGGCGGCGGTTCATCTCGTCGATCCGCTCCTGCGGTATAGCGATCCGGAAAGGCTCAGGCGTCATGCGGGGCTCCTTCAGGCACGCGCGCCGACGATGATGGCGGCATAGACGCACGGCTCGTCGTAATGGTTTTCCCAGGCGTGGACGACGCCGCCCATCACCAGGCACGATCCGGGCGTGAGCGTGCGCCGCTCGCCGTTCTGAAGCACGATGTCGACCTTGCCGGAGATCACCACTTCGTAATCGATCGAATTGGTCTGATGCATCGCGGGATTGTCCCCGTCGATCTCGACATGCTGATCACCGACGGTCTCGTTCAAGTCCATCTTCCCCGCCGAATGCGCCGGCAGGGAGATGAGCCCGAACCGCGTGCCGCCCGGTAGGGGAAAGCCGACATTGGGCGAAGGGCCGCCGATCCCGCGGCGAAGGTCGACCAGCCCCTCGGTCGCCCAGATGAACGAGCAATCGACCACGCCCGGCACACTGAGCCGCGCCGGATCTCCCGGATCGAGAAAAGTCGCCCGACCCGCCGCATCCTTGCCGGCAACCACGACATCCAAACGGTCGAAATCCACTACTGCCTTCTCCTTCTCCGATCCGATCGAATCTTGGAGAGGCAGAAATCAGAGCGCGCTGACTTCCTCCCGCGGCGTAATCAGCACCACCGGAATTTCCCGTTCGACCTGTTCCTGATATTTGGCATAGGGCGGATAGATGTCGAGCAGATAATCCCAGATGCGCGAATGCTCTTCACCTTCGGCAGTTCTCCAGGGCCCGCGGAAGAATTGCGTCGCGACCTGGATGGTGACTTCGGGACCGCTTTCGAGATTGTAGAACCACGCCGGATGATCGGGCCATCCGCCCTTGGACGCAACCAGCGCATAATCCCCCCGATAGACGCCGTAGAGCAGCGGGACGATCAGCGGGTTGCCGGACTTGCGGCCGATGGTCTTCAGCAGCAGCGTCTGCATGTAGCCCGGTCCCGGCGCGCCGAGATCGGACAGATTCACCACGTGACCCTTGCGGCCTCCCGATTCGAGATATTCGCGAGTGTGTTCCGTCACGAAATCCAGCCGCCGTTCCATCAGATGCGCCATTGCGACCTCTCCTGCCTAGTTGATGAAGTACATGCGCGAACGAGTGTATCTCGACAAACTTGCCTAAACAACTTTGTCGAATTAGCCTGCCTGGAACAAGCGCGGGAAGCGAGAGGAATCACACCGGTGCCCAACGAGAATTCGGATCGCGGCGAATGAGCGAAATGACGGAAACGCTGTGCGACGTCCTCGTCGTCGGCAGCGGCGGCGCCGGGTTCACTGCGGCGATCACCGCGCGCAAGGCGGGTCTCGATGTGATCCTGATCGAGAAGGAAGCGCTGCTCGGCGGCACTACCGCCACTTCGGGCGGCATGCTGTGGATCCCCGGCAATCCGCATTCTTCCGAACTCGCCCGCGGCATGTCGCGCGAGGACGCGGTCGCGTCCGCCCGGCGCTACGTCATCGCGGAAGGCGGCAATTATGTCGACCAGGCGCGGCTCGACACCTATCTCGCCCAGGGACCGGAAATGGTCGCTTTCCTCGAACGCGAGACCGAGATCAAATTTTACGGGATGGACTATCCCGACTATTATTCCGAGCAGCCGGATGCGGGCGAAACCCGCTCCATCGGCAGCCAGGACTACGAACTCGCCCGCATCGGCGACGATCGCGGCGTGCTCAAGAATCAGCTGCCCCAGATGCTGTTTCTCGGCCTCGCCATCGGGTCCAGCGTGGAGATGAAGGAATTCATGCGCGCGGGCCGCTCGATCAAGTCGATGGGCTTCGTGGTCAAGCGCCTCGCTCGCCACTTCTACGACGTGCTGCGCTACGGCCATGACGAGCAAGTCGTGCGCGGGCGCGCGCTGATCGCGCGGTGCATCCGCTCCGCGCGCGATCTCGGCATCCCCATATGGCTGTCCTCACCGATGAAGGAACTGCTGACCGACGATGCCGGCCGCGTCACGGGCGCGACGGTGAACGCACCCGAGGGCCCCGTCCGGGTGACCGCCAAGCGGGGCGTGGTGCTCGCCTGCGGCGGCTATGCCGGCGACGATGCGCGCCGCGCAGCGACCTATCCTGCGCTCGGCGGCGGGCCTAACCACGCCACCCCCACCCCGCCCGGCAATACCGGCGACGGAGTGACGCAGGCGGAAAAAGTGGGCGCGGCCTTCAATGGCGACGTGTCCAACATCGCGGCCTG
>CAMLQG010000133.1 GCA_946482075.1 uncultured Erythrobacteraceae bacterium
ATTCATTCTCGTAATTGGTGGCGGTCACCTGGAGAATGGCGCGTCCTTCGTCCTCCAGCAGCATGTCGTACGCCACTTCGAACGGCGATACGCCGCGCCGGCGGGCGGTTTCCGCCACGCTGGAGCCGGGGGTTGGTTCATAGACCGGCGGATTGCCCAGCGCGTACATATGTTCGAAGTCGCGCGAGAATTCGTAATAGATCATGTCATGATCGTCGGGCGCGTCGGACAGGATCGCCTCGCGCATCGCCGGTGTCCGCATCAGCGCGACACGTTCGCCGAGCGGCAGATCGGCGATCTTGCGATAGGCGGGATGGCGGATGAACGGATTGTAGGTGATGTCGAGGCCAAGGAGGATACCCGAAGGCCGGCACAGCACCTGCGAGCTTATCTTCACGCCGCGCTCATTCGCCTGCTCGGTCATTCGCAGGAGCGTGCGCCAGGATTCCGGTTCGAACTTCGTCTGCATGCAGGAATAGGAGAAAGGCACGCCCGTCTTTTCGGAGATAGCGCTGAACTCCTCGAACTCGGCGATGTCGTGATGGTCCTTCAGCGGAAGCAGGATCTGCATCACGCCCCTGCCGGCTTCCCGGATGCCCTCGGCTATCGCGGCGAGCTCGCTCTTCGGGGCGTGGATCGAAGGGATCACGCTGCCGTCGATCGACTGGTGGAACACGCTACGGGATGTCCCGAAGCCGACCGCGCCGGCCTCGATCGCTTCGCGCGTCAACCGCCGCATCTCATCCATCTCCTCTGCAGTCGCCTGCTCGGCGGAACGATCGCCCATGACGAACATGCGCAGGGCCGCGTGCGGGACCTGGACGGCGAAATCGATGTCATGCGCGCGTGCATCGACCGCGCGGATATAATCGGGGAAGCTGGTCCATTCCCAGGTCAGGCCTTCGGCAAGGACGATGCCGGGCAAGTCCTCCACCCCTTCCAGAAGGTCCATCAACGTTTCGCGATCTTCCGGCCGGCAGGGGGCGAAGCCCACGCCGCAATTGCCGGTGACCACCGTGGTCACCCCGTGCGAGGAGGATGGAGAGAGCTGCGGCGACCAGATCAGCTGGCCGTCATAATGCGTGTGCACGTCGACGAAGCCCGGAGTCACGATGAGGCCGCCGGCATCGATCTCGTCGCGTGCGGCGCCATGGATCGGGCCGATCGCGGCGATCTTGCCGTTCATGATGGCGATATCGGCCACATAGGGCTGGGCACCGGTCCCATCATGGATCGTGCCGCCACGGACAATCAGGTCGAACTGCATGGCAAGGCTCCCTCAGGCCGACGCATCGGCCAATTCGGAAAGGTTGGAATGGACATGCTCATCGCAGCGTATATCCGCCGTCGGCATTGACGAAATGGCCGGTGACATAGGTCGATCTCGGCGAACACAGCCAGGAGATGATATCGGCCAGTTCTTCCACGGTACCTGCCCGCTCCATCGGGTTGGCGGCGACCTTGCTTTCCATCGACTGGCCGAGCGAGGCGAGACCTTGGCGGAGAAGCGGAGTATCCACCGGGCCGGGGGAAACGCCGTTCACTCGTATCTTCTGCTTCGCGTAGTCGAGCGCGGCAGCCTTGGTCAGTCCGGCCAGGCCGTGCTTGCTCGCGGCGTAGGTCCCGAAGCCGGCAAAGGCGACATGTCCGGCGGTGGATGCAACGTTCACGATCGTGCCGCCGCCGCGCTCGAGCATCAGCTGGACCTGATACTTCATGGCCAGGAAGATGCCGCGGAGGTTCACCGCCATCACTTCGTCGAATTCCTGAGCGGTGATCTCGTGGAGAGGGCGCGGGATCATGTTGATGCCCGAACTGTTCACGGCACAGTCCAGTCCGCCCAGCTCGCTCGATATGCGGTCCGCCAGGGACGCAATGTCGTTTTCGGACGCAATGTCGCAGGCCAGGAAACACGCCTTACCGCCCTTGCGCTGGATGGAATCCGCGATCGATCGGCCAGCTTGCGCGCTGCGTCCGGAGATCACCACCGACGCGCCTTGCCGAGCGAGCAGGCGGGCCACGCCTTCGCCGATGCCCGAAGTGCCGCCCAGAACGACGGCAACCTTGCCCGCAAATTCGCTCTGAGGTTCCGGACCGTTCATCGCGTCAGTCGTCGAACAGTCCGGCCGGCAGCGATCGCGTGTAATAGGCGTCCTGCCGGTCGCGGCGCCCATAGATGAATTTCGTCTCGGCCCCGGCCTCCGCCATCGATTGGAACCAGGTCTGCGGCGAGAGCCACATCCCCGACCAGTCCCATACGGTGATCCGGCAGGCAATCTTCCAGGCACCGTCGCGCCGTTCGAAGCGATCCACATAGCGGGCGCGCAGCAGTTCGTCCCGCTCGGGGCAGCCGGGGGCAGGATCGATGTGATGGAAGGCGGTCACGTAGGATTCGACGTTGGCGATGTCGCCGTCCAACTCGATGGAGATATTGGTGGTGACGTGCTGGGTGACTGCCAGAGTGATGTTGCGCAGCGCTTCGCGGGCATTGGCGGCAGGGCCGTTCACGACTCCGCGATAATCGAGAGCGTCGGGATGGAAGCAGCTTTCCATCATGTCGAGATCGCCCCGATCGACTCCGCGCGATGCGCGATGGAGCACCTCGGTGATCTCCTCCCTGTCGAGCAATGTCCGCACATTGCGTTCCAATTGCTGGAGCCGCTGCTCGCTATCCGTCATCGTTCCTCTCCGCGCGTGTCGTCTGTTGCGGAAAGGCTAGGTTTGGACGGCGCAGCGTCCAATACGATTTTGCGGCTCTTCGATACGAACTTCATTGGCTTCGCGGCTGGTCGGCAAAGTCGTTCCGCGGATTTCCGCCGGTTCGCGAGCGATCCATGACCTTTCGGCACTCATGGGCATTTTCGCTAGCAAAATGGGCCGATCCGAAGATCGGCCCATTGCAGGTTCGGGAAAGGGTGGCGGGAACATTCGTCCCGTCGAGCCCACTTTCTAGAAGCGGAACGTGCCCTGCAGCAGGAATTCTCGGGCGCGGGACCCAACGACCGCGATCTGGCCGGGCGAACCGCCCGGATGATCGACCGAGAATCCGATATAGTTCTCATTCGTCAGGTTGCGGCCGATGAAGGCAAGCTCCCAGCCATTGTCCTCGGCGTAAATTCGCGCGCTGGCATTCACGAGCCAATAGCTGCCCTGATGGCTGAGGGGATTGTAGTTTTCCTGCGCGATGTAGGAACTGGTATAGCGCGTATCCACGCTCACACCGGCCATCAGGTCCTTGCCCACCAGCATGTCGTAGTTCGCGCCCATCGAGGCGGAAAACTTTGGTGCGCGGTAAAGCTGCTTGCCTGACAGATCCTGGCGACCACCCACGCAGCCGAGGTCCGCCGTCTGGCCAGCATAGCAGGCCGCCCCCGGGAAATCGACGAACTTGGCGCGGTTGTAGCCGAAAGCACCGCGCAGGCTGAGACCTTCCGCCGCGCGCCAGTCGAGCGATCCTTCCACGCCGGTCGTGCGGGCGGATGCCGCATTGCCGAGAATGAAGCGCAGCGCCTGATTGTCATAGGAGCTGACTTGCAGACCCTTGAAAGTGTAACGATAGGCTGTGAGCTGAACGACAAGCGAGCCGTTCAGCAATCGGCCCTTGTAGCCGATCTCTCCGCCCCTGGCCTTCTCAGGTCCAAATACCAGACTTTGTTCGGTGTCCGCCACCGTTACCAATGTCGGGTTGGCGATGCCGCCGGATTTGTACCCGGTCTTGTATGCGCCATAGACCGTCTGGCCAGGCGTGGGATGCCAGGTCAGCGTGATTTCGGGCGAGACGTTATTGTCGCTGAAACGGCTGCTCAACAGCTTGCCACTCGGCGAGAAGCGGCCGTTGAAAATCGGATTGATATAGGCGTTGAGCTGTTCGGTGCTCTTCTTTTCATGCGTCCAGCGCGCGCCGCCGGCCAGCTCCAGATTCTCCAGGATGTTCCAGCGCAGCTGGCCGAAGGCGGAAATGGTCTCGCCCTTGTTGCGAGCTTTCTTGATCGCCCCCACACGCAGGCCGGTTGCCGGATCCACGGGATGGAAGCCGAGTGTCGCTTCGCCGTACTGGCGGCGCTTCACATGCTCGTAGAACGCGCCGACCGTGAAGTTCAGCGGCCCGTCGAAATCGCTGACGAGGCGAAGTTCCTGGCTGAAATTGGTCGAGTACTCGTCCCCACCGCCGCCAGGAAGGCCGTATGACGATGCGCTGCTGTCACCGCGCCCGATCTTCTTGAGCTTCACCAGCCCCGTGACGGCGGTCAAAGCCATGTTCCCCAGATCCAGCTCGTTGGTCCAGCTGAACAGCTTGTTGGTCTGGGTGCTGAAATTGTCCCCGTCCGGAAAGCTCGTTCCGAAAGTCGTCAGCGGGTTCTTGTTCGACGATGCGCGCCGCCGGTTGAGCTTGCAGTCATTCTGGGGATCTGCGACGCCGAGCACGATCGGATTGACCCGGCCCTCGACACAGATGACTTCGAAATTGTTGTCGTCCGTCTCGTCGCGCTTGCCGACGAGTGCCTTGAGCGTCGATTTGAAGCTGTCCGACGGTTCGTAGACCACCGTCAGACGGCCGACATATTCCTTGGAGTGGGGATTGCGCGATTCATTCGTGCCGGGCGTGATGATGGCCGGGTCCAGACTTTGCCGCGGGACGGCCGTGTTCCTGATCCATCCTCTGTTCCAATCGCCGCGACCGGCCAGGCGAACGCGCAACGTGTCGGAGATCGGCACGCTGATCGCGCCTTCGATGAACTTTTCGTCGGCCTTGAACTCGTAGCCGCCGCGGACATAGCCTTCCAGCGTGTCGCCGGGGCTCACCGACGTGACGGAGATGACGCCGGCCGGGCTGTTCTTGCCGAAGAACAGCGCTTGCGGACCTTTCAGGATTTCGACCTGCTGCACGTCGAACATGCCGAGGTCCATGATCCGGCCACGAGTGACCTGCACGCCGTCGATATTGACCGCCACGGTCTGTTCCATGCCGCCATCGGTGGCGGAAGAACCGATACCACGAATAAGGAAGATCGCGCCCGTTCCGGCGCCGCCTTTCATCATTTCGACCTGCGGATTGAGCTGGGCGATGCGGGTAAGATCGGTCGCGGCATAGCGCGTCACGTCGGCAGAACTCAGCGCAGTGACTGCCACCGGAACGGAAATCAGCGATTCCTGCGTCCGACGCGCGGTGACGACGATTTCATCGACGCTCGTCGAGCGGGCCGGCGCTGCCTGCGGTTCCCGGTCCTGGGCAAACGCAACGCCGGACCAGCCGGCAAAAAGAAGTGGCAACGTCGCGACTGCGCGCGTGCTCGATTGGAAATTCCCCTGAATCCTCATTGTACTCTCCCATGTTATCTTTTTTGCGGCGTTCCGCCGGTATTGCGGCAAGCGCCCGCGTGCGACCAATACGATTACGGAATAAGGGTATACGAAATCATGCCCTATCCCGAGGAGACTTGGATCACCGACCTTTGATGGCGCGCTGCGCCATCAAAGGTCGGGCCAGGTTGAGCTTCAATCCCGGGATTACTGGCCGAACTTGAAAGTGAACTGGGCGGCCAGTTCACGGCCACGAACGCTGGCGGCCACGATTTCACCCGGTCCGCCTGCCGGAGCATCGGCGACATAGGTCAGGTAGTTCTCGTTGGTCAGGTTGCGGCCGATGAAGGCCAACTCCCAGCGATCATCCGACGAATAGACCTTCACCCCGGCATTCAGCAGCCAGAAGGACTTCTGGTGGCTGGAGGGATTGAAGTTCTCCTGCGCATAGTAGGAACTCGAATATTTCGCGTCGAGGTCGAGGCCCAGCCGCATGTCCGCGTTGATGTCGAAATCATAACTCGCGCCCATGGTCGAGGAGAACTTCGGCGCGCGATACAACTGCCGTCCGCTGAAGTCCTGCACGCCGCCGACGCAGCCTTGCGCTTCGGTCTCGAAGGCATAGCACGGTGCGGAATCGAACTTGCCGAACTTCAGGCTGTTATAACCAGCCGCCAGACGCAGTTGCAGCCCGTCGGTCGCCTTGAAGTTGAACTGCGCCTCGATCCCCTTCTGTTTGGCGGAAGCCGCGTTCAGCAGGCTGTAGCTGACCGTTTCGGAGTTGAACGACGACAGCTGCAGATCGGCGAACTTGTAGTAATAGGCGACGATCTCCGCGCGGAGGCGCCCATTGAACAGGTTGGCCTTGTAGCCGATTTCGCCACCC
>CAMLQG010000134.1 GCA_946482075.1 uncultured Erythrobacteraceae bacterium
CGAATTGGCGTAGCCGTTGTAATATTCCTCCACGTCCTGGGGCTCGAGATCGATGGTCGCCGTGGTGACCACTCCTCGCCGGCTCAATGTCAATTCGCCGGTATAATGCTCGATCTCCCGCCCCGACCAGCCGAACCAGATGCCGCCCCGTTTGCTGAGCGCCGCTTCCAGCGCGCCCGCCAGGCCACCTTGGGCTCCCGCCGCTCCACGTGCCGTGGGCATCGCGACACGGTTCGACACCACGATGAGGCGGCTCATCGTATCATGCTCCACGGCCGCGACAGCAGGCTTGCACAATTGATCACGCCCACCAGCGAGTAGGTCTGCGGGAAGTTCCCCCACAACTCGCCATTGAGGAAATCGATATCCTCGGAAAACAGGCCTGACGGCGTGCGGTGGGTCAGCATCGCTTCGAACAGCACGCGCGCCTCGTCACTTCTTCCGGCGAGATGCAGAGCCTCGATCAGCCAGAAAGTACAGATGTTGAACGCGGTTTCCGGCAGGCCGAAATCGTCCTCGCTGGCATAGCGCAGCATGTGCTCGCCCCGCCGCAGCGCTTTCTCGATCGCATCGAAAGTGGATAGGAAGCGCGGATCTTCCGGCCGCAAGAAGCGCAGCTCGATCATCTGAAGCAGGCTCGCATCGAGATAATCCGCCTCGAATGAAGCGCCGAAATGGCCGAGTTCCTCAACCCAGGCCTCGCGAAGAATCGTCGCGCCGATCTGGTCCGCCCGCTCGCGCCACAGGGCGCGGCGCTCCTCCTTGCCGAGATGGTCCGCGACATTGGCGAGCCGGTCGCACGCAGCCCAGCTCATCACTGCGGAATAGGTATGGACCTGCTGGCGGGTGCGGAATTCCCACAAGCCGGCATCGGGCTGGTCGTGCATCTTCCACGCCATCTCGCCCACTTCCTCGAGACTCTCGAAATCGCGCTCGTCGGCCATGCGCAGCAGACGCCGGTCGAAGAAGGCCTGCGCGGTCGGGAGCACGATCTGGCCATAGGCGTCGTGCTGGATCTGCTTGTAGGCCGCGTTGCCCACGCGAACCGGCCCCATGCCGCGATAGCCGGCCAGATGCGGCGCAGTGCTCTCGTCCAGCTCCGCCACGCCCATCACCGAATAGAGCGGCTGAATCTGCCCGCCCCGTGCCGCATCCACGATATTGCGCAGATAGGCGAGATACTTTTCCAGCACGTCGAGCGCGCCGAGCCGGTTCAAGGCTTGCACCGTGTAGTAGGAATCGCGAATCCAGCAGAAGCGGTAGTCCCAATTGCGCTCGCTGTTGGGCGATTCCGGGATCGAGGTGGTCAACGCCGCGACGATCGCGCCCGTCTCCTCGTGCTGGCACAGCTTCAGCGTGATCGCGCAGCGGATCACGGCGTCCTGCCATTCGAACGGAGTGGCCAGCCCGCGCGACCAATGGCGCCAATATTTCCGGGTCTGTTCCTCCATCTGGCGCAGTTCCGCGCGCAGATTGCCCGTGAACGGTTCATCCGGGCCGAGGAAGAAATGCTGATCGCTTTCGACGCGATAGGTGCGTTGTTCCTGGACGAAGCCCACCGGTGCATCGGTGCTCAGGCGCAGCGCCTGATCGCCGATGAGATAGCGGATGTGATTCGTCCCGCTGGTCGTCTGCGCCACCTGCGCGCCGTAATCCCGCTTCGGCATCAGACGCACGGTCATGCGCGGAACCCCGGCCACCGGACGGACGATCCGCGCGAAAGCGACCGGGCGGTACATGCGGCCGGAACGTTCGAAGCGGGGACAGAAATCGGTGATCTCCACCGCGCTTCCATCTGCCGCTTCCAGGCGTGTCACCAGGATCGGCGTATTGCGTTCATAGCTCTGGGTTGCGGAAACCTGGCCTTCCAGTTCGAACCGCCAGACGCCTTCGTCCTGCCTGTCGCCGTTCAGGAGAGCGCAGAACACGGGATCGCCGTCCACACGCGGCACGCAGCCCCAGACCAGCGCTCCGCTCTCGTCGATCAGGCCACTGACCTGGCAATTGCCGATAGGCCACAGCGAAAGAGAGCTTTTACGCGCAATGGTCAGAGGGTCAGCCATTCATGGACCTCTCGCGGGTTGCGCAACCGATAGCGCGCCTGGGTTTGTGATCGGTCGCCGACAAGAATTCCCGCACCTCCCATCTCGTTCACGGCACGAAAGCCGTCCTCGTCGGTCACATCGTCACCGATGAACACCGGCAGAGCTCCTGCAAATTCCGGGTCCCGCATCAGCACGCGCACTGCATTCGCCTTGTCCGCTTCGCTGCGGACCAGTTCCACGACGCATTTCCCCCGAATGAGTCGCAGGGCAAAACGTTCCGCAAGCACGCTGGCGAAAGCGGCGATCAGGCCTTCCAGTTCGGGCGCCGTGCGATAATGCAAGGCCGCACCATACGTCTTGGCCTCGACGAGGATCGCAGGGTTCTCGATCGCGAAGCGGGCGACTTCCTCCATCACCGCTGCGGGAAGCGGAATGGCCGCTCCGCCCAACCGCGTCCCATCGGCGCGCCGCAGGTCTATCCCATGCGATCCTGCGCGGATCAGTTTCAAGGCGCCCAGATGGAGATCGAGATTGTCGAGCGATCGTCCGCTCACCAGCGCGACTCTCCCGCCCAGGCGGTCGCAGAGGCCTTCGAGCCGCACAGCCAGAGCCAGCGGTACTGCGATGGCATCCGGCGTTTCCGCGATTTCCACCAACGTCCCATCGAAGTCGAGGAACAGCGCCACTGGTCCCTGTTCGAGGAATTCGGAAAGCGGCGGAGGTGCCTCGACTGGCGATGCCATTCTCATCTCGTCCGATCCTAACGGCTCGATCCGCGGGGTCCACCCCGATCCCGAAGATTCCCCTTTCGTCGGCCGCAATACGCGTTCCGGCGACTTGTGAACGGTTCTTGTTGAGCAGGACGATGGAGTGTGGCAGTTAAGTACCGTCTTAAAACGCATGTATGCATCCCCATCACGGACCCGCATCTGCGTTAAGCCCAAATTGATGCTCTGGAGGATGTCATGGCACTGGCAGAAGAACTGATCAAAAACCCGCGCAAATTCTTCATCGGCGGCGAATGGACCGATCCGTCCACGGACTCGCTGATCCAGGTGATTTCGCCTTCGTCCGAAGAAAAGTTCGTCGACGTCGCGGAAGCGCAGGAAGCGGATATGAAGCGCGCCATCGCGGCTGCCCGCGACGCGTTCGACAACGGCCCCTGGCCGCGCATGAGCCACGCCGAACGCGCCGGCTACCTGACCAAGATCGCACGCAAGCTCGAAGAAAAGGCCCCCCAGTTTTCCGGAGTGTGGACCGGCCAGATCGGTACGCCTGCAGCCTTCACCAGCTTCGTGACGCCGCTCGCCAGCTTCCACTTCGACTATTATGCCGGCCTGGCCAGCACCTTCCCCTGGGTGGAACGCCATGAAGCGCTCCATTCGCCGGGCAGCGCGATCGGCCTCTATGCGCAGGAACCGGTCGGCGTCGTCGGCGCGATCGTACCGTGGAACGGCCCGCTCGGCCTGCTCGCGGTCAAGCTTGCCCCGGCCCTGATCGCGGGTTGCACCGTGATCCTGAAGAACTCGCCGCAGACCCCGGGCGAAGGCCTGATCTTCGCCGAAGTCTGCGAAGAGATCGGCCTGCCCAAGGGCGTGGTGAACGTCGTCACCGCCGACCGCGAAGTGTCCGAGCTTCTCGTACGCAGCCCGCTGGTGGACAAGATCACCTTCACCGGTTCCAGCGCGGCGGGCAAGCGCATCGCCTCGCTCTGCGGCGAACGCATCGCCCGCGTGACCCTCGAACTCGGCGGCAAGTCGGCCGGCGTGATCCTGGACGACATGGACGTCGCCGCAGCCGCGGAATCGGTCTCGCAAACCGCGCGCATCATGTGCGGCCAGGTCTGCTCCTCGCTGACCCGCATCGTCGTCTCCAAGCACAAGCACGATCAGTTCGTCGAAGCGCTGGCCGCGTCGTTCAGCCAGGTCAAGGTCGGCGACCCGTATGACATCACGACCGAGATGGGGCCGCTCGCGATGAGCCAGCAGCGCGACCGCGTGGAAAGCTACATCGCCAAGGGCCAGAACGAAGGCGCCAAGCTCGCCACCGGCGGCAAGCGCCCGAGCCACCTCAACCGCGGCTTCTTCATCGAACCGACCGTGTTCGGCGGCGTGGACAACAACATGTCGATCGCGCGTGAGGAAATCTTCGGCCCCGTCGTGAGCGTCATCCCGGTGGAGAACGAAGCTGAAGCCATCCGCGTCGCCAACGACACGGAATTCGGCCTCAACGCCACCGTGTTCACGCACGATCCCAACCGCGCCTATGAAGTCGCCCGCCAGCTGCGCGCCGGCACCGTGGGCCACAATGTCTGGCGCACGGACTTCTCGATCGCGTTCGGCGGCTTCAAGCAATCGGGCATCGGTCGCGAAGGCGGCATCGAAGGCCTGCGTCCTTTCCTGGAAGGCAAGACCATCATCCTCAACGACGTGCCCGATCAGTTCAAGTGAGGGCACGCCTCCGACGCTGAGCGGCGGGGACCACATCGACAAGGGAAAGCCCCGGAGGAGCCTTCGCTCTTCCGGGGCTTTTCCATTCCCGCGGCGAAGAGTCAGGAGACCGCTTCAGGCGCGCTCAGCGAATTGTCGATATTGTCGAACAGGATTCGCAGGTCCTCGATCCCGGCATGCTTCGCATGCTTGCGCACCCCTTCCACCAACTGATGAAGATATTTGCGCGTCGCGTCGTCCAGCGCGCCGGCTTCATTGAGCCGCTTCGTCAACACGCCGACCATCATCAGCGACAGGATCGCGATATGATCCGCCTGATTCTTGAGTTCCATGGATAGCCTCCTCTCCAGGTGGGCCGAACGCACGATCCCGAAGGCGCGCTCGGCTCCATTCCCTTGACGGTCAGGAAGCGATCGGGTTCCCGCCAGATGACGAGGCCCCTCAGTTGACGAGCGGCGCCAGTCCTTCGAGCTGGCCGAAATCGCCTTCGACATGGAGCTGGCCCAGCAACGGATGGATCAGTTCGCCCCGTACCAGCCGCACCGGCTCCACGATCACGCGGGTCGCGCCGGCATCGTGGTATTCCGCGATCTTCGCCGCGATCTTCTCCGGACTGCCCCAGCCGGCGATGGCATCGATCAGCCGGTCGCTGCCGCCGTCCTCGAAATCCGCCTCCTCGAAGCCCGCGCTGACCCAGGCCGCGCGATAGCTCGGGATCTGCAGCCAGGTCGGGATGTATTTGCGGATCGTCTCGCGCGCCACGGCCGGATCTTCCGCAAAGCTGCAGACCATCTGCGCGTTGATCTCCTTGTCCGGTCCGATCCGTTCGCGCGACAGCTTGATATGCGCCGGCGGCATCGCCCAGGTCATGATGCCATCCGCCAGCTCGCGCGCCACCTTCTGCGCGCCCGGCGCATGGGCCGCGACATAGACCGGCTGCGGTCCGTCGAACTTTGCGGAGGTAGAGGGATCGGCCGCAAGCCGGCCGAGATATTCGCGCAGCTTCGGCACCGGCTGCACCCATTCGGCGTGGCGGATGACGTTGATCGCCTGGTTGGAGACGCCCAGCCCCATCAGGAAGCGCCCGCCCGAAAACTCGTTCAGCGTATTGCGCATCTGGGCCGCGGTCATCTCGTCGCGGCCATAGATATTAGCGACCGCGGTGCCGACCTTGATCCGGCTGGTATGGGCCAGCAGCGTGGCCGCCAGCGCGAACGGCTCCCGCCCCAGCGCATCGGACAGCCATTGGCTCTCATAGCCCCAGGCTTCGTGCTTCTTCACGATCTCTATCACGTCCCTGCCGGGCAGCATCTCCGTATGCGTGTCCAGCGTCACCCCAACCAGTCTGGGCATTTCGTTCTCCCTCGCCGCTTCGCCCGAACGGGCAACTCCGCTCCAGCCTTAGTTCCTGCCATCCCCGCAACAAGGCCATTCGGCCGGATGACGATATCAGCCAAGCCTGTGTGTGATGACACTT
>CAMLQG010000135.1 GCA_946482075.1 uncultured Erythrobacteraceae bacterium
TGCGGGTGAACACGCCGCCCAGCGTCTCGATGCCGAGCGACAGCGGGGTCACGTCGAGCAGCAGCACGTCCTTGACGTCGCCCTGCAGCACGCCCGCCTGGATCGCCGCGCCCATGGCGACGACTTCGTCCGGGTTGACGCCGGTGTGCGGTTCCTTGCCGAAGAATTCCTTCACGGCCTCGCGCACCTTGGGCATGCGGGTCATGCCGCCGACGAGGACGACTTCGCTGATCTCACTCGCGGAAATGCCAGCGTCCGCCATCGCCTTCTTGCAAGGTTCCATGGTGCGCTTGATGAGGTCGGTCACCAGCCGCTCCAGATCGGCGCGGGTGATGTTCTTGACGAGGTGCTTGGGACCGTTCTGGTCGGCTGTGATGAAGGGCAGGTTGACTTCGGTCGACTGCGCCGAGGACAGTTCGATCTTCGCCTTTTCGGCCGCTTCCTTCAGGCGCTGGAGGGCCAGCTTGTCCTTGGTGAGGTCGATGCCTTCGGCCTTCTTGAAGTCTTCGGCGAGATATTCGACCAGCTTGGCGTCGAAATCCTCGCCGCCCAGGAAGGTGTCGCCGTTGGTCGACTTCACTTCGAATACGCCATCGCCGATCTCAAGGATCGAAATGTCGAAGGTGCCGCCGCCAAGGTCATAGACAGCGATCGTCTTGCCGTCCTGCTTGTCGAGACCATAGGCGAGCGCGGCCGCGGTCGGCTCGTTGATGATGCGCAGCACTTCGAGGCCCGCGATCTGGCCGGCATCCTTGGTCGCCTGACGCTGCGCGTCGTTGAAGTAGGCCGGAACAGTGATGACTGCTTGAGTGACGGTTTCGCCGAGATAGCTCTCGGCCGTCTCCTTCATCTTCTGCAGGATGAAGGCGGAAATCTGCGACGGGCTGTAATCCTCCCCGCCGGCGGTGACCCATGCATCGCCATTCTTGCCCTTGGCGATCGTGTAGGGGACGAGTTCCATGTCCTTCTTGGTCAGAGGATCGTCGAACCGGCGGCCGATCAGGCGCTTGACCGCGAAGATGGTGTTGTCGGGATTGGTAACGGCCTGGCGTTTGGCAGGCTGGCCGATCAGGCGTTCGCCGTCCTTGGTGAATGCCACGATCGAGGGCGTCGTGCGTGCGCCTTCCGAATTTTCGACGACCTTGGGCTTGCCCCCATCCATCACCGCAACGCAGCTATTGGTGGTGCCGAGGTCGATACCGATAACTTTGGCCATTATTCCCTATCCTGATCTAGAGTTGGACACCGCGCGGTTCGCTTCCCAGAGGTCCGGCAAAGCGGTTCGACGGCTCATGATTTCGCCGGGGATATAGGTGTGCTTTCACTTTGCACAAGGGATGTTCAGCGGTAGTGTCTCCGAATTGGAAGCGGGGGAGAAAACACATGAAAATTGTTAATCTTGCGTCCATTTGCCTGGCGGTTGCCGCCATTTCGCTTACCGGGTGCGGAAATGACGGCGCACCCACCGAACAAGCGCCCGAGGGTATTCCGGGCGTCAAGATCAGTAATGGACGCCTCGTGCTACCTGCCGTGACCGGCAATCCAGGAGCGGTCTATTTCGACATTCAGAACGATGGTGACGATTTTGCGACGATCCGTGCGGTCGACGTGAAAGGCGCGAAATCGGCCATGATGCACGAAACCAAGGATGAGGGCGGCAAGTCGTCCATGACCGACCTCAACACGCTCAACATCATCAAGGGCAAGCCCGAGAAGTTCGAGCCCGGCGGCAAGCATGTCATGGCGATGGAACTCGATCCGGCTTTGAAAGCGGGGGATTCGACCGAAATCACGCTGACCTTCGTCGGCGGCGACAAGATGAGCTTCCCCGCCAAGATCGAGCCGGCCGGAGGCGAGGAATAAGCAACCTTCCCGAACAGACCGATCCCGCTTGTCCGATCAACGGCGAAAGGCCGCTATCGGCGGGCGAGATCGACCTGGCGAAGAGCATGTTCGGCGATGCGATCCGCTATGATCGCGTGTGGGTGCGGCGGCGGAAGTGGTTCCCGTTTCAACCGCGCCAGATCGTGATGGCGCCCAACGGGCATATCCATTTTCATCCGCACGGCACGCTCTATTGCGACGATTTCACGCATCAGCCTCTGTCTGCGCAAGGGTTGTTCATTCACGAGATGACTCACGTCTGGCAGGTCCAGACCCGCGGAAAATGGTGGCTGCTGGCCCGAAGGCACCCGCTCTGCCGGTATGACTACAGTCTGAAGCCAGGCTGGCGTCTGGAGCGCTACAATCCTGAACAGCAGGCCGAGATCATTCGGCACGCGTTCCTGCTGCGGAATGGCGTGGCGATTCCCGGCGTCGCCGATGCGCGCGCCTATGACCTGCTGGTCGATTTCCCGAGCGCGCGAACAACGCGAGCGGGATAAACCGCCTTAGCAGCGGACGCGATATTCATAGCCGTCCCGGTCGCGGCGATAGCAGCGGCCATCCTTCTTGATCAGCGCGCCGCCGACCGCCCCGGCCGCAGCGCCGATCGCGGCGCCTTCACCGATATCGCCACCGGAAATCGCGCCGACGCCCGCACCGGCCGCGCCGCCCAGCAATGCACCCTCGCCCGCGTAATTGCGCGCGCAGGCGCTCATCGAAAAAGAGGCGGCCACTAGAAGAGACGCCGCTAGCACCTTGCCAACCATGATCTTTCTCCGTTGTTCAGCTCTTGCTGTCTCAACGGGAAAGGGGACTAGCCGGTTCCGCAGCTGGACGTTGCTGAAAGCCGGTTCAGTCCGGCTTCTTCGCGACGGCGACCATGGCAGGGCGCAACAGGCGGTCCTTGATCATGTATCCGGCCTGCAGTTCCTGCACGACCGTACCCGGCTCCGCATCGGCGGTGGGCATTTCGATCATCGCCTGGTGCTGGTTGGGATCGAGGGGAAGACCCATCGCGGCGATCCGGCTGATGCCATGGCTGGCAAAGACCTTGTCGATCTCCCGCGAAGTCGCCTCGATGCCGGCGACGAGGCCCTTGAGCTTCTCGTCCTCGCGCAATTCGGCGGGCAGGGATTCGAGCGCACGGGCCAGATTGTCCGAAACGGATAGGATATCGCGAGCAAAAGCGGTCGCCGAATAGGCGCGCGCATCGGCCACATCCTTCTCCATCCGGCGGCGGACATTCTGCGTTTCCGCGCGCGCGTAGAGAATGTCCTGCCTGGCGGCTGCAAGTTCCTCTTCGAGCCGCGCGACCCGATCCGGTTCCTCGGATTCGTCCTTTTCCAGCAGTTCCTCCGGAACGCCTTTCAATTCTTCGGCCACCGCTTGATCCTGCGGTTCCGGCTTTTCGTCGATCATGTCTTGTCTGTTCCAGCTATCCGATCAGCTTGCCCAGGCTCTGGGCAGTGAAATCCACCATGGGCACTACACGCGCGTAATTCAACCGCGTGGGTCCGATAACGCCCAGAACGCCGACCACTTTTCCGTCCCGGTCGCGATAGGGGGACGCGATCACCGACGAGCCGGACAGGGCGAAAAGCCGGTTCTCCGAACCGATGAAAATGCGCGTCGCTTCCGCCTCGCGCGCGCTTTCGAGCAATTCGGAGACCGATTGCTTGCTTTCCAGATCGTCGAGCAGCGATCGCACGCGCTCGATATCGCCCAGCGCCGTATCGTCGAGGAGATTGGCCTGGCCCCGCACGATCAGCACGGGACGGCGGGCGGCGTCCTCGCTCCAGATCGCCAGGCCGCGTTCCACCAGATCGCGACTCGCTTCGTCGAGCGCTGAACGGCCCGAGGCCAGCTCCGTATGCATTACGCGCGCCGCCTCGCTCAGCGTGCGCCCGCCAAGCCGCGCGGTGATATAGTTCGTCGCTTCCTGCAAGACCGACAGCGGGAGCGTCTGCGGCAGGTCGAGCACGCGGTTCTCCACCTGCCCATCCTCGCCCACCAGCACGGCGAGCGCCTTGCCCGGCGCGAGCGGGACCAGGCTCATCTGCGACAGGCGCGGTTCACGGCGCGGAACCATCACGAGGCCCGCTGCGGCGGAAAGGTCTGACAGCAGTGCGCTGGTGACTTCCAGCGCCTGTTCGATCGGGCCGGGGTGCGACAGACGCTGCTCGATCGCGGCGCGTTCCTGCGCGGTGGGTTCGGCCACCTGCATCATCCCGTCCACGAACAGGCGCAGCCCGCTGTCGGTCGGCAAGCGCCCGGCGCTGGTATAGGGTGCGGCGAGCAGGCCCATCGCCTCGAGTTCCGCCAGCACCGAACGGATCGAGGCCGGTGACAGGTTCAGCCCGCCGCCGCCCGCCAGCGTTTTCGAACCCACGGGCTGCCCCGATGCGAGATAGCCTTCCACCACCAGACGGAAGATCTCGCGGGCGCGCGTGGTCAGTTCGGTGATCGGCGGCGTGGACATTATTCCCCGAAAAAGAGTGCTACCCGCGTCATAGGCCAAGCTGATTAGGCCTAGATCGATCTTGGTCTAAAGGATAGGGCCCGCCCACTTCAATTGAAAGGATACCCATGCGACCTTCCGGCCGTGCGCCCGACGAGATGCGCGCCATTTCCATCGAAACGGGCTTCACCAAGCATGCGGAAGGATCGTGCCTGATCTCTTTCGGCGAAACGCGCGTGCTGTGCACTGCCAGTGTCGAAGAGCGCGTGCCCCCCTTCCTGCGCGGCAAGGGCGAGGGCTGGGTCACGGCGGAATATTCGATGCTGCCCCGCGCCACCCACACGCGCGGTTCGCGCGAAGCGGCCAAAGGCAAGCAGTCGGGCCGGACGCAGGAGATCCAGCGTCTCATCGGCCGCTCGCTGCGCGCCGTCACCGACATGAAGAAGCTGGGCGAACGCCAGATCACGCTGGATTGCGACGTGCTGCAGGCCGATGGCGGTACTCGCACGGCGGCGATCTCCGGCTCCTGGGTCGCGCTGCGGCTCGCGGTGCAGAAGCTGCTCGATGGCGGTCTCATCAAGGATGATCCGCTGACTGAACGTGTCGCGGCGATCAGTTGCGGCATCTACAAGGGCACCCCGGTGCTGGACCTCGACTATCTCGAAGACAGCTCGGCCGATGCCGACGCCAATTTCGTCCTGATCGAGGGGGGCAAGATCGCCGAAGCGCAGGCCACGGCGGAAGGCGCCGCCTATGACGAGGAAGGCCTGCTGCGCCTCTTGCGCCTCGCCCGCATCGGCTGCGACCGCATCTTCGCGGCGCAGGAAGTGGCGGTGAAGCGGTAAGGCCATGCCCAGACTCGGCTCCGAAACGCTCGTCATCGCCACGCATAATGCGGGCAAGCTGAAAGAGATCTCGGCCCTGCTGGCGCCCTATGGGCTCCAATGCATCTCGGCGGGCTCGCTCGGCCTTCCCGAGCCGGCCGAGACGGGCAGGACCTTCGTCGAGAATGCGCTGATCAAGGCACGGGCCGCAGCGAAAGCCTCGGGCCTACCTTCACTGGCGGACGATAGCGGCCTTTCGGTCGCGGCACTCGATGGGATGCCGGGCGTTTACACCGCCGACTGGGCGGAACGGCAATGGTTCGAAGGACCGGCCGGGCGGGACTGGTACATGGCGATGGGCAAGGTCGAGGGCAAACTCCAGGCGCTCGGGGCCGATGTCGATCGCACCTGCTGGTTGTCCTGCGTGCTGGCGATCGCGTGGCCCGATGGCGAGCACGCCGTCTATGAAGGGCGGGTGGACGGCACGATCACCTGGCCCCCGCGCGGCGAAAAGGGCTTCGGCTACGATCCCGTCTTCGTGCCCCATGGCGACAGCCGGACTTTCGCGGAATTCGAGCCGGAAGAGAAGCACCGCATCAGCCACCGTGCTGCTGCTTTCGCCAAGCTGGTGCAGGACCAGTTTGGCGGGTGAAATCCAGCCGTCATTGCGACCCCGGCTCGAGCC
>CAMLQG010000136.1 GCA_946482075.1 uncultured Erythrobacteraceae bacterium
CGTGTAGGAAAATGGTTTCTGCACCCCACCCTTCAAGTTCGAAATGTCCGCTTCCCACCCACAAGCGGACGTTCCCATGGTTCATTATCCCGCCCACTCATCATCCCAGCGCAGGCTGGGATCGCTGTGGAGGGGGCGCCATTTAGCCGCACGAGATGCCAGCCTTCGCTGGCATGACGAGATCGGGATGGAATGTCCGCTCCCACCCATAGGTGCCATCTCCCTCCACCGTCATCCCAGCGCAGGCTGGGATCTCGTTGGGATGGATACGACTTCGATAGCGACCCCAACCTGCGCCGGGATGACGAGTTAGGGTGTAGGGCCCGCTTCCCACCCAAGTGGACATTTCCATTATTCGTCATCCCGGGCTTGCCCCAGATGACGAAGGGGTAAGCCCGAACGCCCCCGGGCTAAGCGTGCAGGCCGGGTCCACCGCGTGCTTGAAGCCTTGCAACAGCGCTACATTGCCCGGATCGCGATTTTCGGGAAAGCGCAGGTCGGGCCCGGCGATGCCGATATAGTTCGCGCCGAACTCCGCTGTCGCGTCCATCAGTTCGGACCAGAGATCGGACAGGAAAGCTCGCGCTTCGGGATTGTCGGCAAAGCTGTCGCCCTGTGCGACCTTTTCCTTCGAGGCGGTGGCGCGGTGCAGCGGTGTCGGGCGATCGGGCCAGTAGATCATCAGATCGAGATTGAAGAGCACCGGCGCGTACGAGCCCACCAGCAGGCCTACCTCGATCCCAAGCCGGCCCATGATCTCCGCGTGGCGCGCCAGCACTTCGTCGATCCGCTTCATCGCCGCCAGGCCCTGCGATGCGGGTACTGCGAACGGCATCGGCACCCAGCGTTCGCCGCGCGCGCCCAGCACCTGGTCCATATGCGGATAGGGATCGATGCGGATCATCTGCGCGACCGTATCGGCGATCTCTCTGCCGCCGGCACTCTTCGCGATCTGGCGGATTTCCGCGAGCGATGCATCGACCGCGGCCTTGTGGCGCGCTTCAGTCACGATATGGAGCGTATAGGCGGAACCGGCCATGAAGCCTTTGCCCGCGACCGCGAATTTCACCGCGCTCACCACGCCGCCGACCAGCCCCTTCTCACGTACCAGGCCTGCCAGCACACGCGCGTCCTCGCGCAGGCCGATGCCGTCCATCGTCAGCCGCTGGAGATTGTCGTCGAATGCGATCATCTCGGCCGCGAGGCCCAGCCGCTGGATCGTCGTTTCCGCCTGGTGCAGGCTGTCGAACGTATCGAAGGCGAAGGAGGCGGTGCCTTCATGCGCCGGCCATTCCATCAGCCTGAGCGCAATCTCCACCTTCACGCCCATCGCGCCGAAATCACCGAGGAACGGCCCCGTCAGGTCCGGCGCGCCGAAGCGGAAATAGGGCTTGCCCGGCCCGAACGCCCAATGGCCGGTGCGCACAAGCGACCCGTCGCCCAGCACCACTTCGAGGCCCAGCACCTGTTCGATCGTCATGCCGTAGCGACTGGAACCGAGCATCATGCCGGTCTGCGAAAGACTGCCGCCCACCGTTGCCTGCCGGCCCGACCGCGTGCCGAAGGCAGGCACGCGCAAGCCCTTCGCGCGCAGCGTCTCGTAGAGCTTCAGCCAGCTGCAGCCGGGCTGGACGATCACGTAGAGATCCTGCTCGTTGATCTCGAGCACTTCGTTCATCGCCGACAGGTCGAGCGTGATCGAACGTGGCGAGCGCGGGGCGTAGCCGCCGCTGAACGACATGCCCCCGCCGCGCGGATGGACGGCATAGCCCGCCTCCGCCGCGCATGCGACCACGCTCGCTACCTCGTGCTTGTCCCGCGGCCGCACTACGCAGGCAGGGGGTTGCGTGGTACGAAAGAAATCGCCGGCCGCGATCTCGCGCGCCGCGTTGGACGCATCGACGCGATCCGGGCCCAGCAGCGCGCCTAGGCGCTCAATGATATCCTGCTCCGCCATCAGCCTCTCCCTCAGGCGCGATTAGGCGACCGGTTCCCCGATCGCCGCCAGATCCTCCGGCGTGAAGCCGAACCAGGGGCGCAGGCGCATCCCGCCGTCCACCATCATCGTGGACCCGGTGATGTAGCGCGCGGCCGGGCTCAGCAGGAACAGCGTGGGGCCGATGATCTCATCCACATCCCCGAAGCGGCCGAGCGGGATCTGCTTGCTGAAGAATTCGCGGTTGAACGCATCATCGTGATGCGTGCCGCCCGAAAGCGGGAAAAGGCCCGGCCCGATCGCGTTGAAGCGCAGCCCATGATGGCCGAGCTCCAGCGCCCAGCTGCGCACCATGGATTCCACGCCCGCCTTGGCCATGCCGGAATGCGACAGGCCCGGCGTCTCGCGCGAATTGACGGTGGAAGTGTAGGCGACGAGCGAGCCGGGCCTGCCATCCTTGATCATCGCGCGGGTCCAGGTGCGGAAGACGTTGAACGCGCCGATCAGCATCGAATTGATCGACATCGCCACCATGTCGGAAGTGAGCTGTTCCGCGCGGCAGGGCCCCACCTCGCCCGCCGAATTGACCAGGGCGCGCACCACGCCGTCCTTGTTGGCTTCGGCAAAGGCCGCTTCGACCATGGCGAGATCGCTCACATCGCAGCGGACCGGAACGACCTTGCCGGGATTTGCACCATAGATCTGCGCCGTCTCCTCCAGCTTTTCCAGCCGGCGCCCCATGATCACGACATCGCAGCCGAGCTCCGTCAGCGCGCCGGTGACGATCCGGCCGATGCCGCTGCCACCGCCCGTGACGATGACCTTGTCATATTCGGGTTTCATGAGCTGTGTGAAATGCGACATCGGCCTGATCCTTCTTAATGCGCTGCGCCGGTCTGCTTGTCGTCGAGCTTGACGATGTCGGCCGGGATCGAGTCGTTCTCGTGCATCACGCACCATTTGCCGTCGATCTTGCGATAGCCGCGGGTCACGCGATGGAGATCCTCGCGCTTCTTCCCCTCGGGCGTGGTGAAGGTCCAGGTTTCCAGCGAAAAACCGAAGCCCGTCTCGCCCGAAGCATAGGCTTGGATATCCTCCGCCTTCACCTCTGCCTTGGGGAACGCCTTGAAATAGGCGAGATAGGTTTCCTTCAGAGCATCATAGCCTCGCACCACATAGGGGCCCGCTTCGTAGAGCACGAAGTCCGGACTGTTGCAGTAGACCGACATGGTGAGGTCGATATCCTGGGTGGACGCGCCCTTGCCTTCATCGACGATGAGCTTCTTGATCGCTTCCACATCGGCCGCGCTATCGGCCGGCTTCGCGGCGCTATCGGCTTCGGCAGCCGGCTTCTCGCAGCCCGCGAGAGAAGCCAGCGCGATCGCGGGAACCGCCCATTTCCAAGCCTTGTGCATTCCTTTCTCCTTCCTTCGATTATACTTTCATCCCCGCCAGATGCCCTTCGCGCACGGCGACGGGCAGATAGCGCGGGGCATTGGCGTCGCCCACCACATGCACTTCGGTGTTGCGATCGGTGAAGACCGTGAACAGCTCGCGATTGGGCAGGTTCTTCGAGATGAACACCACTGTATCGGCCGGGATGCGCTTGGCTCCCAGCGCCTCGTCCCAGGTGTGCGTAGGGCCGACAAGCACCGCATCGTCCGTGATCTCGATCGCGCGGTGGCGGATGAGGTATTCGAAGCCGTAATGCTCCATCCGTTCGAGGAACGGCTCGATCGTCAGCGTATATTGCAGGCTGGGCGCGAGCCCTTTCTCACGCGTGACATACGTGACCTTGAGGCCTTGCCTGGCGAGATGCTCGCAAACCGCGAAGCCTTCCCAGTGGCTGTCGTCGTCGATCACCACCCCCGTTTTGCCGAGATCGGCGGGCGGCGAGAGGAAGAGGTCGTGCGATGACAGAACATGGCGCTTGTCCATGCCGCGCACCGGATCGCCGGGATGGGAGATATGCACCCCATCCATCCGGGGCACGGAGCCGGTGGCGACGATCATCGCATCCGCGCCGAACTCCATCACGTCGTCCGGCTCGACATAGGTGGACAGGCGCACATCGACGCCCAGCCGGAAGATCTCGTCCTGCAGCCAGGTGCCGTAATCCATCATGCCGTAGCGCGTCGGCGCCATGGCCGCGATCCGGAGCGCGCCGCCCAGCGCCGGCCCGGCTTCCGCCAGCACGACATCGTGGCCGCGCAGCGAAGCGACACGGGCCGCCTCCATGCCGGCCGGGCCGCCGCCCACGACGAGGACCTTCTTCTTCGCTTCCGCGGGCGCGAGCAGGTGATCGCCCATCTGCGTCTCGTGGCCAGCACCCGCATTGATCGCGCATTCCATCTGCCCGATGACCAGCAGATTGTTGATGCAGCCCTGGTTGCAGGCGATGCAGGGGCGGACGGTGTCGCTCTTGCCCGCGAGCCCCTTCTTCACGAGATCGGGATCGGCGATCAGCGCGCGGACCATGCCCACGCAATCGGCATCGCCCGAACGGATCACCGCATCGGCGTCCTCCAGCGTGCGAAAACGGCCGATGACGATGGCAGGCAGCTCGACCGAGCGCGCGATGACCGAACTGCTCGGCATCTCGTAGCCGACTGGCTCGTGCATCCCGCCGATCAGCTGCGGCATGGAATGATAACTGCCTTCGGAGATGTTGAGGTAGTCGATCAGCCCTTCCCGTTCGAACCACTGGGCGAGGCGGCACAGATCCTCCACCCCGATGCCATGCGGCGTGCAGTCGGGCGCCATGCGCACCCCTACCGCCACGTCTCGCGACACCGCGTCGCGCACGCCGCGCAGGATCTCCAGTGCGAAGCGAGCGCGATTCTCGAACGACCCGCCATATTCGTCCTCCCGGACGTTGGTGTTGGCGGACAGGAACTGGTGCACGAGATAGCCGTGCCCGACCTGGACCTCGACCCCGTCGAGCCCATAGCTTTCGCAGCGGCGGGCGGCAGTGACATGGGCTTCCACGATCTCGTCGATCATGGCCTTCGTCATCTCGACCGGGACCACGCCCAGCGCCGGGCTCGCGATCGGCGATGGCGACCAGGGCGGCGAGCCGTCGGCCGGCACGAAATTATGCCCGCAATGCCAGAGCTGCTGCGACAGCTTCATGCCATGCGGCTTGATGCGGTCGACCAGCTTGCGATAGCCGGGCTCCAGCGCGGGGTCCCACAGATTGATCGAGAATGGCGAGGACGGATGGACCGAACCCACTTCCATGATCGACAGCGCCACGCCGCCGCGCGCCCGCGCCTCGTGATAGGCGATCAGCTCGTCGCTGATGACGCCACGGCCGAGATTGGTGCCATGCGCCGGCCGGACGATCCGGTTCCTGAGCTGCATCGGGCCGAGCGATATCGGCGTATCGACATGCGTGAATGCCATGATCGGGACCTCTCTCCCTGAAACGGAAGCGATCTAGGCCGCTGCATTCGGTCAAAACAAGCACCGCTCTCCGACTTGCGCGCTCAAGACATAGGCGATGCGCGGTTCCCCGGCTGCGCGCGGACATGGGACGATGTGTTTGAAGTGGCTTTGCTTCTACGCAAGCGCAGCTATGCTGCGCCGCGGGACGGCAGAGTCGAAGCACCCGCGTCCTC
>CAMLQG010000137.1 GCA_946482075.1 uncultured Erythrobacteraceae bacterium
GTGACGTTGACCCCGAGATTGTCGAGCACCACGATCGCCGCCACCGCGAACACCTCCGCAGAAATCAACATGCGCACGATGCCCAGCGCGCTGGCCATGTCGCTGTCCGCGCCATGGACGCCGATCGTGCGATGCTCGACCACGCCGATGATGAAGGTCCGCACCCAGATCGCGATCTGCAATGCGGTCGCGATGACGAAGATGAAGGCGATCGTCTGGGCCACGGCTTGGGGCGGATTGGCGTATCCCTGCACCATGCGGGCGGCGACCACGATCATGAACCACAATCGGGTCCGGCGGATCACGGTTGCGAAAACGCCGGGCCAGCTGAGCTTGTCTCCCAGCTTGGTCACCAAGCGCAGCAGCACTGCCTTGATGCCCACGAGCACGAGCACGATCAGCGCCGCGATCACCACCGAAATCACGATGTTGAGGAAGTGCACTGCGATCCAGTCGGTCAGTTCACGATAAAGATCTTCGAAATAACGGATTGAATCCGGCACGATTTCCTGCCTCGGCGCTGTGGCGGCGAATGCCTCCAAACGGCCCGAAGGAAGCGTTGGTTCCGTCCCCGGTCAAGATAATTCCGGATGATGATGGCTTGCGAATTGCCATAACGCGATCATCGTGTTCATCTCCCGGACGCAATTCGCCCGGTATCGTCGCGAAGCGATGTGGAGGAGTCTTGGTATGACGAAGCTGTCTGTCGGAGCGTCCGTTTTCCTGCTGATTTCTGCGCTTCCCGCTCATGCGGTCAAGCCCGTCGACGTGGAGCCTTCGCGTGTCGAAGCACCTCAGGAGCAGTCCGCCGCCCCGGCTCCGATGGCAGATTCGGGCAACGACGGCGGCAATGTGACGGCCGCGGTTCGCGAGAGAGAGCTGGCGGAACTGAAGGCAGCCAATGCTGCCCAGCTCGACACTGCCCGCCAGCAGATCGAAGCGAATACCCGTTCGCGCGAAGAGGCCGAGCGGGCCAATGCCGAATATCAGAAGCAGATGGAGGCGGTGAACGCCGCCAAGACGAAATACGACGCCGACATAATCATCTACAACAAGCGTGTGGCGGCCTGCGAAGCGGGCGATCGCAAGGGGTGCCTCGGTCAGTAAACCGATCGGCGAAGATTTCGGCAACGGACACCGGCCAAACCTTCGGCCCTCGCAGCCGGTCTGTGGTCATGTTCGGGCAGGGAGAGGAAAGTGAAAACTACGATTGCACTATTCGGCCTCGCGGCCATCGCTCTGGCGGGCTGCAAGGGAGAAGCACCGGCCGGAGAAGGAGCGGCGGCCGGCGCAGCGGATAGCGCCGAAGCGGCAGGGAAATCACCCACCAACTGGAACGCCGCCGACGCTTGCACGATCATCGACAAGGCCGAAATGGGCGAAGTGATGAAAGCGGCAGTCACCTCCACACAGATCGATCTCGTCCATGAATCGTCCGGATCGGAAGCGGCGACATCCCAATGTACCTACAAGTTCGCGGAGGGCCTGGACGCCACGCTGATGACGCGCTGGTCGCCCATCAATGACAATTCGGCCGAAGCGATCGCGGCTGCGAAATCCACGTCGCAAGCGGCCCTGAAGGCCTTCTCCGAACGTCAGGTCGAAGACGTTCCCGGCCTTGGCAAGAGTGCGTTCTTCGTGCCCGGTATCAACCAGCTCAACGTCTTCATCGATGATGCGCGCATGATCGTGCTGAGCATTCCGTCCGCCCCGGAGGCGGAAGGAAAGGACCGCGCGATCGCGCTGGCGAAGAAGGCAGGCGCATAGGTAGGACCAAGACCGCGCGGAAGGCACAGCCTGCGCCGCTCCGCCTCATCCCTCTTGGGGCGTTCACTCGCGGACCCACTCCGTTTCGGGAATTCCCAGCAGGCGGAGAATCGCCGTCAGGTCGCCGCGATCGATCCAGCCATCCGCCGCGTCACGCGCCTTGGGCTTGGCATGATAGGCGATGCCATAGGTCGCCGCCTGCAGCATGGGGATGTCATTGGCGCCATCGCCGGCCGCAAGGCTGACCGCGCCTTCGCCAAGTGCCGCCGCTTGGTCCAGCAGCACTGCCCGTTTCACGCCGCTGTCGGTGATGGGGCCAACCAGACCGCCCGTCAGCTTGCCGCCTTCGACCGCCAGGCGATTGGCGACGACATGTTCGAAGCCGAGCTGCTCGGCTACCGGATCGGCGAACTGGTGGAAGCCGCCCGTCACCAACACGGTGCGGCAGCCCCTGGCCTTCAGCGTCTCGACCAGCGTTCTCGCTCCGGGCATCGGAGCGATGCGGGTGGAAAGACATTCCGTAATGGCGGTTTCGCCGAGTTCCGCCAACAGGCCGACACGCTCGCGCAGCGCGCTTTCGAAATCGAGCTCGCCCTGCATCGCACGCTCCGTGATGGCCGCGATCTGGTCTTTCAGTCCTGCGAAGTCAGCCAGTTCGTCGATGCATTCCGCCGAGATCATCGTCGAATCCATGTCGGAGACGAAAACCTGCGGCACCATGATCACGCCCTGCGCCACCAGCAGGTCGATCGGACCGAAATGCGTATCCAGCACTGCGCGCAAGCGGGCGGGATCGCCTTCGGGCAGGTTCAATTCCAGCACGTCGCTATGGAACTCCAGCATCTCGGCAAGCGCCACGCGCATGCCATTCGCCGCCAGCGCCTCCGTCGCGGCATCAAGTTTTTCGGACAGGTGATCCGGGTCTGCTATCAACCGGGCGATGAGCAAGGGTAAGTCTCCTGAATCTGGCCGCAGCGCGCAAATGGACCGTGGGCCGCTGGCGCTCATTGCAGGGCCGACCGCCAGCGGCAAGACCGATCTGGCGATCCGCCTGGCTCTTGCCGTGGAGGAGAGAGGCCGCCGGGCCGTGGTGATCAATGCGGACAGCGCACAGGTCTATGCGGATCTTCGCATCCTGAGCGCGCGGCCGGACCAGGAGGAGATGCACGGGATCGAGCATCGCCTGTTCGGCGCCTGGGACGGCTCGGATGGCTGCTCCGCCGCCGATTGGGCCGAAGCGGCGAAAGCGGAGATCGATCGTGCCCATGCCGTGGGCGCGGTGCCTATCCTGGTAGGCGGCACGGGGCTCTATATACGGACCCTGCTCGATGGGATCGCGCCGGTGCCGCGGATCGATCCCGCGATCCGGGCGGAAGTGCGGGCCTTGCCGATCGAGGAAGCCCATGCGGCGCTGGCCCAGGCGGACCCGGAACGCGCGGCCCTGCTCAATCCTGCGGACACGACCCGCATTGCCCGCGCGCTGGAAGTGATCCGTTCGACCGGGCGTACTCTGGCGCAATGGCAGGAAGAGCGCGTGGGCGGGATCGCCGACAGGGTCGCGCTTGCGCCTGCGATCCTGCTGCCGCCGCGCGATTGGCTCTACGGGCGCTGCGACCTGCGCTTCGCCCGCATGCTCGGAGATGGTGCGGTGGAAGAAGTGGAAGCGCTGCTCGCGCGCGGTCTCTCGCCCAGCCTCCCGGTCATGCGCGCGATCGGCGTGCGCGAGATCGCCGGGTGGCTACGCGGCGAATGGTCCAGGGACGAGGCGATCGCGCTCGGCACCCAGGCGACCCGGCAATACGCCAAGCGCCAATATACCTGGTTCCGCCATCAACCACCTTCGGAATGGAACCGATTGGCGCGATTTAATTCCGATCTTCCCCTTGTTTTTGAAATATTATTTCACAGTTTGCGGTTGACATGACATTTCCTGTCCCCTAACCGGACCGCGATTGGTTCGGAGAGGAGACCCGGCGCAGAACCCCTGCGCCGGGTCCGCTTTTTCAGAACCCCACGCATGTGTTTCATCAACAAGCGCAATGGCGCGGAAGGAAGATATTGTGAGCGAAGAGCGCAGCGGCGCATCGATCCTGCTCGAGAGCCTGGTCCGTCAGGGCGTCGAATTCGTGTTCGGCTATCCCGGCGGCGCAGTCTTGCCGATCTATGACGAATTATTCGGCGACGAACGCATTCGCCATATCCTGGTGCGGCACGAAGCCGGCGCGGCCCATGCGGCGGAAGGCTATGCCCGCTCCACCGGCAAGCCCGGCGTCGTGCTCGTCACCTCCGGCCCCGGCGCGACCAACGCCGTCACCGGCATCGCCGACGCGTTCATGGATTCCATTCCGATGGTCGTCATCACCGGCCAGGTCGCCACCAACCTGATCGGCTCGGATGCGTTCCAGGAAGCTGACACGGTCGGTATCACGCGTCATTGCACCAAGCACAACTATCTGGTGAAGGACCCGTCCGAACTCGCCGCGACCATCGAGGAAGCTTTCGAGATCGCCACCACTGGTCGTCCCGGCCCGGTCGTGATCGACATCCCGAAGAACGTCCAGGTCGCCACAGCGCAATGGAGCGAGCAGAAGGTCCAGCGCCCGCTGCGCTATCAGCCGCGCACGACCGCCGCGGATGACGAGATCGCCCGTGCGGTCGCCATGCTGGCCGCGTCGAACTCGCCGATCCTCTATACCGGCGGCGGCATCATCAATGCCGGCCCGCGGGCAACGGAACTGCTCCGCCAGTTCCAGGCGATGACGGGGGCGCCCGTCACGTCCACGCTGATGGGCTTGGGCGCTTTCCCGTGCGACCACGCCGATTGGCTGGGCATGCTGGGCATGCACGGCACCTACGAATCGAACATGGCGATGAACAAGGCAGACCTGATCGTCTGTATCGGTGCCCGGTTCGACGATCGCGTGACCGGGCGGCTCGATGCCTTCGCGCCGAATTCTGCCAAGATCCACATCGATATCGATCGCTCTTCAATCAACAAGGTGGTCCCGGTCGATCTCGGCATCGTCGGCGATTGCGCCAATGTCCTCGAACAGCTGATCGGAGCCTGGGGCGGCCGCAAGCCTGCGGATCTTACGGAGTGGAAGGCCCGCATCGATGGCTGGCGCGCGCGCGACAGCCTGGCCTATCCCAAGCGCGACGGGGTCATCATGCCCCAGCTCGCGGTGGAACGGCTCTATGCGCTGACTCGCGGCAAGGACCCGATCATCACCACCGAAGTCGGCCAGCACCAGATGTGGGCAGCCCAGTATTTCGGCTTCATGGGGCCGAACAAATGGCTGACATCGGGCGGTCTCGGCACGATGGGCTACGGCCTGCCCGCGGCGATCGGCGCGCAGCTCGGCAATCCGGACAGCCTGGTGATCGACATCGCCGGCGAAGCTTCGATCCAGATGAACATCCAGGAGATGGGTACGGCCAGCCAGTTCCGCCTGCCGGTCAAGGTGTTCATCCTCAACAACGAATATATGGGGATGGTCCGCCAGTGGCAGGAACTGACCT
>CAMLQG010000138.1 GCA_946482075.1 uncultured Erythrobacteraceae bacterium
AAGGGCTGCTTTTTCTTCATTCCGTTAAACCACATCGTCACCCTGAGCTTGTTTCAGGGTCCATTTCTCCTCGCGCACGGACGACCCAGAGGCACGATGGATGCTGAAACGAGTTCAGCATGACGAAATAAGGAAAAGCAGTCCTTCGACAAGCTCAGGGCGAACGGGCTTTTGAGCTCCTTTATTTCGTCTCCACCTCGCGCAGCTCTGCAATGCCCGCCTCGCGCTGCATCGCAAGCTGACGCTTCAGCGCCGCCGGATCGCGCACGAAAACGAAACCGAAGCTCACCCCGCCCTCCTTGCCGATCGTCGCGTGGTGCAGCCTGTGCGCCTGTACCAGCCGACGGGCATAGCCGCTCCTGGGCACGAAGCGGAAATAGCGCTGGTGCACGAGACCATCATGGATCAGCGTGTAGATGATCCCATAGGCCAGGATGCCCAGGCCGATCCACGTCCCCGGCCACCAGGCGGCCGTACTCATCACCATAGGGCTGCCAACCGCGAACATGGAGATGCTCATCGCCGCGCCCACCAGCGCGAAGAGATCGTTCTTCTCCAGCAGATCGTCGTGCGGCTCGTGATGATCGCGGTGCCAGGCCCAGCCGAAGCCGTGCATCACATATTTATGGCTCGCCCAAGCGACGCCTTCCATCGCGGCAGCGGCGGCGATCACGATTGCGAGGGGCGCAAGCCAGTCCATCGGCGCGAATATAGAACCTGAACACAGGAAAACACACCCCCGCGGAACGCGACAAATTAGTACAACATGCGACGCTCAGTTGCAGCTTTTGGTGGCAGAACAAGGTCATCGGCCAGCAACGGCCGGACGCACAAAGGAGTAACCGACATGCGCAAACTGACTTTCGCGGCTTCGGCCGCTCTCGCTATCGCCGCCACGATCGCCGCTCCTGCCATGGCCGCGCCCAGCTGGCATAATGGCAACGAGATACGCCGCGACATCTCGCAGCTCGACAACCGGATCGACCGCGCGCTCCACAACCGCACGATCTCCCGCGTCGAAGCGCAGCGCCTGCAGCGCAATGTGGACCAGCTGCAGCGCCTCTATTCGATCTACAGCCGCAATGGCCTGAGCCGCGCGGAGATCCAGTCGCTGCAGAACCGGATCGACCGGGTCCAGCAGCAGCTCCGTAACGAGCGCAACGACTGGAACAGCCATCGCCGCTAACCGCTTGGTTAGGCGATTCACCCCTTGTCTTGCGAGGTCGGCGGGCTTAGCTGCCTCCCATGTCCGACCGACCCCGCACTCTCTACGAAAAGATTTGGGACGCCCACGTGGTGGAACGCCGTGATGACGGTACGTGCCTGATCTATATCGACCGCCACCTGGTCCATGAAGTGACCAGCCCCCAGGCTTTCGAAGCGCTCCGCGTGAGCGGCCGCAAGGTCCGGCGCCCCGAACTGACGCTGGCGGTTCCCGATCACAACCTGCCGACCACCGCCCGCGTCGATGCGGCCGGCCATCGCCTGCCGATCGCCGACGCGCAGAGCGCGCAGCAGCTCGCCGCGCTCGAAAAGAACGCACCGGAATTCGGCATCCGCTATATCGGTGCGACCGAAGCGGAACAGGGCATCGTCCATGTCGTGGGGCCGGAACAGGGCTTCTCGCTGCCCGGCGCCACGATCGTCTGTGGCGACAGCCATACCTCTTGCCATGGCGGCATCGGCGCGCTGGCCTTCGGCATCGGCACGTCCGAGGTCGAACATGTGCTCGCCACGCAGACCCTGCTGCTGTCGCCTTCCAGGACGATGGAAGTGTTGGTGGAAGGCGATCTCGGCCCCGGCGTGACGGCCAAGGACCTGATCCTGCACATCATCGGCGTGATCGGCACCGCCGGCGGCACCGGCCATGTGATCGAATATCGCGGCAAGGTGTTCGAGGAGATGAGCATCGAAAGCCGGCTGACCGTCTGCAACATGTCGATCGAAGGCGGCGCGCGAGCGGGGCTGGTCGCGCCGGACGAGAAGACTTTCGCCTATTTGAACGGCCGCCCCTATGCGCCCAAGGGCGCGGATTGGGACCGCGCGGTTTCCTGGTGGAAGACGCTGCGCACCGATGAGGGCGCGAAGTTCGACAAGAGCGTGACGATCAATGCAGCCGACGTGGAACCGACCGTAACCTGGGGCACTTCGCCCGAGGATGTCGCGCCGATCGGCGGCGTCGTCCCTGCGCCGGAAAGCTTCGCCGACCCGTCCAAGCAGGACGCGGCGCGCGCAAGCCTTGCCTATATGGGTCTGGAGCCGGGACAGAAGCTTGCCGAAGTGGAAGTGCAGAACGTCTTCATCGGCAGCTGCACCAACAGCCGGATCGAGGATCTGCGCGCCGCCGCGGCAGTGCTGAAAGGCCGCCACAAGGCCGACACCGTCAAATGGGCGATCGTCGTGCCGGGTTCGGGCCTGGTGAAACAGCAGGCGGAAGCCGAAGGGCTGGACAAGGTCTTCACCGATGCCGGCCTCGAATGGCGCGAGCCGGGCTGTTCGGCCTGTCTCGGCATGAACCCGGACAAGGTGCCAGCGGGCGAACGCTGCGCATCGACCAGCAATCGCAACTTCGTCGGCCGGCAGGGCCCGGGTGCCCGCACGCATCTCGTCTCCCCCGCCATGGCGGCGGCGGCGGCGATCACCGGCAGGCTCACCGATGTGCGGAGCCTGACGGAAGCGTAGGTCATGGCGCACGCGTTTCTCCTCTCCCTTGAAGGTGAGGGGAGATGATGATGCCTCCCGATGCCACGGACGATCCGTTCCGATCCTCCTTTGGTGCGGTCTTCGACCAACGGACGCGGGTGGTCATCTTCGGCAGCCTGCCCGGCGATACCTCGCTCCAGCACCGGCAATATTACGCGCGGCCAACGAACCAGTTCTGGCGGCTGACGGGCGCGTTGATCGGGCGCGACCTTGCTTCGGAGCCCTATGAAAACCGCCTTGCCCTGCTGCTGGAGGCAGGGATCGGGCTGTGGGACGTGATCGGCAAGGCGCGACGCAAGGGCAGCAGTGACAGCGCGATCCGGGACTGGCAGGCGAACGATCTCCTCACTCTCGCCAACTCGCTCCCGGACATCAGGGCACTCGCATTCAACGGCGGCAAGTCCTTCGCGCTCGGCCGCAAGCAATTCGGCGAGGCGCCGCTGGTGCCGCTGATCGCGCTCCCTTCCAGCAGCGCGGCCTATTGCAGCATCACTTTCGAACAGAAGCGCGAAATATGGCTGCGCTTGCGAGAATATCTCTAAGTCCGATGCATTTTCGCGCATCCGCCTTGAATCGCGCGGCAAGGTTGCACATAGGGAATGCATGACCAAGAAGACCGACAAGAACTGGACCAGCGCCGCGACACTGGCCGGTGCCGCCATCGGATCGGCCGCGCTGGCCGCCGCCGTGCTCTTCGCCTCGCGCCGCAAGGAGAGGCTGGAGAAGGACGCGGCCAAGAACGCGCCGCCATCCAAGCTTCCACCGGAGACGGATTGATGGAACCCGTCCGCACGGTTGAAGGGCGCGCACTGCCGTTCGGCCGCAAGAATGTCGATACGGACGTGATCATCCCGGCCGCCTGGCTGAAGACGATCACGCGCGAAGGCCTGGGCGCCGGCGCGTTCGAGACCGTGCGGGCCGAACCAGGCAATGTGTTCGACGATCCCGAGTTCAAGCGCGCGCCGATCCTGATCGCGGGCGACAATTTCGGCTGCGGATCGAGCCGCGAGCATGCCGCCTGGGCGCTGCTGGACATGGGCCTGAGAGCGGTGATCGCGCCGTCCTTCTCCGACATCTTCTCGGGCAATGCGTTCAAGAACGGCATCCTCACGGTCATGCTGCCGCAGAAGCAGGTCGATCGCCTGCTGGAAGTCGCGAAGACCGATCCGATCACGATCGATCTCGAAAGCCAGACAGTGACCACGCCGTTCCAGGATCGCTTCACGTTCGAAATCGATCCGTTCCGCAAGCACTGCCTGCTTGAAGGGCTGGACGAAGTGGGCCTCACGCTCGCTCGTGATGCCGCGATCTCCAGCTATGAAGGTCGGCAGGCGGCGGAACTGCCCTGGTTCTCCAAGGGCACCGACATCGCGGCATGAAAGCGCTGCTTTCGGCTGAGCCGGGCGGGCCGGAAACGCTCGTCCTCGCCGATCTTCCCGATCCCGTTCCCGGCCCCGGCGAAGTGCTGGTCAAGGTCGCCGCCTGCGCGATCAACTTTCCCGATGCCCTGATCATCCGCGATCTCTACCAGATGAAGCCGCCTCGCCCCTTCGCGCCGGGCTCGGAAGTCGCCGGCGTGGTCGAGGCGGTGGGCGAAGGCGTGACCGACTGGAAAGCGGGCGACCGCGCCGTCGCGCTCACCATCTGGGGCGGGTTGCAGGAAAAGGTGGTGGTCCGCGCTGCCAATCTCTTTCCCCTGCCCGAAGGCCTGCCGTTGGAGCAGGCATGCACGCTGCTGATGACCTATTCGACCGTGATCCACGGGCTGAAGGATCGCGGCGAGATCGCACCCGGCCAGACGCTCCTGGTGCTGGGCGCGGCAGGCGGCGTCGGCGTCGCCGCGGTGGAACTCGGCAAGGCGCTGGGCGCGCGCGTGATCGCGGCCGTTTCCAGCGAGCAGAAGGCAGAAGTCGCCCGCAAGGCCGGAGCTGACGAGGTGGTCCTCTATGGCCGCCCGCCGTTCGACAAGGCACAGTCGATGGAACTCGCCGCGAAATTCAAGGAAGCCTGCGGCCCGGGCGGCGCGGACATCGTGTTCGACATCGTCGGCGGCGACTATTCCGAACCGGCGCTGCGCGCGATTGCCTGGCAGGGTCGCTTCCTGGTGGTGGGCTTCACCGCCGGCATCCACAAGCTGCCGCTCAATCTCACGCTGCTGAAAGGCTGCGACGTGAAAGGCGTGTTCTGGGGCGAATTCGTCCGCCGCCATCCGGACGAGAACCGCGCTCATGTCGCCGAACTGATCCGCCTGTGGCAGGCGGGCGCGATTTCGCCCATCGTGAGCGCCACTTATCCGCTCGCCCGCGCAGGCGACGCGATTGCCGCGCTCGATCGGC
>CAMLQG010000139.1 GCA_946482075.1 uncultured Erythrobacteraceae bacterium
GCGGCCGTAGAAGCGGGAGTCATCGGGCCAGTCGCCCTGCTCCAGACACGTCACCTTCAAACCCGCCGCAGCAAGGGTTCGCGCAGCCACACCTCCCGATGCTCCCGCGCCAATGATGAGAACTTCGGTTTCAATCATGCCCTGGCCATTCATGCGGCTGCGGTGCGTGAAACGTGGAACAACCGGACCATCCCGAAAGCGCCTCACCCATTTCGCGGCACATGCCACTTTGCTTGCTATTCGTCCGACTAAACGAACGTCCGGTCGGTTGGTAGACTTTCATGATTGAGCTGCCCTGTCAACGCCCGCCCCTCGACCTATACATCCCCGAGGCGGCGCACGCCGGTCAAAGACCTTTCAGATCAAGCCATGCCCCCTGGCGCCTGAAGAGAGTTCTTCACGAAAAGGCCGGATTTCATGATCGCGTTGATGCTCTTTCCCGGCGTCTCGAAACCGCGAAACCCGTCGGTCAGCGGGTCGAAATCGAGAACCAGGATATCCGCGAGCCGGCCCTGCGCGATCGCGCCCGTTTGGCCACCGAAGAAATGCGCCCCGTTGGACGTGACCATTTCGATCACGGCCGCCGGATCGAACTCCATCTCGTCGATGAACATGTTGATCTCCTTGCCCCAGAAATCGGGAAGGAAGCCATGGACCGGGCCGTAATCATCGCCGATCAGCATCTTCACCCCGGCCTGCTGCGCCCGCTTGAGGACATGGGCCATCTTGGTGATGTAGCTTTCGTCCTTCGGATAATATGTCAGCAGATCGAGCATGGGCTGCCTGTGATCCCAGCGGATGGCCATGATCGTCAGGCCGATGGTCGGCACATAATAGGTTCCGTGCTTGACCATCGCCTCGATGCATTCGTCGTCGAGATCATCCCCATGATCGATGACATCGACACCGGCCTTCACGCATTCCAGGATCTGATCCTTGTAGTTCACATGCGCCCGGATCCACGCCCCACGCTCGTGCGCCGCCTCGACGCAGGCCTGCAGTTCGGGCCTGCTGAGATTGCGCATGCCGGTTGTGTGAGGAAAGCCGTGCCCTCCCGACGGCATGATCTTCATCATCCGCACGCCGCGATGCGCCTGCAGCCTGATGAATTTGCGGAACTCGTCCGGCCCCGTGCATTGGCCTTGCTCCAGGCCGAGATTGGCCGCGCCGATCCACCACGGGGTCGCATAGGCGTGCGAACCGGTCGCGATGATGTGAGGGCTTGCGGGAACGATGCGGGGGCCTTCGCAGACTCCCTCCGCCATCGCCATTTCGAGGCAGATATCGATGTCGTAGACGCATGCCGAGCCGACTGCGGAAGTGAACCCGGAATGCAGCGCGATTCTCATGTTCTTGATCGCATAGGCCATGGTCACGCCCGGCGGACGCTCCGAACCCTGGCAGAGGTTGGGAACCGTGGTGATCTTGTCGTACTCGGCATGGAAATGGCCGATGCACATTCCCGGCATCACCGTCTTTCCCGAGAGGTCCAGCACCACGTCGTCCGGATCTGGAGCAAGGGTTTCACGCCCGAAATGCGCGATCTGGTCGCCCTCCACGACGATCGTCGCCCGTTCCGTGACGCCGCCCAAGCCGTCGATGACCTTGGCGCCACTCAATATCGTGCGTCCCACACCTCATCTCCTCTCCCGCGCCGGTTCATCCTTATCGGAGACCAGGAGGCATACCGCCGCTTTCGCCTTATTCTATCAGCAGAAAGACGAACGACCGGTTGGTCGAAACTAGGCCGCGCCGGATCGGGCTGTCAAGGGCCGGCAGGCACCGAGTTCCGGTCAGCCGGCGCTTCTCGCGAGGGCTTCAAACGGTCTTCCGCTGGTCGCCTGCAGCACGGATGATCCGCTCGTCCCAAGACTTTGAAACCCCTCTGCCGCCCTACGGGCCATGCGATATCGTTCCGACCGCATGGTTTGTGCATATCCTGCTTTCGGGGGATCGATTTTTTTGGCGGAGGGTCCACAATCTGGTACCGCTCGATCATCTGCGGATGACAGCCAAGTCAATGTTAGGAAATCGAATGAGTGCGGACACGATCGCCAATCTGGAACGTAGCGACCATGTGCTGGATGCGGCACTCAAAGTGTTCGCGGAATATGGCTACGAACGGGCGAGCGTGAATGACATAGCCATCGCGGCCGGCCTGAAGAAGCCGTCACTCTATCATTACATGAAATCCAAGGAAGATCTTCTGGAGGCGATAATCGTCCGGTCCCACAAGCGCCTCATGGGCCTGCTCGAGCGGATCGAGCCGGAGGATTCAGCGCTCAAGATGGTACGATCCATCATCTATACGCATGTGTTGTTCAACATCAATTATGGCGCCGAAGCGACCGTGTTCCAGGCCGACTTCCGCATGCTGCATCCCGATCGCCAGGCTCCGATCCGCGAAGAACTCGGCGAGTATGACCGCTCGCTTCAGGCGCTCATCGAAGAAGCCCAGCGCCGCAAGGAAGTACCCCCGGGCATCGACGCGAAACTGGCGGCGCTATGGCTGATCGGCGGCGCGAACCACATCGTCCGGTGGTATCGGCGCAAGCAGGGCGCAAGCCCCGAAGCGATCGCCGCGCAATTCGCGGAACTCAGCGTATCGGCACTGTGCGGGTTCGGAAGCGCTGCCGCAGAGGGACTGCCGGACAAGAAGGGCCCTCCCGTCGCCGCGCCTTCCGCTTCGAAAAAGCCTCGGAAGAAACTGGCGTAGACCTGATGGGGTTTATCCCCTTGGCGACGCAAGCTGAGTTCCCGCTCTCCCAGAATGACGAAAGGGGAACGAAGGCTCCGTATGCGAACGGGACAATCTCACGCTTCAGGCGGCTTCAGCCTGAGACGATCAATATCCAGGCCAGCGCCGATCAGATCTTGACGTGCGGCAAGGTGAGCGCGCCCCCATCGACGACGAGCGTGTGCCCGGTGATCCATGCCGCTTCGTCACTCGCCAGGAAGGCGACCGCGCTCGCCACGTCCTCCGGTTCACCCAGCCTGCGCAGCGGCAGCTCTTCGCCCCATGCATCGCCGTCCTTTTCCCATAGCGCCCGTGCAAGATCGGTTCGCACCAGCCCCGGCGCCACGGCATTGACGCGGATCTCGGGACCAAGCTCATAGGCGAGTTGGGACGTCAGGTGGATCAGGGCGGCCTTGGTCGTATTGTACCAGCCGATGTCCGGATCGATGGACATGCCGCCGATCGACGAGACGTTGACGATCACGCCTTGGCGCCGCGGGCTTTCCCGTCCGAAGACCTGCTGCGCCCAGAGCAGGGGGCCGAGCTGGTTGACCATGATCGTCTTGAGGGCCGGTTCCACCTGAAGGCCCGACAGATCGCCATAATGGGGATTGGTCGCGGCATTGTTCACGAGGATGTCGGGCGGGCCGATTTTCGCCACGCAAGCTTCGACGCAGCTGGCGATATCGGCAGGATCTCCGGCATTGCCCGCGAAGGATGCGAAACCGAGCTCCGGCCACGCGTCGACGACGGCACGCAGGTTATCCTCGCGCCGAGACATGATCATGACCTTCGCACCGTCGCGCGCCAGACGTTGCGCAATGGCCAGGCCGATCCCTTTTGACCCTCCCGTCACGAGGGCGGATCGTCCTTCGAAATGACCGTTCATGCGTCCTTCCCACACCTGCGTTCGGCAATTCCATCACCCTGGGGAACAGCGACTGTATCGTTGCGGAAAGGAGTTGGCGGCTCATCCAGCGCCAGCCGCGCGCGGCCGATCGCCCGGTAAAGTTCCGTCTCGTCGCCATACCAGGCGCGCAACGCCATGCAGCGCTTGTAGTACCATTGCAGTTCATATTCGTAGGTGAACGCGATCCCGCCATGCATCTGAATAGCATCTTCCACCACGCCGCGGGCAAGCTCCGCAGCCGCCGCTTTGTAGCTCATCGCGGCGGTTTCGAGATCGGCGTCGCCCAGGGAGGACGCATCCTGCACGATCATCTCGGCGAAGCATTCCAGCTCGATGACCCGCTGTGCGGCGGATGCGGCCAGATGCCGGACCGACTGGAACGATGCGACGGGTTTGCCGAATTGCTTGCGCTGTCCGATATAGGACAATGCGAGATCGAGGGCCCGCCGGGCGATTCCGGTCAGCTCCGCCGCCATACTGATCCGCGCCCACGCCCGTATTGTTCGGGCAATCCTTTCCGCATCCTCGCCACGCGCAATCACGTCATGAGTTTCGATCCGGGTTCCGTCACACTGCAGACGGGCGAACTCCATGCCGGGATCGGCGCTGGGCACTCCCGTCAGTCCCACACCTGGGGCACGGGCATCGATCATGACCAGACAGGCCTGTCCGGCCTCGTCCTGCGCCATGACGAGAAGAAGATCGGCTGCCGCACCGAAGCGAACCATGGCGACTTCCCCTGCAAGCCTGCCGCGACATTCGATCACACGGCCGAGCGACCAGTCGAGGCTGACCTTCGTGTCGGCAAAGGCGAGACGAGCCTCCCCGCGAATGACCCTGGCCAGCCGTTCCAGAATACGCGGCTCGAGTTCGAGGCCCGTGACAAGCAGCGCAGGAAGGAACATATGCTCGAAGAAGGGGCTGGTCGCCAGGTTCTGCCCCAGGGCCTGAAAGCCGGGGATGAGATCCGAGGGAGTCACGCCCATTCCCCCTTCGCTTTCCGGCATCAGCAGGTTGAACCATCCCTCTTCGGCGGCAACCGCAAGCAGGGATGCGCCGCTTTCCCGCCCTTCCAGGATCGCCAGCCGGGTCGCGTGGTCAAGGCGCTGGACAAGGAATGCCTGCACTCCCGATAGCAATTCGTCGCTCAGTTCACTCACGGGGCAGCTCCAGCAGCCGGTCGGCGATGATGTTCTTCTGGATTTGCGACGTGCCGCCGTAGATCGAGACGGCGCGCGAATAATAATGGTCCTTGATCCA
>CAMLQG010000140.1 GCA_946482075.1 uncultured Erythrobacteraceae bacterium
CCGAAGAACATCTGGACGAGGTTGTCGGCCGTCACCAGCATCAGCATCGCGAAGGTGAAGAGGCTCAGATAGGCGAAGAAGCGCGGCTGATCCGGATCCTCCTCCATATAGCCCCAGCTGTAGAGGTGGACGAGCGCGGAGACGCTGGTGATCACTACCAGCATGATCGCGGTCAGCGTGTCGACCCGTAACGCCCAGTCGAAGGTCAGCGTGCCGGATTCCACCCATTTCAGGACCGGAACCACTGTCGCTTCCGCCGATCCGCCGACGAAGGACAGGAAGATCGGCCAGGACAGCGCGCAGGACAGGAACAGGGCGCCCGTCGTGAGCGACTTGACGATCATGTTGCCGAGCATCCGGTTGCCCAGGCCGCCGATGATGGCCGCCAGCAAGGGTGCGAAGACGATGATCAGGATGGAGGACACTGGCGGATTACCCCTTCATCCGATTGACGTCGTCGACCGCGATCGAGCCCCGGCCGCGGAAGTAGATCACTAGGATCGCGAGACCGATCGCCGCTTCGCCGGCAGCCACGGTCAGGACGAACATCGCGAAGATCTGGCCGGTCAGGTCACCTAGGAAGGCGCTGAAGGCGACGAGGTTGATGTTCACCGCGAGCAGGATCAGCTCGATCGCCATCAGGATGACGATGACGTTCTTGCGGTTGAGGAAGATGCCGAGCACGCCGAGCACGAACAGGATCGAGCTGACGACGACATAATGTTCGATGCCGATCATTTATCCCACCCCAATCCGCCACCCCAGCGAAGGCTGGGGTCGTTGGCGAAAGTGCGCAACGGTGAGCGATGCCAGCCTGCGCTGGCATGACGAAGTTGCCTCACAGCTGCACCCCCTTGCCCACTTCCGGCCGCGTATTGACAGTGGCTTCATCGGGCCGGCGTGCATTCTGCTTCGCCACGTTCTGGCCGCGCACGCCCGGACGGTGGCGGTGGGTCAGCACGATCGCGCCGATCATGGCGACCAGCAGGATGATGCCCGCCGTTTCGAACAGGAAGAGGTAACGGCTGTAGAGCAACGCACCGATGCTCTTGATATTGCTCGCTTCGGCCAGCGGATGCGCGGCGCCATCCGGAATGCCGAGCTGCAGCGAGCCCGCGCGATAGGCGCCGATGCCGAGCACCAGCTCCGCCAGCAGGATCAACGCGATCGCGATTCCCAGCGGAAAGTTGCGGATGAAGCCCGCGCGCAGTTCCGCAAAGTCGATGTCGAGCATCATGACCACGAACAGGAACAGCACCGCGACCGCGCCGACATAGACGATGACCAGCAGCATCGCTATGAATTCGGCGCCCACCAGCACCATCAGGCCGGCCGCGTTGAAGAACGCCACGATCAGCCAGAGAACTGAATGGACCGGGTTGCGCGCCGTGATCACCAGCGTCGCCGAAGCGACCACCAGCGTGGCGAAGAGATAGAAGGCGAGTGTCTGGATCACAGGGCGTCTCCTTCCCCAAATCCGTTCGCCCTGAGCCAGTCGAAGGGCCGCACTTCTTTTTTTTCCTTGAAAGATAAAAACAGGGCTTCGACAATCCCGGATTTAGTCCGGGGCCGAACGGGGGTGGAGGCGGACGGACGGCGCATTAGCGATAGGGCGCATCGGCTTCAAGGTTCGCGGCGATCGCCCGCTCCCACTTGTCCCCGTTTGCCAGCAGCTTGGCCTTGTCGTAGAGCAGTTCCTCGCGCGTTTCGGTCGCATATTCGAAGTTCGGCCCCTCGACGATCGCATCCACCGGGCAGGCTTCCTGGCAGAAGCCGCAATAGATGCATTTGGTCATGTCGATATCGTAGCGCGTGGTGCGGCGGCTGCCGTCCTCGCGCGGCTCGCTCTCGATCGTGATCGCCTGCGCGGGGCACACCGCCTCGCACAGCTTGCACGCGATACAACGCTCCTCGCCATTGGCGTAGCGACGCAGCGCATGCTCGCCCCGGAAACGCGGCGAAAGCGGGTTCTTCTCGAAAGGATAGTTGATCGTCGCCTTCGGCTTGAAGAAATACTTCAAGGTCAGCGTGTGCGCCTTCAGGAATTCCCAGAGCGTAAAGCTCTTGATGAGCTGGGCGACACTCATGCCCCATACCTCGTAAACATCAGATAGCCGGAGACGAGCACCACGAAGAGCAGGCTCGTCGGCAGGAAGATCTTCCAACCGAGCCGCATGAGCTGGTCGTAGCGATAGCGCGGCACGGTGGCCTTCACCCAGCTGAAGATGAAGAAGAAGAAGAAGATCTTCGCGAAGAGCCAGAGCCAGCCCGGGATGATGTAGAGCGGCGCCCAATCGACAGGCGGCAGCCATCCGCCGAAGAACAGCACCGCATTCAGCGCGCACATCAGCAGGACGTTGGCATATTCGCCCAGCCAGTAGAGCGCGAAGGCCATGGAACTATATTCGGTCTGATAACCCGCCACCAGCTCGCTTTCCGCTTCGGTCAGGTCGAACGGCGCGCGCGCGGTTTCGGCCATGCCGGAGATCAGGAACATCACCCACATCGGAAAGAGCAGCGGGTTGAAGGCGTAGCCGTTCAGAAAGCCGAAGATATGGCCCTGCTGGCCCTTCACGATGTCGTTCAGGTTGAACGTGCCCGCCCACAACACCACGCAGATCAGGATGAAGCCGATCGAGACTTCATAGGAGATCATCTGCGCGGCGGCGCGCATCGCGCTGAAGAACGGATATTTCGAGTTCGACGCCCAGCCCGCGATCACCACGCCATAGACGCCCAGCGAACTCACCGCGAGGACATAGAGCAGACCGACATTGATATCCGCCAGCACCGCGCCCGAATTGAACGGGATCACCGCCCAGGCCATCAGCGCGACGGTGAAGGTGATGATCGGCGCGATCAGGAACAGGCCCTTGTTCGCCGCACTCGGGACGATCGTTTCCTGGAGGAAGACCTTGAGGCCGTCGGCGAAGCTCTGCAGCAGGCCGAAGGGGCCGACCACGTTGGGCCCGCGCCGCAGCGCCATCGCCGCCCACACCTTGCGGTCGACATAGATGATCATCGCGACCGCCAGCATCAGCGGCAGCGCGATCAGCAGGATGCCGGCAATGGTGGCCACGAACCAGGCCCATTCATAGGTCATGCCGAGGGAGGTGAAGAAGGAGGTCATTCCGCCGCCTCCGCCAGATCCTCGCCATGGAGGAGTTCGGCCGAGCAGCGCTGCATCACCGCGCTGGCGCGAGCGATCGGGTTGGTCAGGTAGAAGTCCTTGATCGGATAGCCGATCGCGCCTTCCGCCTTCGCGCCCTTCTTCGCCTTGGGCAACTTGCCGTAATCGGCCAGGCCTTCCACGCCGAGCGCCGGGACTTCGGCAGTCATCGCGGCGCGAAGCTGGTCGAAGCTGTCGAAGCCGACTTGCACGCCCAGCGCATCGGCCAGAGCCCGCAGGATCGTCCAGTCCTCGCGCGCGTCACCCGGCGCGAAGACGGCCTTTTCCGCGAATTGCACGCGGCCTTCGGTGTTCACATAGGTACCCGCCTTCTCGGTATAGGCGGCGGCTGGCAGGATGATGTCGGCAGCAGCCGCGCCTTTGTCGCCGTGATGGCCGATATACACCTTGAGCGCGCCTTCGAAGGCGGCGTAGTTCACTTCATCCGCGCCGAGCGACAGCACGAGCTTTGGCGCGGCCTTCACGATATCCGCAATGCCGCCCTTCTGCGCATAGCCCAGCATGAGCCCGCCCATGCGCGCGGCCGAGAAGTGGAGCACGTTGAAACCGTTCCAACCGTCGCGAACGAGGTTCCAGTCCTCAGCCAGCGCGAGCGCCGGGCCGAGCGAGCCCTTCACCAGCGCCCCGCCGCCGAGGATGATGGCCGGGCGTTCCGCCTTGCCCATCGCTTCGCCGACTTCGGCCGGGAGATTCGCCAGCAGAGCGGCGTCTTCGCCCAGGAACTTCGCGGGGAAAGTCGTTTCCCATTCCGGCCCGACGATGAAGATCTTCGCGCCGCGCTTGGCCGCCTTGCGCAGGCGGACATTCACCAGCGGCGCTTCCCAGCGGACATGGCTACCCACGATCAGGATCGCATCCGCCGTTTCGATGCCGGACAGCGTGGAGTTGAAATTGACCGCAGCAATGCTGGACGTATCGTAATCCATGCCCGTCTGCCGGCCTTCGAGCAGAGTCGAACCCAGTGCATTCACCAGCTTCTTGGCCGCGAACATCGTTTCGCAATCGACGATATCGCCCGCGATTGCAGCGACCAAATTGCCCGGCTTCACCTTGACGATCGCCTTGAACGCCTCGTCCCAGGTTGCAGACTGGAGCTTGCCTGCCTTGCGGATCCACACCTTGTCGAGCCGGCGGCGCGTGAGGCCATCGACCTGGTAGCGCGCCTTGTCGGAAATCCACTCCTCGTTCACGTCGTCATTCGCGCGCGGCAGGGCGCGGAGCACTTCGCGGCCCCGGCTGTCGATGCGGATATTCGCGCCGATCGCGTCGGAGACGTCGATCGAAAGCGTCTTCTTGAGCTCCCACGGCCGCGCCTCGAAAGCATAGGGCCCGCTGGTGAGCGCGCCGACCGGGCAGAGATCGATCACATTGGCGGACAACTCATGCTTGGCAGCGTGTTCGAGATAGGTGGTGATCTGCATGTCCTCGCCGCGATAAAGCGCGCCGATCTCGTCCACGCCGGCCACTTCTTCGGAGAAGCGCACGCAGCGGGTACAGTGGATGCAGCGCGTCATCACCGTCTTGATGAGCGGACCCATGTACTTCTCGGTGACCGCGCGCTTGTTCTCGTCATAGCGCGATGCGCCACGGCCGTAAGCGACCGACTGGTCCTGCAGATCGCATTCGCCGCCCTGGTCGCAGATCGGGCAATCGAGCGGGTGGTTGATGAGGAGGAACTCCATCACCCC
>CAMLQG010000141.1 GCA_946482075.1 uncultured Erythrobacteraceae bacterium
TCCTTCGCCCTGTTCGGCTTCATCCTCGGCGTCTGGGCGGACGGGTTCGAACGGCTGCAGGCGATCCCCATGCTGGTGCTCACGCCGCTCACTTTCCTGGGCGGAACCTTCTATTCGGTGGAGATGCTGCCCGAGCCGTGGAGCAGCATCGCGCTCGTCAATCCGATCTTCTATCTCGTCGATGGCCTGCGCTGGACCTTCTACGGGCAATCGGATGTCGATATCGGCATTTCCCTCGGGATCACGGCCCTGTTCATGCTGATCTGCGTGGCGGTGATCGCCTGGGTGTTCCGTTCGGGCTGGCGGCTGCGCAACTAACCACTGAAATAGCCCCAGAGCAGGCGACCGGTCATCGCGATCGAGATGACGACCAGCAGCGGCCGGATCAGCCTGGCGCCGAAGCGGATGGCGCTGTGCGTGCCGATCCAGCTGCCCGCCATCGATCCCAGCCCGATGCATAGGCCGAGCAGCCAGATCACTTTCCCGCCCAGCGCGAACATGAACAGGCTGCCGACATTGCTGGTGACGTTGAACAGCTTGGCGAGCGCGGTCGCGCGGGTGAGCCCAAGCCCCCGCAGCGCGACGGCGGAGGTAGTGTAGAAGCTGCCGGCGCCGGGGCCGAAAAAGCCGTCATAAAAGCCGATCGAAGCAGCCACCGGCGCATAGCCCTTGTGCGACAGGCGATGATGCCGATCGCCATCGTCCATCCGGGGGGAGAAGATCACATATCCCGCGCAGAGCAGCAGGAGGATGGGAACGATCAGGCCGAGTATCCTGGAGTCGATGGCCTGCACGGTCAGCCCGCCGGCGGCCGCGGCGATGAGCACCAGCAGTACCGTCCAGCGGTTTTCGCGCATATCCATCAGTCCTTTGGCGTAGAAGGTGCGCGCGGACATGCCCACGCCCATCGAGGATTGGAGCTTGTTGGTGCCCAGTGCGATATGCGGCGGCAAGCCGGTGGACAGCAGCGCCGGCATCATGATCAGTCCGCCGCCGCCGGCGATGGCATCGATGAAGCCGGTCAGCACGCCGGTGGCGGTAAGGGCTGCGTAAACCCACGGTTCCAGCTCCATCAGCAAAACCGCCATTTGCCTGTCTTGTGAACTGCCACTATGCGCCGACCCCTATCATGACCCGATTTTCCTTCACCGTGGACGCCACCGATGGCAAGGCCCGCAGGGGCACAATTCGCATGCTGCGCGGAGAAATCCGCACGCCGGCCTTCATGCCGGTCGGCACAGCCGGCACGGTGAAGGCGATGAAGCCCGAAAACGTGCGCGCGACGGGCGCGGATATCATTCTGGGCAACACCTATCACCTGATGCTGCGTCCCGGCGCGGAACGGGTGGGGAAGCTGGGCGGGCTGCACCGCTTCATGAACTGGAACCGCCCGATTCTGACCGACAGCGGCGGCTATCAGGTGATGAGCCTGTCGGACCTGCGCAAGATCACCGAGGAAGGGGTGAGCTTCCGCAGTCATCTCGACGGATCGCGCCACATGCTGACGGCGGAGCGGTCGATGGAGATCCAGCGCCTGCTCGGCTCCGATATCGTCATGGCGTTCGACGAATGCCCGCGCGCGGACGAACCGCGCGACGTGATCGCGCGATCGATGGAAATGTCGATGCGCTGGGCGAAGCGCAGCCGCGACGGGTTCGATGCCGGCGGCGAACATGCGGAGCGCGCGGCCCTGTTCGGCATCCAGCAGGGCGCGCTGGAGGAGGATCTGCGCGGCCGGAGCGCGCAGGCGCTGCGCGAGATCGGCTTCGACGGTTATGCGATCGGCGGGCTTGCGGTGGGCGAGGGGCAGGAAGCGATGTTCGCCACGCTCGACTTCGCGCCGGGACAACTGCCGGAAGATCGCCCGCGCTACCTGATGGGCGTGGGCAAGCCGGACGATCTGGTGGGCGCGGTGGAACGCGGAGTGGATATGTTCGACTGCGTCCTGCCCACGCGATCGGGCCGTAACGGGCAGGCCTTCACCTGGAACGGGCCCGTGAACATGCGCAATGCGCGACACGCGGAAGATACCGATCCGCTGGACGAGCGCTGTCCCTGTCCGGCCTGCACGCAATACAGCCGCGCCTATCTTCACCACCTGATCAAGGCGGGCGAGATCCTCGGCGCGATGCTGCTGACGGAACACAACCTCACCTTCTATCAGCAGTTGATGCAGGGGATACGCGATGCGATCGGGGCAGGGCGGTTCGCTGCCTTTGCGGTTGAGTTCAGGCGGGATTATCTCGGCGCCGGTTGACGCGTAACGGGGTGAAAGCGCCCCGAGGGTGGCTCCGGACTGGGTAGTGAGCTCGCGGATTTTTCGGCATGTTTCTGCGTTGTTGAAGCCGATGATCGTCGTCGAGTGTGCGGAAATCGGGTGTGACTTTCCGTGACCGTTCTCATCGTTCCTGCACTCTCGTTCGTCATCCCGGCGAAGGCCGGGATCTGGTGCGGCATGCTGTGCCCTATCGCCAGAGACCCCAGCCTTCGCTGGGATGACGAAAGGGGAGAGAGCGAGCTTCATCCAACAGACTAAGTCAGATTTCGCACGTGTAGGAAAATGGTTTCTTCACTCGTCATTGCGAGGAGCGAAGCGACGGAGCAATCCAGAGCCTGGCGCGCAACTGCTCTGATTGCTTCTCCGGCTCAAGGCCGGGATCGCAATGACGATGCTCTTGAAGACAGCACCGCTTCAACGAAAAAGGGCGGCCCCTTGGGACCGCCCTCTTGCTTGCGTGATCCCGCAGGATCAGCGCGAATAGAATTCGACGACCAGGTTGGGCTCCATCGTCACCGGATAGGGCACTTCGTCGAGCTTCGGCACGCGGACGAAAGTCACCTTCTCGTTGCCGTCAGCCAGCACGTAGTCGGGGATGTCGCGTTCCGGCAGGCTCTGCGCTTCGGCGATAAGGGCCATTTCCTTGGCCTTGTTGCCCAGGCTTACGACGTCGCCCGGGAGAACCTTGCGGCTTGCGATGTTGCACTTCACGCCGTTCACGCGAATGTGGCCGTGGCTCACGATCTGGCGGGCGGCGAAGATCGTCGGCGCGAACTTGGCGCGATAGACGACCATGTCGAGACGCTGTTCGAGCAGGCCGATCAGGTTCTGGCCGGTATCGCCCTTCATGCGTGACGCATCCTGATAGGTGCGCTTGAACTGCTTTTCGGTGACGTCGCCGTAATAGCCCTTGAGCTTCTGCTTGGCGCGCAGCTGGATGCCGTAGTCGGACAGCTTGCTCTTGCGGCGCTGGCCGTGCTGGCCCGGGCCGTAGCTGCGGCGGTTCACCGAGCTCTTGGGACGGCCCCAGATGTTCTCGCCCATGCGACGGTCGAGTTTGTACTTGGCGCTCTTGCGCTTCGACATAAGTCTTCTCCAATTTGCCTGCGAACCGGTATGATCCGCCTGAAACCCGGTATCGCACCGCCGGACCGAACTGTCCGGCGCGGCCACTGCTTCACCGGGGTGCAGGGCCAATTGCGAGCCGCGCGCCTAGCAGGATTGAGGCAAAGGTCAAGGATGATCGCCATCGTACCCAAATGAGTACATTCTCCCTCGACATGTGCCCCCTTCGCCGCCAAGGAGCCCCCATGACGGACAAGGCGCTTCCCCCTGAAGACTGCTCCACCATGGAGCAGGTGCGGATCGGTGTGGACGAGACGGACCAATTGCTGGTCGCCACACTCAAGCGCCGCTTCGGCTACATGCTCGCGGCCGCCCGGATCAAGCAGGATCGCGACAGCGTGCGAGATGAAGGGCGCAAGGCACAAGTGGTGGAAGCCGTACGCGCAGCCGCCGCGGAAGAAGGCCTCCCGGCGGACGAGCTTGCGGAGCTGTGGGATCGCCTCGTCGAGATCTCGATCGCCTACGAACTCGCGGAATGGGACCGGCGGCGGTCTTGATCAACACACGTCATCCCAGCGAAGGCTGGGATCTGGTGCAGCCGGATATGCCCTCTCGTCAGAGATCCCAGCTTTCGCTGGAATGACGAATACAAGTCAATCCCCGCGCGGCGTACGTTCCAGCGCACTCAGCACCCCGCGCATCGTGCGCACTTCCAGCGCGTTCCAGGCAGGCTTGGTCAGCATGTTGCGCAGCGTGCGCGCGGTCGATGCCGCGCGGCTCGGTGGGAGGAAGTAGTCGCGCGGTTCCAAGAGGCGCGTGAAATGATCGATCAGCCCGTCCAGTTCCTCCTGCGGGGCGGGCGGCAGCTCCTCTTCCACCGTTGGCTGGGCCAGCGACTGGTGCTTCGACCATTCATAGGCGCACAGGATCACCGCCTGGGCAAGGTTCAAGGAGCCGAATTCCGGATTGATCGGCACGGTCACGATCTCGCGCGCCACCGCAACATCGTCCGTTTCCAGCCCGGAACGCTCGGGCCCGAACAGGATCGCATGGCGGCCGGATCGCGCAACCATCGAGCGGGCGGCTTCTTCCGGCGTCAGCACGGGCTTGGTCACACCCCGCTTGCGCACGGTGGTGGCATAGACATGTTCGCAATCGGCAACCGCCTCGGCCACGCTGCCGAAGACCCGCGCCTGTTCCAGCACGATGTCCGCACCTGAGGCGGCAGGGCCGGCGGAGGGGTTGGGCCATCCGTCACGCGGAGAAACCAGGCGCATTTCCACCAGTCCGAAATTCAACATGGCCCGCGCGGCCTTGCCGATATTCTCGCCCAGCTGCGGGCGGACGAGGACGATGATGGGAGAGGGTCGTTGTCAATAGAT
>CAMLQG010000142.1 GCA_946482075.1 uncultured Erythrobacteraceae bacterium
GATCGAAGCCCGACATCGGCCCGCAATCGAGCCCGAGCGCACGCGCGGCCAGCATCAGATAGGCGCCCTGGAGCGAGGCGTTGCGGAACGCGCCTTCTTCTCGCCCCGCGCGGTCGCCTTCGAACCAGCTCTTCGCGTCGGTGTGGGGGAACAGCCAGGGGAGCTGTTCGTGGAATTCATAGTCCATGCCCACGATCACGCAGACCGGAGCGGTGGTGATCTTGGGCTGGTTGGCTTCCATCGCATATTGGGCGAGCCGCGCCTTGGATTCCGCGCTCTTGCACCAGACGAAGCGGCCGGGCTGCATGTTGGCCGAAGTCGGCGCCATCTTGGTCAGCTCGTAGATCTTGTGAATCTCGGCTTCGCTCACATCCTTGTCGAGCCAGCCATTATAGCTGCGCGCGGTGCGGAACAGTTGATCGAGCGCGGCGTCGGAAAGGGGCGCGTTGGACATGGTCTGGCTGTCTCCTGGAGTGGCAGGCGGATCGAAATGCGGGACTCGGGGGCGCTTATGCGGCCCGGACTTCGGTAACCTCCGGCACGTAATGCTTCAACAGCGCCTCGATGCCCTGCTTGAGAGTGGCGGTGGAGGAGGGGCAGCCCGAGCACGCACCCTGCATCGCGAGATAGACGACGCCATCCCGGAAACCGCGATAGATGATGTCGCCGCCATCGCCGGCCACGGCCGGGCGCACGCGGGTTTCCAGGAGTTCGTTGATCTGCTGGACGATGTCGGCATCGGCCGGATCGTCGCCGATATCCTCGCCCGCCGGGACCGCGATCGCGCCGGCGCTGCCGCCGAGGAACAGCGGCGCTTCGGAAATGAAGTGATCCAGCAGGACGGAAACGACCTGCGGCTTCAGCGCAGTCCAGTCCGCGCCCGGGCCGGCGGTGACCGAAATGAAGTTCGAACCGAAGAAAACCCCGGTCACTTCGCCGAGATCGAACAGCGCCGAAGCGAGCGGCGAGCTGTCGGCATCCTCGGGCGAGGTGAATTCGCGCGTGCCAGCTTCCATCACGGCGCGGCCGGGAAGGAATTTGAGCGTCGCGGGATTGGGCGTGGTTTCGGTTTCGATATACATGACCCTGCGCATGTAAGGCAGCTATGCGGCGGGTCAAGGGCATGGCCCCGTGATTGCGAGGGGCAAAGCCCTGTGGCGATCCAGAGCGTTCCGCGCAAGGGTTCGGGATTGCCGCGCGGCTACGGCCGCTCGCAATAACGAGTTGGGACCGAATTTGTCTTTTCTGCGTAATTCACTGTCCCTTCATTCGACGGCTTTTTATAGCGGCACCATGACCATGCTCCGACGCGCTGCGCGCTCCTTCGTTCTCGCCGTCTCGCTGGCGGCTCTAGCGACTCCCGCCATTGCGGAGGCCCAGGCCGTTTCGGCGCCGGTTTCCGCCCCTGCTGCCGCGCCGCGCTCGATCGAGACGAACGATCCGTGGATCTATCGCGGGACCGATATTCCGCACGACAAGGACTGGGTGTTCGGTACGCTGCCCAACGGGCTGCGCTATGCCGTGCGGCGCAACAGCGTGCCGCCGGAACAGGTTTCCATCCGCGTGCGGATCGATGCGGGCTCGCTCTACGAAAAGGACGAGGAGCAGGGGTTCGCGCATCTGCTGGAGCACTTGCTGTTCCGAGAATCGAAATATCTCGGCAAGGCGGAAGCGATCCCGCGCTGGCAGCGGCTGGGTGCCACGTTCGGCAGCGACACCAATGCGGAGACGACACCGACCCAGACCGTCTACCAGCTCGACCTGCCCAATGCGACCGCGCCGTCGCTGGAGGAATCCTTCAAGCTGCTCTCGGGCATGGTGCGCGAGCCTGTGCTCTCGCAGGAGAACATCAACACCGAAGTGCCCATCGTGCTGGCTGAAAAGCGGGAGCGCGGCGGGCCGGGGCTGCGCGTTGCGGATGCCACCCGCAAGCTGTTCTATGCGGGCCAGCCGCTCGCCGACCGCGCGCCGATCGGTACCGACGCGACGTTGAAGGGGGCGACCGCCGCCGGCGTCCAGGGCTTTTACGATCGCTGGTATCGTCCGGAGAATACGGTGATCGTGGCGGTGGGCGATGCAGATCCCTATGCGCTGGCCGCGCAGATCGAGAAATGGTTCGGCGACTGGAAAGGGAAGGGCAAGCTCACGCCCGCGCCCGATTTCGGCAAGCCCGTGGCGCCCGCGGGTTCCGATCCGAAGAACCCCGTGGGCGAGACCGCGGTGATGGTCGAACCGGATCTGCCGCGCATGCTGCGCTACGGGCTGATGCGCCCCTATGTGCAGGTGATCGACAATCTCGAATACAACCGCGGGCTGATGATCGACGCGGTGGGCCAGGCGATCATCAACCGCCGTCTGGAATCGCGCGCGCGCGCCGGGGGCAGCTATCTCTTCGCCCAGGTGATGCAGAACGATGTCAGCCGGTCGACCGACGGGACCTATGTCTCGATCACGCCGCTGGAACAGGATTGGCGCGGGGCGCTGAAGGATGTCCGTGCGGTGATCGCCGATGCGCTCGCCACTCCGCCGACCGAGGAGGAAATCGCGCGCGAAGTGGCGGAGATCGACGTGCAGTTCGCCAGCCAGGTGGAGGAACGGACCGTCATCGCGGGCAGCAAGCTGGCCGATGACGTGGTGCAGGCGGTCGATATTCGCGAGGCCGTGGCCGATCCGGAAACCGTGCTGAAGATCTTCCGCGAGATGCGCGCGCGCTTCACGCCGCAGGCGGTGCTGGAGCATACCCGGGCGCTGTTCGGAGGCGACGTGATCCGCGCGATCCTCGTCTCGCCGACATCCACCGACGGGGATTCGGCACAGCTCAAATCCGCTCTGATGGAGCCCGTCGATGCCGATGCCGGTTCGCGGATCGCGGCCAGGAACGTCTCGTTCAAGGATCTTCCCGCAATCGGCAAGCCGGGCAAACCCGTGCAGATCGCGAATATCGGGATGCACGATATCGAACGCATCACCTTTGCGAACGGCGTGCGTGCGCTGATCTGGCCCAACAATGCGGAGCCGGGCCGGGTGCAGGTCAAGGTCCGTTTCGGCAGCGGCTATCGCGGATTCACCCCGCAGGATGCCGTCTATGCCAGCATGGGCCAGATGGCGCTGATCGGATCGGGCGTCGGCCCGCTCGGGCAGGAGGAGCTCGATCGCATCTCCACCGGGCGCAAGATGGGCTTCGACTTCAATGTCGAGGAAGCGACATTCTCGCTCACTGCGGAAACCCGCGCGGCCGATCTGGCCGATCAGCTCTATCTCTTCGCGGCGAAGCTGGATAAGCCGCGTTGGGACGCCAACCCCGTGCTGCGCGCCAAGGCCGCGGCGCGGCTGCAATATGAAAGCTACGCCACCGCACCCGAAGGCGTGCTGGAACGCGATCTCGACTGGCTGCTGGCCAACAAGGACGCGCGCTTCGCCACGCCCGATCCCAAGGCGCTGGACGGCGTCACGCCCGAGGGCTTCCGCAAGGTGTGGGAACCGCTGCTGCAGCAGGGCCCGGTCGAAGTGATGATGTTCGGCGATTTCGATCGCGCGCAGGGCATCGCGGCGCTGGAGAAGACCTTCGGCGCGATGAAGAACAGGAAGCCGATCCCGGCGGATGCGGCGGCGCGCGTGCCCGCCTTTCCGGAGCCGAACGACAAGCCCTACATGCTCTACCATCGCGGCGATCCGGACCAGGCGGCGGCGGTCATCGCCTGGCCGACCGGCGGCGGCGTGCCGAATATCCGGGAAAGCCGGCAGCTCGAAATCCTGACGCAAGTGGTCAACAACCGCCTGCTTGACGCCATGCGCGAGCGCACGGGCGCCAGCTATGCTCCGCGTGTCAGTTCCACCTGGCCGCAGGATCTCACCAAGGGCGGACGCATAGTGGCGATGGCGCAGCTGAACCCGGAAGCGGTGCCGGAATTCTTCAAGGCATCGGAAGGGATCGCGATCGATCTTGCCGCCACGCCGCCTTCGGCCGACGAGCTTGCCCGCGTGACGGAGCCCCTGCGCCAGCTGATCAGCCGGGCCTCCACCGGCAACGGCTTCTGGCTCTACAATCTGCAGGGCGCGGCGTTCGATCCGCTGCGGGTCACGCTGCTGCGCAGCCTGATGAACGACTATACGGAGACCACGCCCCAGCACATGCAGGAACTGGCGCTGAAATATCTCGGCAGCCGGGCCGGCTGGCATCTGGAAGTGCTGCCGCAGCCCAAGCCGGGCATGGCGGCGGGGGCGGCGCCGGCCGCGACGGGAGCTTCGGGGAGATAGTGCTTCCTTCGTCACCCCGGCCTTGAGCCGGGGTCCCGCTTCTCCCGCCCTTGCAAGGTAGCGGGACCCC
>CAMLQG010000143.1 GCA_946482075.1 uncultured Erythrobacteraceae bacterium
TGATGACACTTGTATCTTTGCAGTATGGAGGCTTCCGTCACCCCGGGCTTGACCCGGGGCCCCGCTTTTCTTTGCCTAGGTTACAGGGAAAGCGGGCTCCCGGGTCAAGCCCGGGAGGACGAAAATGGATGTATCTGTGCGAACGGGGATAAGCCCCGTGCGTGATAGGGGGACCACGATGGGCGATGAGTTCCATGCGAGCCTGGACAAGCCAGGCTGATATTCGGTTCCGGAATAAAGGATCGAACAGGTCTGCCGGAGATGCACTTTCGGCCGAGCGGATCGGCCAAGTTTGGGGCGTGGACGTGCGGTGGCTGGTAAGACTGGCTGCGGGCCCTAGAATTGCCTCAACCGCGTTCGCCCTGGGCTTGTCGAAGGGTCGTTCTTCTCTTCGAAAAAGAAAAACAGGGCTTCGATAGGCTCAGCCCGAACGGGGAAAGGTCCCTGCCGCAATATGGCTGTTGACCCCCGCCGCCGCCCGCCCTAAGAGCCGCGCCTGCCCAGCGCTCGGCCGCTGCGCATGGCCTCGGGGCGGAGTAGCTCAGCCGGTTAGAGCAGCGGAATCATAATCCGCGTGTCGGGGGTTCGAGTCCCTCCTCCGCTACCAGACGGCCCCGTGAAACGGCCAGTTCCTGACGAATTCCCACGGTCCGCCGCGATAGATGTGGAGACCAAGGCCCGAGAAGCGGAATGCGCGCGCCGGCAGGTCTTCCAACTCCCTTTGCAGCGCCCGCGCCGCGACGGCCGCAACCTTGTTCTGGATCGTGATATGCAATCGCGGACGATGACCGTCCTGCGCGCTCAGCAATCCGTGGAACCGGTCCGCCAGGGCATCCCGAATCGCCAGCATGTCCGCGCTGACGATCCTCAGCGCCGTGCCCGTGCCCAGCGGCATGATCCCGTCGATCCGAACTTCCGGCGGCGCATGCGCGGCCGCCTCTTCGCTCAGCGCAGCGCGGACTTCCGCCAGAGCGGAAGGTGGCAAGGCATGGAACAGCGTGACATGCGCGTCGAGGCGGTTGTGTTCGGCCGGATAGTGGCGGCGACGCAGATCGGTTGCCCAGCGGGCGATGCCGGGCGGAAGTTCCGCCGTGACGATCAGCGGCCCGGAAACGCTTCCCCCGGCCATCGGTCCCTACATCTCGCCGCGCGACCGACGGATGGCGAACCACTTGGCGACATTGGCGTTATGCTGATCCAGCGTCTCGGCGAAGACATGCCCCCCGGTGCCATCCGCAACCATATAGAGCGCACCCGTCTTCGCCGGATTGAGCACGGCCGCGATCGAGGCCCGACCGGGATTGGTGATCGGCCCTTCGGGCAGCCCGACGATCGCATAGGTGTTGTAGCCGTTGACCGCGGCGATCTCGGACTGGCGGATGCGACGGCCCAGGGGCTTGCCCTTGGTGATGGGATAGATGATCGTCGGATCCGCCTGCAGCTTCATCCCCGCTTTCAGCCGGTTCGAATAAAGTCCTGCGACCATGCGTCTTTCGGAAGGCTTGCCTGTCTCCTTCTCGACGATGGAAGCAAGCGTCACGGCTTCCTGCGGCGTCTTCACCGCGATGCCCGGCGCGCGCTTGGCCCACAATTCCTTCACCGTGCGGGCCATCGCGCCCTGCATCCGGGCGAGCACGGCCTTGCGGCTTTCCCCACGCTCGAAATCGTAGCTTTCCGGCAGGATGGTGCCTTCCGCCGGCATGGACACATCGCCGGTCAGCAGCGCCTCTTTCATCAGGCGCTCATGCACCCCGATGGACGGCATGCCTTCCGGGATGGTGACGAAGCGGCGGATCACGTCGCCGCTCTGCAGGATAGAGAGAATCCGCGACGCGCTGGCACCGGCCGGGAAACGGAATTCTCCCGCCTTCACCGGCGTATCGGATGCGAAGATACGGGCCCGCAGGATGAAGCCATCGGCCGAACCGACCGCGCCTTCCTTCTCCAGCTTCGCCGCCACCACGCGCAGGCCCGCACCCTGCGGCACGATGAAATTCGTATCCCTGGGCAAGGGGCCCGGGCCGAACCAGCCCCAGACGAACACCGCGCCGGCGATCGCCAGCAGTCCGAGGACTGCCAGGGCGAGAAGGCCGCGGCGCGGCAGCATGTCAGTCCACCCGCTTCATCACCAGGCTGGCATTGGTGCCGCCGAAGCCGAAGCTGTTGTTCAGGACCGCACGAATCTCGCGCTTCTTCGCCACATGGGGAACCAGGTCCACGCCGATGCAGCTCTCGCTCGGATTGTCGAGGTTGAGCGTGGGCGGAGCGATCTGGTCACGCAGTGCGAGGATACAGAAGATCGATTCGACCGCGCCCGCACCGCCCAGCAGATGACCGATGGCCGACTTGGTCGAGCTCATCGAGACGGTATTGATCGCATCGCCGAACAGGCGCCGGACCGCACCCAGTTCCAGCTCGTCGCCCAGCGGCGTCGATGTGCCATGCGCGTTGATGTAATCGATATCCGCCGGGGCCAGGCCCGCCTTGCGCAGCGCCATTTCCATCGACCGATAGGCGCCCGAGCCTTCCGGATGCGGCGCGGTGACGTGATAGGCGTCGCCCGACAGGCCATAGCCGATCACTTCGGCGTAAATCTTGGCGCCGCGCGCCTTGGCCCGCTCATATTCCTCGAGCACCACGATGCCCGCGCCCTCGCCCATGACGAAGCCGTCGCGGCCCTGATCCCAGGGGCGGCTGGCGCGCCATGGCTCGTCGCGGAAGCCGGTCGACAGCGCGCGCGCCTGACCGAAGCCGGCGATGCCGATCGGGCAGATCGTGCTCTCTGCGCCGCCCGCGAGCATGACGTCGGCGTCGTCCATCGCGATCATCCGCGCGGCGTCGCCGATCGAATGCGCGCCGGTCGAACACGCCGTAACCACTGCGTGATTCGGGCCCATCAGGCCATATTTGATCGACACCTGACCCGAGATCAGGTTGATCAGGCGGCCATGGACGAAGTGCGGCGAAACCCGCTTCGGCCCTTTCTCCGCCAGCACCAGCGATTCGCTCTCGATCCCCGGAAGACCGCCGATACCCGAACCGATCGAGCAACCTGCGCGCAGCCGCTCTTCCTCGCTCATGTCGAGCAGGCCCGCGTCCTCGATCGCCTGCCCCGCGGCGTCGATGCCGTAGACGATGAACGGATCGACCTGGCGCTGGATCTTGTGATCGACGCGCTTGCCGGGGTCGAAGCCATATTCATGGTCCGCAGGCTTCACTTCACAGGCATAGTTGCTCTGGAAATCGGTCGCGTCGAACCGTGTGATCGTCCCCGCGCCCGATTTGGCCGCGATGATGTTCTTCCACGTGGTTTCGACGTCCCCGCCCAGCGGGGTGACAAGGCCGAGGCCGGTGACGACGACGCGCCGCATAGCAACTCTCCGGTATCAGGCATCGTGCTGGAAATCGGCCATCCGTGTCCAGCAATCGCGATGCGGCAGTAAAATGCTTCACAAAAGGAAACGGCTCCCCACCCCTTTCCGGGACCGGGAGCCGTTCGTCAAATCCTGCCCGAGCGGGCCGGCATCGCGGAGACCCGCTTAGCCCTGATTCTCGTCGATATAGGTGATCGCGTCCTTGACGGTCGTGATCTTCTCGGCCGCATCGTCCGGGATCTCGACG
>CAMLQG010000144.1 GCA_946482075.1 uncultured Erythrobacteraceae bacterium
GTGTGTCTCGCGCCCCGTCGCGCCCGGGGGGGGGGCGGTCTGCGGGGGGGCGGCGGGGGCGGCGCCCCCCCCCCCCCCCCCGCCGGGTGGGGGGGGGGGGGGGGGGGGCCCCCCGCCACCTCACTCGCCAACATGGAAATATAGGTGCTGCCCCTCCCCTGCCCTGAAGGGGAGGGGAGCTTTCCATCTCCCCCGCCTAAAGCTCTCCTTAGCACCTGCAAAACCATTCTCGCTGGCGGTTTGACCGCGAAATCGCCATGTGCGCCCCATGAAAAGCCACGCGAATATCGGCACTGTCCATCTGGTGGGCGCCGGGCCGGGCGATCCGGACCTGCTGACGCTGCGCGCCGCGCGGCTGTTGATGGGTGCGCGCCTGATCGTGCATGACGGTCTGGTCGAACCCACGATCCTCGCCATGGCGCGGGCCGATGCGCGGATGATCGACGTCGCCAAGCGCCGTTCGCACCACACCATGCCGCAGGAAGACGTCAACGCCCTGCTGGTGCGCGAGGCGCTGGCGGGCAATGATGTCGTGCGGCTGAAAGGCGGCGATCCGTTCATCTTCGGCCGGGGCGGCGAAGAAGCCGAAGCCTGCCGCGCGGCCGGCGTGCCGGTGGAGATCGTCCCCGGTGTCAGCGCCGCCCTGGGCGCCGCCGCCGCTGCGCAGATTCCGCTCACTCATCGCGACCATGCCAGCATCGTCAGCTTCGTTGCCGGTCAGTGCAAGGGGCTGAAGGACCAGGATTGGGCCGGGCTTGCCGGCAAGGGCCGTACGCTGGTGATCTATATGGGCGTGAAGACCGCGCCGCAGATCGCTGAAAAGCTGATGGAAGACGGACTTTCGCCCGACACGCCGATCGCGGTGGTCGAAAATGCCGCGCGGCCGGAAATGCGCGTGCTGCGCAGCGCTCTTGCAGGTCTGCCCGATCTCGTTACAGGCGAGCGCGTCAAGAGCCCGGCTCTTATCATCATTGGCGATGTCGCGGCGCACACGAATGCAGCGCTGGCGGCTTTCGCGGCGGAGACAATTGCATGAAGATCCTTACCGGCAACGACCTGAAATCGGGTGCCGTCACCTGGTGGACGGGGCAGGACTGGTCGCTCCATGTGGAAGACGCGGTCGATGTAGGCGACCACGCGGACGAAATTCTCGCGCGCGAGGAAGCTGCCCGCCGGGTGAACGCCTCTTACGCGATCGACGCCACCAAGGGCGAGGACGGCGTCGTCCGCCCCGCCCATATCAAGGACCGCATCCGCGCGCTCGGCCCCACCGTGCGCCTGGACCTGACTTTGAAGCCGGCTGATCCCCAAGCCGGCAATTGGGTGATCTGATGTACAAGTACGATCAATACGACCAGGCGATGGTCGATACCCGCGTCGCGGAATTCCGCGACCAGACCCAGCGCCGCATCGAAGGCAAGCTGACCGACGACCAGTTCAAGCCGCTGCGGCTGAAGAATGGGCTCTATCTCCAGCTTCACGCCTATATGCTGCGGGTCGCCATCCCGTACGGAACCCTGGATTCGCGACAGATGCGCAAGCTGGCGCATATCGCTCGTACTTATGATCGCGGTTACGGCCATTTCACGACGCGCCAGAATATCCAGTACAATTGGATCAAGCTGGAAGAAGCACCGGACATCCTGGCCGAGCTCGCCAGCGTGGAGATGCACGCGATCCAAACGAGCGGCGAAAGCATCCGCAACATTTCCGCCGATCAATATGCCGGCGCCACGGCCGACGAGATCATCGATCCACGCCCCTGGGCCGAGATGATCCGCCAGATGACCTCGTTCCACCCGGAATTCAGCTATCTTCCACGGAAGTTCAAGATCGCGGTCATTGCCGCGCCGGCCGATCGGGCCGCGTTGCGCTGGCACGATTGCGCACTCCGCATCGTGAAGAACCCAAATGCTGATGGGGCAGGCGAAATCGGCTTCGAGGTTTATGCGGGCGGCGGCATGGGCCGTACTCCAATCATCGCTTATCGGATTCGCGAGTTCCTTCCGGCGGATCAGATATTCTCCTACCTCCAGTCGATCCTGCGGGTGTGGAACCGTCACGCGCGGCGCGACAACATCCATAAGCAGCGGATGAAGATTCTCGTGCATGAGCTGGGCGAGGAGGAATTCACGCGGCAGGTGGAGGAAGAATTCCTGCACTTCCTGACTCTCAAGACAGACTTCCCGCAGGAAGAATATGATCGCATTGCGGCCTATTTCACGCCGCCCCCGTTCGAAACCGGCCTGTCCGACGAGATCGACCGCTCCGACCCGGATTTCGCTCTGTGGGTCGATCGGCAGACCGCCGCCCACAAGGCGCCGGGATATGCGATCGTGAATATCAGCCTGAAGCCCGCTGGTGGGATTCCCGGCGATATTTCGGCGGAACAGATGGATTTGGTGGCAGATCTCGCCGAACGCTACAGTTTCGACGAATTGCGAGCGACCCATGTCCAGAATCTCGTCCTGCCGCATGTGCGCAAGGCCGACCTCTACCAGATCTGGAAAGTGCTGGACGAAGCTGGCCTGGGTGGGGTCAATCTCGATCTGGTGACCGACATCATCGCCTGTCCCGGCCTTGATTATTGTTCGCTTGCCAACGCCCGCTCGATCCCGGTGGCGCAGAAGATCGCCGCGCGCTTCGCGGATGTCGATCGCCAGCTCGAACTGGGCGAGCTCAAGATCAAGATCAGCGGCTGCATCAATGCCTGCGGCCACCACCATGCCGGCCATATTGGTATCCTCGGCGTGGATCGGAAAGGCTCCGAAAACTACCAGCTGCTGCTCGGCGGATCGGGTGCGGAGGACACTTCGCAGGCGAAGATCACCGGTCCCGGTTTCGACGAGGACGGCATTGTTGAAGCGGTGGAGAGAGCGACCGACGTTTATTTGCGCGAACGCGCGGATGGCGAACGCTTCCTCGATACATATCGCCGGATCGGCATGGAACCGTTCAAGGAGGCCATCTATGGTTGATGAGCTGCGCTACCGCGACGACGCAGCATCGGACGAGCCGGCAGTGACGCTGGATGCCTTCCTCGACCAGTCGAACGCCAATTCGGTGCGGATCGAGGCGGGTGACGATGTGCGCCTGCTCCTCCCGGAGCTGGATCGAGTGCGGCTGGTCGAAATCGACTTCCCCCGGTTCCGCGATGGTCGCGGGTTTTCGAGTGCGAAGATTTTGCGTGAAGCCGGTTACGAAGGTGAGATCAAGGCCACCGGCGACGTGTTGCTGGACCTCTTGTTCTTCATGCGCCGCTGCGGATTCGACAGCTTCGCTCCCAACGTGCCCATCGATCCGGCCGATGCGGAAGCAGCGCTCAATCGCTGGCACGAAGTCTACCAGAGCACGACGGACGGACGGGTGCCCATCTGGGCCAAGCGCCATGGCTAGTCAGAAAGCCACCGCCCGCCAGATCGACCGGATCGACACCGGTCCGCGTTTCACCGATGCGGACGCGATCCGCCTGAACAAGATGTTTCGCGGCGCCGATACGCAGGAAATCCTCACCAAGGTCAACGGTCCGGAAATGG
>CAMLQG010000145.1 GCA_946482075.1 uncultured Erythrobacteraceae bacterium
TGCCGCGATAGAAGAACCCGTCGCAGGTGGCGCAGGCGGAAACGCCCTTGCCGCCCAGCTCCTGCTCGCCCGCCACGCCCAGCCATTTCGCCTGCGCGCCGGTGGCGATCACCAGCGTATCGCCTTCATAGATATCGCCGCTGTCGCCAACCGCGCGGAACGGGGGGCCGGACAGGTCTATATCGACGATCGTATCCCACATCATCCGCGTGCCGACATGTTCGGCCTGCGCCTGCATTTCCTGCATCAGCCATGGACCCTGGATCACGTCGCGGAACCCCGGATAGTTCTCCACATCGGTCGTGATCGTCAGCTGCCCGCCGGGCTGGAGGCCCTGGACCACGATCGGCTGCATCCCGGCGCGCGCGCCATAGATCGCGGCGGATAGGCCGGCCGGTCCGGAACCGATGATGAGCATGCGGGTGGTGTGGGTTGCCATGTGCGAATTCGTCCTCCGAGAGCCGGTAAAGCCCTTAGCTCCGGTGTGCCCGCCACGCAAATCGCTGGACGTTCCCGGCTGTTCCTATCTAGGAATATGGCATGACAATCCTAGGCCCCACTTCCCACAGCTTTGTCTCGCAGCGCCTAAAGCTCCACTATGTCGACTGGGGCAATCCGGATGCTCCGCCGCTGATTCTCCAGCATGGCGGCGCGGACCATTGCCGCAGCTGGGACTGGGTAGCGGAGGAGTTGCGCCATGATTGGCACGTGATCTGCCCGGATCTGCGCGGCCATGGTGACAGCGCATGGTCACATAACGGCAATTACGACATCAATTCGATGGTTTATGATTTCGCCCAGCTGATCCAGACGCTGGGGCTCGATGAAGTCAGCATCGTGGCCCATTCGCTCGGCAGCCTGGTGACGAGCCGTTATGTCGGCCTTTATCCGGAAAAGGTCCGCCGCTTCGTCGATATCGAAGGGCTCGGTCCCAATCTCGACTTCATGGGCAAGCGTCCGCCGATGCCGATCGGCGACCGGTTCCGCCTGTGGATCGACGAGAAGCGCAAGGCCGCCGGGCGCGAGCCGAAGAAATACCCCACGCTGCGCGCCGCTTACGAGCGGATGAAGGAAGCGAACAAGCATCTGACGGATGAGCGCGCCCGCCACCTCACGATCCATGGCGCGAGCCGGAACGAGGATGGGACCTGGACTTGGAAATTCGATCCGCATGTCCACGTCACCTATTTCAGCGACCTGCCGCCGGAGAAGGTAGCCGAACTATGGCAGGCGATCAAATGTCCGGTGCTGATGATGCATGGGCAGGACAGCTTCTGCTCGAACCCCGAACTGGACGGGCGAATCAACAATTTCCGCGATGCCCGCGTGGTCAGCTTCCCGGATTCCGGCCATTGGCTGCATCATGACCAATTCGACATGTTCATCCGGGAATTGCGCGGCTTTCTTTAAGCCCCATCGACGTAGCGGTCCCGCAAGGCATCGCGCCTGGCCGTATCGAAGCCCAATTCAGTTTCGATGAACGCATCGATGGAGCCGTGTTGTTCGGCGATCGCGGCGAAAGCATTGTCGAGATATTCCGGCGCCACGCCCATGATCAGGCGCAGGATCTCGTCGCTGACATCGCCGTAACGCTTGCGGGCGGAAGCCGCCGCAGCCGCGATGCGCGCATCCTGGTCGCCCACCGTGTTGGTCAGGAGGTAATCCTCCATCATGTCGTCATGGTGGACGCCGACGGCGTGATGGAAGAGAGCGACCGCGATACCGGTGCGGTCCTTGCCGGCAAGGCAATGGACGAGGCTGGCCCCGTCCCGATCGGCCAGCGCTTCGAAATAGCGGCGGAACATGCCGATCAGCGGCGTGCGCATCGGCAGCCGGCGATAGACTTCGGCCGTGGCTTTCTTCATGCCCGGCCCGTCGATCACCGCCAGCTGCGCCTGCAGATGGGGCGGCATCTCCGCCGTCTCGCCATCATGGAAGATCACTTCTGCGGAAAAGCCTGCATGGCGGCGGCAGGGATGGACCTCGCGTTCCTTGTTGCCGCGCAGATCGACCACGGTGGCGAGCGAAAGCGCCGCAATCCGTTCCAGATCCTCAGGCGTGGCGTCCGAATGCTGTGCCGATCGATACAGCAGACCGCGGCGCAGCCGCTTGCCGCCGACGATGGCATAACCGCCATAGTCGCGAAAATTGTGAACCCCTGCGAGGGGAAGGGAACGATCGTCAGCCATCCGCCGCGCTTGCCACCGGCAGTAGCGGCAGACAAGAGCGGAAGGCTCAGCTGCGTTGGATCGTTTCAAGATCGGCGGTGAAATTCTCCGTCCAGCGTCCCACGGTTTCTTCTCTGACCACCTTGTGGAGCGCCTGCCAGCGCCGCTTGCGTTCATCCAGCGGCATGTCGAGCGCCTTGCGGATCGCATCGGCCACATCGTCGCTGCTGAGCGGATTGACGAGCAGCGCCTGGTCCAGCTGCGACGCGGCACCGGCGAAACGGGACAGGATCAGCACGCCGGGATCTTCCGGATCCTGCGCTGCGACATATTCCTTGGCGACGAGGTTCATGCCGTCGCGCAGCGGAGTGACCAGCGCGATCCGCGATGCGCGATAGAAGCCGTAGAGCTCCGGCAGCGAATAGCCCTGGTTGACGTAGCGGATCGGCACCAGATCCACTTCCGATCGCGCACCGTTGATCTGCCCCGTCTTCTGCTCGAGCAATTCGCGAATGTGCTGGTAGGACTTGATATCCTCGCGTGATGGTGGAGCGATCTGGATATAGACCAGTTCCTTCACGCGTTCCGGATTCTGGTCGAAGAAACGCCCGATGCTGTCGATCCGTTCGGGCAGGCCTTTTGAATAGTCGAGCCGGTCCACCCCGATCACCGCGCAGCGGCCGCGCGTGCTCTCCCGCAGCCGGCGTTCCGCCACCTTCGCTTCCGGCTTTTCACCCTGGGCCGTGAAATAGGCGTAGTCGATCCCGATCGGATAGGCCCGTGCATAGACCACCCGCCCTTCGAACTCGATCCGGCCGGTCTCCTCATCGATCTGCGCGCCCAGTTCCTTGCCGCAATAATGCAGGAAGCTTTCCAGCCATTCCTGGGTCTGGAAGCCGATCAGATCATAGTCCAGCATCGAGCGCACCAACCGCTCGTGGAAGGGCAGGGACACGAACAGGCGGGCGGGCGGCCAGGGAATGTGGAGGAAGAACCCCATGCGGTTCTTCAACCCCCTGCTGCGCAGCCGCTCTCCCAGCGGGATCAGGTGGTAATCATGCACCCAGACGACATCGTTCGGGTCGACCAGCGGAATGACGCTGTCCGCGAAATGCTCGTTGACCCGCTCATACCCCTTGCCGAACTCGCGCTCGTACTCAGCCAGGTCGATACGATAGTGAAACAGCGGCCACAGCGTCGAATTGGCGTAGCCGTTGTAATACTCGTCGACATCG
>CAMLQG010000146.1 GCA_946482075.1 uncultured Erythrobacteraceae bacterium
TGCTCGGCGCTTATGGCGCGGCCATGAAGACCGCGTTCAACGGCTTCGGCGCCGCTGTCCCGATCACGGTCGCGGACGAGCCGATGGCGAGTCTCTATCGCGGCGATCGCGCCGATCCGCGTAAGAGCGACAATGTGGTGAGCTTGCGCTGACCCCTCCTTTCATGCTCCCATCCGGGCGGGCCTGATGATGCGGCCATCTGGATGGGGGCTGATCGGATGAGATACACCACGCGCCTCACGGCAATCCTGGCTCCGCTCTGTCTGCTCGGCGCGATGCCTGGCGGGCTTTCCGCTGCTGAAGCGCCGCAATCCTTCGACGCCAGCTCCATGCGGATCAGGCCGGGCATCACGCGCTCCATTGCTCCCCATGTTCATGTGATCCCGGCGCAGGGGCGCAAGGCCGTGCCCAATGTCGGCATCGTCGTGGGCACCCGCTCCGTTCTGGTGATCGAAAGCGGGTTGGGCGAGGCCGGCGGCCAGGTGATTCTGGACGAAGTCCGCAAGATCGCGGGCGAGAAACAGATCTATGTGATCGCCACCCATTTCCATCCCGAGCATATCGGTGGCGAGAACGCCTTTCCGCGTTCCACCATCGTGCTGCGGCCCAAGGTGCAGGAGCGGGAAATCGGCGAATCGGGCGCGAGGATGATCGAAGCCTTCCGTGCAATGTCGCCTGACAATGCGGCATTGCTGAAGGATTTCTCGTTCCGCGCGGCCGATATCCACTTCAACAGGACTTTGTCGCTGAACCTGGGCGGCGTGCATGTTGATATCATGGCGGCCGGCCCGGCCCATACGGATGGCGACATCGCCGTGCTGGTGCGAGAGGATGGCGTGCTGTTCACCGGCGACGTGGTGCAGCAGAACTACGCGCCTGTCCTGATGGGCACGCAGTCCAGCATCGCGTCATGGCTGACCCAGATCGAGAAACTGGAAGCCCTGCCGGCGGAGATCATCGTGCCGAGCCATAGCGCGATCACCGATCGCCGGGCCTTCGAGGATATGCGCGCGATGCTCGCTTTCGTTCGCGACCGTTGGGCCGCGATCAAGGCGCAGAAGCTTGGGGGCAGGAAGGCCGAAGACCGGCTGATTGCCGATTTCAAGGCGCGCTTCCCCGAGTGCGGCAATACGGATTTCCTCAGAATGTCGATCCCGAAGCTCTGATTGGGACCTTGGCCGCCGCTTCGTTCGTTGCTCTCCCGCAAAGGAGATGTCACGCATGCCGAAGCTCATCCTGAATATCGACGTTCCCGACATCGAAGGGGCGATCGCCTTCTACACCGCTGCTCTCGAACTGGAGGTCGGCCGCCGTTTCGACACGGCCTTCGTGGAATTGCTGGGCGCTGAAGTGCCGATCTACCTGTTGCAGAAGCAGCCGGGAACGGCAGCCGATCCGGCCAGCAACGCGTTGCGCGGCTATGAACGGCACTGGACCGCGATTCATCCCGACTTCGTGGTGGAAGACATGGATGCGGCGATCACCCGTGCTGTGGACGCCGGCGCCGAACTGGAAAGCGAGGCTACCGAGACGTCCTATGGCAAGCTCGCCATGCTGGCCGATCCGTTCGGGCACGGTTTCTGCCTGATCGAATTCAACGAGCGGGGATATGACGCACTGATCGAGAATTAGGCGCGGTTACGCCGTTGGCGGATCGCTGCGGCGCTTGCCCATGGAGGACAGGCCTTCATCCGACATCTCGTCGGGAAAGAGCTGGCGGCGCAGATGGCTGCCGCCATCGACATGGATCACTTCGCCGGTGACCGAGACGGCGTCATTGGCCAGCCAGATGACCGTCCGGGCGAGTTCCTCGGTCTCGACCGCGCGCTTCAGCGGGATTTCCTTGAGGAACAGGTCATACATCCCGGCCTTGCGCCAGCGGCGGGCCTGCGGGCCTTCCAGCATCCCGGCCTTGATCGCGTTCACGCGGATGCCCCGCGGCGCATATTCGGCGGCCGCGTAGCGCGTGAAAGTGTTGATCGCGGCCTTGGCGGTCGCATAGGCGACGCTGCCCGGCAGGACGTCGGTGGAGACGATGCTGGAGAACAGCGTCACCGATCCGCCTTCGCCCATGTGCCGTGCGCAATAGCGGGTGAACTGGAACGGGCCGAAGAAGTTCACGCGCATAGCTTCCTCGAGCTTGTCGAGCCCGGTCTCGTCGATCAAGCCCAGCGAACCGACGCCGACGGCCGCCACGCAGATATCGATCCTGCCGGCCTTGGCGACAGTCGCCTCGACGAAGGCGGCGACCTCCTCTTCCCTGGCGGCGTCGCAGCGGAAAGCCGTCCCGCCGATCTCGCTGGCGAGTTCCTCGACCTTTTCCAGCCGGCGAGCGGCGATGAAGACCTGCGCGCCTTCGGATGCCAGCACTTCCGCGATCGTCCATCCCGCGCCGCCGCGCTGCGATGCGCCGAGAATGATCGCGACCTTGCCTTCTAGCCTGCCGGACATGCATATTCCTTCTGCGACCTGAGCAAATGACTGCTCCGGGCGCAGCTACCCGCGCGCCGGAAAGCGCGCAAGCGGCAGCATTGTCGGATCAGGGCAGTGGCGGAGGCAGCGGACTCAGGCCGCTTCCTGCGCCTTCAGTTCCAAGCGATCCCAGATTTCCACTAGTGCATCCGTCAGCTCGCGCATCATCGCTTCGGTATGCGACGGGCCGGGGGTAAAGCGCAGGCGTTCCGTGCCGCGCGGCACGGTGGGGAAATTGATCGGCTGCACATAGACGCCATATTCGGCGAGCAGGATATCGCTGATCTTCTTCGCCTTCACCGGATCGCCGACCATCAGCGGGACGATATGGGTGGTCGAATCCATTACCGGCAGGCCGGCATCGCGCATCATCTGCTTGAGCATGGCGGCGGCGGCCTGCTGGCCTTCGCGTTCCGCCGAGGATTCCTTGAGGTGCTTCACCGAAGCGAGCACGCCCGCGACCAGCACGGGGCTGAGCGAGGTGGTGAAGATGAAGCCCGGTGCGTAGGAGCGGATCACGTCGATGATCTTGGTGTCGGCCGCGATATAGCCGCCCATCACGCCGAACGCCTTCCCCAGCGTGCCTTCGATGATGTCGATCCGGTGCGCGGCCTCGTCGCGCTCCGAAATGCCGCCGCCGCGCGCGCCGTACATGCCGACCGCGTGGACCTCGTCGATATAGGTCAGCGCGTTGTACTTGTCGGCCAGGTCGCAGATCGCGTGGATCGGGGCGACGTCGCCGTCCATCGAATAGACGCTCTCGAACGCGATCAGCTTGGGC
>CAMLQG010000147.1 GCA_946482075.1 uncultured Erythrobacteraceae bacterium
CGCGCGACGCTCTGGATTGCCGCGTCGGCTCCGCCTCCTCGCAATGACGAACGGAGACTTGGAAACCTAGTCCCCCGCAAACGCAAACGGGACCCCTGTCTCGCGGCTGTCGTCCGGCCGCATCTCGCGCCCGATCGGCGGGGCTGCACGGGCGATGCATTGGGGACGATGGCAGAGATGGCAAGCGACGCCGATCGGGGTTGCCGCTTCGTCCTTCAGCGTGTCGGCATAGACCAGCATCCCGGCATGTTCGCCCGCGCATCCCAGCGCGACCGAGCGCAGGGCGCGGGGCGCCCCGTGGGCGCCGCCACCGGCCTCCACCGTGCGCGCGATCGAGAAGAAGCGCTGGCCGTCCGGCAGTTCCAGCCATTGGGGCACGATCCGCTGCGGGGCCTGGAATGTCGCATGGACGCTCCATAGCGGGCAGCCGCCGCCATGGCGGGCGAAAGGGAAGCCGGCGCCATCCAGGCGCTTGGAGACATTGCCGGCCGGATCGATCCGCAGGAAGAAGAACGGCACGCCTTCCTCCCCCGGCCTTTGCAGCGTGGTGAGGCGATGGGCGACCTGTTCGAAGCTGGTGCCGAACTCGCTCGCCAGCGCCTCGATATCGTGGCGCATCTCGCGCGCGGCTCGGGCGAAGCGGCGATAGGGCATCAGCACCGCCCCCGCCCAGTAGCTCGCCAAGGCGCGCCGGGTCAGGCGACGGCCGTTCTCGCTGGGAAACCGGCCAGTGGACAGCAGCTGCGCGATCTCGCCCCGCGCTTCGAGCAGGGCCAGTTGCAAGGCCAGCTGGAACTTGCGCGCCGCATGGTCGAGCAGGCGGCTCACCAGGATCTGGTCGCGATGGCGATCATGCCAGCGCAGCGCGCCCAGCATGATTTCCGGATCGACGAAGCGAACGCGCAAGCCATGGCGATCGCGCAACCGCGCGACCAGCGCGTCGAGGCCGTCCGCTTCCTCCGCGACCGCGGCAGCGCTGTCGTCCAGCGTGGGGAAGCAGTTGCGGCGCGCGGAGAGGAAATTGCGCGCCTCGTTCACCGGGGACGACTGCGCCTCCGGGGTCCCGTCTTCCCGGGCAAGTGTCGCGCGCTGTTGCGCCAGCGCAAGCTGTTCCTCGCTATAGGCGGTATGGAGACGGAGCAGCGCCTCGGCAAAGCCCGGATAGCTGGCCGCGATGTCGGCCACGTCGAGCGCCGGAAGATCTATATCCGCGAAGATCGGCTCCTTGAGGACGGATTGGAGGCGCGCGGTGAGCTCCTCGCCGCCATCGCCCGCGAGTGCCGCGATGTCGATGCGATAGGTCCGCGCGAGCTTCAGCAGGAGATCGGCCGTGATCGGGCGCTGGTTACGCTCCATCAGCGCGACATAGGATGGCGAGATATCGAGATCGGCCGCCATGTTGGCCTGTGTCAACCCGAGGTCGCGCCGGACGCTTTTGAGGCGGGGCCCCATGAACAATGCATTCTTCGCCATCGGCGCGGACTTTCGGAAAGGAGCGGAAGTAAGATCAATTACAACATTACATCCATATTTTGTAAAGTTTGACAATGTGACTTCGGCGCGCCTTCCGCGATGCAGCATTTCCCAGCATCAGGCGGCATCGCAATTTTCACGAAGGCTTGTGCCATGATCTACCAGACCCAAATCGACAGCATCGGCAGCGCCATGGCCGAATACGGCGCCAACTGGCGCATGATCGACCGCGAATCCGCCGCACGCATGCGCCTGCAGAACCGCTTCCGCAGCGGGCTCGACATCGCGCGCCACACCGCCGGCATCATGCGTGCCGACATGGCCGCCTATGATGCCGATCCGGCGGCCTACACCCAGTCGCTCGGCTGCTGGCATGGCTTCATCGGCCAGCAGAAGCTGATCTCGATCAAGAAGCATTTCGGTTCCACCAAGGGCCGCTATCTCTACCTCTCCGGCTGGATGATCGCAGCGCTGCGCAGCGAGTTCGGTCCCCTGCCCGACCAGTCGATGCACGAGAAGACCTCCGTCCCCGCCCTGATCGAGGAACTCTACACCTTCCTGCGCCAGGCCGATGCCCGCGAACTGGGCATGATGTTCCGCGATCTCGACGCCGCGCGCGGCCGCGGCGACCAGGTCGAAGCCAAGCGGATCGAGCATGCGATCGACAATTATGAAACGCATATCGTCCCGATCATCGCCGATATCGACGCCGGCTTCGGCAATGCCGAGGCGACCTATCTGCTGGCCAAGAAGATGATCGAGGCAGGCGCCTGCGCGTTGCAGATCGAGAACCAGGTGTCGGACGAGAAACAGTGCGGCCACCAGGACGGCAAGGTGACCGTGCCGCATGAGGATTTCCTCCAGAAGATCCGCGCGATCCGCTATGCCTTCCTCGAACTGGGCGTGGATGACGGGATCATCGTCGCGCGCACGGATTCGCTGGGCGCAGGGCTGACCAAGCAGATCGCCTATACGAGCGAGCCGGGCGATCTGGGCGACCAGTACAATGCCTTCCTCGATTGCGAGGAAATCGATCCGGCAACGCTCGGCAATGGCGACGTGCTGATCAGCCGCGAAGGCAGGCTGCTGCGCCCGAAGCGTTTGCCCTCCAACCTGTTCCAGTTCCGCAGCGGCACCGGCGAGGATCGCTGCGTGCTGGACTGCATCACTTCGCTCCAGAATGGTGCGGATCTGCTGTGGATCGAGACCGAGAAGCCGCATGTCGAACAGATCGCCGGCATGGTCGACCGCATCCGCGAAGTGATCCCCAACGCCAAGCTGGTCTACAACAATTCGCCGAGCTTCAACTGGACGCTGAACTTCCGCCAGCAGATCTTCGACACCTGGGCCGCAGAAGGCCGCGACATGGCGGCCTATGACCGGGCCAGGCTGATGAGCGCCGATTATGACGCAACCGACCTGGCGCAAGCGGCGGACGAGAAGATCCGTACTTTCCAGCGCGATGCAGCCGCGCGCGCCGGGATCTTCCACCACCTGATCACGCTGCCGACCTATCACACGGCCGCGCTCAGCACGGACAATCTCGCCAGGGAGTATTTCGGCGAACAGGGCATGCTGGGCT
>CAMLQG010000148.1 GCA_946482075.1 uncultured Erythrobacteraceae bacterium
TTGCGCCGTGGCGTTTCCCGCGCCACATCGTCAATGCGTGGCAACCTTGAGGGTACGCCCCGAACCGAAGTCCGTTCGTGCTGAGCTTGTCGAAGCACCGTTCTTCTTCCATGCGCCCTGGAAGTGGAAAAGCGGCCCTTCGACAAGCTCAGGGCGAACGGGATTGTAGGAATGGGGTTACGCGTCGCGGTCCAGATGGACCCGCTGAAAAACATCAATATCGCCGGCGATTCCACCTTCGCCCTGCTGCTGAGCGCGCAGGCGCGCGGGCATGAGCTGTTCGAATATCACGTGGATTCACTGACGCTGGACGCGGACAACCGGCTTCACGCCATGGCCCATCCCGTCACGGTACAGCGCGTGGTGGGCGATCATGTCAGCATCGGCGAGCCGCGCCTGCTCGATCTCGGCAAGGATGTCGATGTCGTGCTGATGCGGCAGGATCCTCCGTTCCACATGGGCTATATCACCGCCACGCATCTGCTCGAGCGGATCGAGAGCGAGACATTGGTGGTCAACAATCCGGTCAGCGTCCGCAACGCGCCGGAAAAGGTCTTCGTGCTCGATTTCCGCCACTTCATGCCGCCCACCCTCGTCACGCGCAGCACGGAAGAGGTCCGCCGCTTCATGGCCAAGCACGGCGCTGTGGTGGTGAAGCCGATCCACGGCAATGGCGGCAAGGCGATCTTCCGCGTGCCGGAAACCGGCGACAATCTCGGCGCGTTGTTCGAAGTGTTCAACAACACCTGGCCCGAACCACACATGGTTCAGCCGTTCCTTCCGGAAGTGACGGAAGGGGACAAGCGCATCGTGCTGGTCGACGGCGAAGTGGCCGGCGCCATCAACCGGCGGCCCGGTGCGGGTGAATTCCGCTCCAATCTTGCGGTCGGCGGGTCGGCCGAAGCCACCACGCTGACCCCGCGCGAGGAAGAAATCTGTGCCGCTCTCGGGCCCGAACTGAAGCGTCTTGGCCTGATCTTCGTGGGCATCGACGTGATCGGCGGCCACTGGCTGACCGAGATTAACGTAACCTCGCCCACCGGCATCGTCGCGATCGACCGGTTCAACGGCACCGATACCGCCGCCCTCATCTGGGAGGCTATCGAGGCACGTCTGGCCGACAAATAGTTCTCGCGATTGCGACTTTTCGTCACCGGCTTCGTTTATACGGTGATGGAACAGCTGATCATAAATCTCGTGGCGGATGGGGGCTATAGCGGCGTTGCGCTGCTGATGGCGCTGGAGAACGTCATTCCCCTGCTCCCGTCCGAGGTGATCCTCGCTCTAGGCGGCATGGCAGTGGCGCGCGGCAACATGCAGTTCTGGCCCATGCTGATGGCGGCCACCATCGGCGCGACTGTCGGCAACTATGTCTGGTTCCTGCTGGGCGACCGGCTCGGCTATCGGCGCATGCGTCCGGTGATCGATCGCTGGGGCCGCTGGCTGACGCTGGAATGGGAAGATGTCGAGAATGCCGCGCGCTTTCTGCGCCGGCAGGGCCAGTGGATAGTGTTCTTCCTGCGCTTCTCGCCCTTCCTGCGCACGATGATCTCGCTGCCCGCCGGTATGGCGCATATGAGCCATTGGCGCTTCCTCGCTTTCACTTTTGCCGGATCGCTGATCTGGAATGCGGCGATCATCGAAGGCAGCCGCCTGCTGGGTATCTATCTGGGCGAAGGTTCGGGCTGGATGACGATGATGCTCGTCCTCCTTCTCGCCGCTACTCTGCTTGCCTATGTCTGGCGCGTGCTGACGTGGAAGCCTCGCGCCGAATGCGAGGATCAGTCCCGCTCCCTCGGATGGGCCGAGCGGTAAGCGTCGAGCATCTTCGCGGCATCCACCTTGGTGTAGATCTGCGTGGAGCCGAGGCTTGCATGGCCGAGCAGTTCCTGCAGGCTTCGCAAGTCCGCGCCGGCGCCCAGCAGATGGGTGGCGAAGCTATGGCGCAGCGCATGCGGCGTGGCGGTGGGCGGCAGGCCGAGCATGATGCGGGCCCGCGCCATCGCCTTCTGCACCATCCCTTGGGATAGTGGCCCGCCCTTCGCACCCCGGAACAGCGGGTCGCCTTTGCTCATCGGCCAGGGCTGGGCTTTCAGATAGGCCACCACACCTTCACGGACGACCGGCAGGAGCGGCACCACGCGCTGCTTGTTGCCTTTCCCTGTTACTACCAGCGTCTCGCCCAACGGCAGATCATCGTTTGTAAGCGACAGCGCTTCGGCAATGCGCAGCCCCGCGCCGTAGAGCAGCAGCAGCACTGCGCGGTCGCGCGCGCCGATCCAGTCCTGTCGGGCATTCTTCGCCACGAGGCTGGCCAGCCCTTCCGCATCGTCCGGCGTGACCGGGCGAGGGATGCCCTTCTTGATCCGTGGCCCCCTCAGACGAGGCGGAGCAGCATCTTCGAGCCCGGCCTGCCCACGAGCGAAAGCGAGGAAGGATTTGAGTGCGGAAAGTTCGCGCGCGGCCGAGGCATTGCCGATCCCCTCCGCACGCCGGGAAGCAAGCTGGTGACGCAGCGTTGGTCCGTCGATCCGCGCGAGCGCAGGCCAGTCCGTATCACCGAGCCGGTCCAGCAGCCGCGCGGCGGTGGCGACATAGGCGCGCACCGTGTGCGGCGACCGCCTGCGCCCCTGCGCCAGATGGCCGCC